>NZ_JBVVPM010000049.1:0-57348 GCF_055811255.1 Bradyrhizobium sp. MI1.11
CCCCCCCCCCCCCCCCCCCCCCCCCCCCCCCCCCCCCCCCCCCCCCCCCCCCCCCCCCCCCCCCCCCCCCCCCCCACGGCGGTGAGCGTCTACGAAACTTCGGCTTCCAGCTCCTCGCCGCTGCGTTGCTCGTCCGACACCACCCTGATGGTCACGTCCATGGCATCGAACGCGCCCGCAGCGCCGATATAGACGCCGTGCAGCGGGATCGCCTGGCGCGGATCGCGTGCGACCGCGACGCGGATGAGGTCGCGGGTGCCGACGATGCCGTTGGTCGGATCGAACTCAATCCAGCCCGCGCTCGGCAGGTAGACCTGCACCCAGGCATGCGTCGAACCACCGCCGACATGGCGCTGCTCGATATCCTCCGGCAGGAAGATGTAGCCGGAGACGAATCGTGCGGCGATGCCGAGATGGCGCAGCGCCTCGATCATGAACAGCGCGTAATCGCGGCAGGTCCCGCTACCGGACTGCAAGGTGTCGAGCGGATGCTGCGTGCCCAACTCGTGGCGCTTGCGGTATTTAAACCGCTCGCGGATGCCGTGGGTCATGCCGCTCAGAATCTTGAAGGTCGGCGTCGGCGCGTCCTCGTCGAGAAAGCCGCGCGCCCATTCCGCGATCTCGCCGTCGGGATCGGTATATTGCGGCGTGATGTAGTGGACGAGGTCGGGAAATTCCTCGTCGTCATAGGCGAACGGATAGAAATAGGCCGAGTCGTCCGGCGTCAGCGCGAACTCCTCGACCGGATTGTGCTCGACGGTGACGTGCCAGTCGAAGACCAGCGTGTCCGCGCGCTCGTCGAAATTCGCGATCGCGACCGAATTGCCGAACACGTCGTGGATCCAGTGCAGCGACATCGGCTCGGGCGAGATCTCGAGCCTGGAGTCGAGCACGCGCAGATCATGCCCGTCGCTGGGACGCAGCATGATCCTGTGTTCGCCGAACGCCACAGGGCGGGTGTAGCGATATTCGGTCTTGTGATGAATCGTCAGCAGCGGCATCGTCAGGCAATCATGGTGATGTCGGGCGGACCAATCTATAGCAATCCAGCCCGATTCTTTGGGGTGACTGCTGTTTCATTAGGCAATCAGGATGGCTTTAGACACAATCGAGGCGACCAATCAACTCCTCAGCGAGGGTGACGTCCCCCCGGTGCACGAGGTGAATGCGCAAGGGACATCGCCTTTTTTGCTCACCTCGGACCACTACGGACGGGTCCTGCCGCGTACGCTTGGCGATCTGGGCGTCGCGGGAGGCGAGCTGACGCGGCATATCGCCTGGGACATCGGCATCGCGGGGGTTGCCGACCGGCTGGCAGAGATGCTGGGCGCACATCTGATCGCCCAGCGCTATTCGCGGCTGGTGATCGACTGCAACCGGCCGCCGGCCGCCATGAGCTCGATCCCCGTGATTTCCGAAGCAACCGCGATCCCGCGCAACGAGGGAATTTCGGAGCAGGAGCGCAAAGCGCGCAGGCGCGAGATTTTCGAGCCCTATCACCGCCGTATCGATGCCGCGATCGACCGCCGCGTGCACGACAAGCGGCCGACGGTGCTGGTGTCGCTGCACAGCTTCACCCCCGTTTACGCCGGCGTCGCGCGTCCCTGGCACATCGGCGCGCTCTACAATCGCGACACCGTGCTGCCGCAGCTGCTGCTCAAGCATCTGCGCAGCGAGGGCGATCTCGTCGTCGGCGATAACGAACCCTATGCGGTGAACGACCTCACCGACTACACCATCCCCGTGCATGGCGAAGCCCGCGGCCTCGTCAACACCGGCATCGAGATCCGCCAGGATCTGATCGCCGACCAGTCCGGCCAGCAACAATGGGCCGAGCGGCTGGCGCGGATTTTCGCGGAGATCGAGCTGGAGCTGCGGGCGGCGAGGCTGGTCGATTAGCCCGATGGCGGTTATTTCGCCCTGGTCAGCGCCAGCCAGATGCCGCCGCCGATCATGAAGCCGCCGGAGATGCGCGACATCATGCGGGTGCGGCGAGCCGAGAAGAACTTTCGGGCACGCCCGGCGGCGATGGCGTAGAGCGCGTCCGTCATCACCGCAGTGACCATGAAGGTAGCTCCCAGCAGCGCGACCTGCGGGAAGTGGTCGCGGTTCATGTCCATAAACTGCGGGATGAAGGCGCCGAAGAACACCAGCACTTTCGGGTTCGACAGCAGCACCAGGAAACCTTGCAGGAAGAATCCGCCGCGCGGCGGCGCCGGCGGCTCGTCCACCTTGACGCCCTCGACCGGCGCCCAGATCAGCTTGATGCCGAGCCAGACCAGATAGGCGGCGCCGGCAAAGCGCACCCAGTCGAACCAGTAGCCCATGGTCGCCATGAGTGAGGTCAGGCCGACCGCGACGATGCCGATGACGATGGCGAGGCCGGCCTGCGCACCGGCCACATTGGTCAGCGCCGCACGCGTGCCGTGACGCAGCCCGTTGGCGATGACGAGGGTGACGATCGGCCCCGGCAGCAGCGCGAGCGCGATGCAGGCGGCAAGGAAGGCGAGATAGGCTTGCAGAGACATCATGGGAGGACTCGCTGAGAGCGGTTTGGGACATTAATGCATGACCCTCAGTTTCCGTCCAGCGCAGCCGTCACCCACGTCTTCATCTCCGGCGTCTGCAGGAACACGAGCACCGCGCGCTGCATCACGCCTGTTCCCCCGCTTCCCTGCGCAGCCGCAACGAAGAGATCGCAGCCCCGTGAGACGGCGATGCCGAGCGCGGCGTGACGAGTGTGGTCGGGCCTGTCCAGATCATAGCGCCTGGCACGGCCGCGCATCGCTCCAATGCCAACTTCCTCACCCGGCGCGACGGCCGCAAAGCGCGGGCTGATCAGATCGATATCCGCAACACGATCGACCTCGTCGTCATCGGCGACACCGCGGTCACAGCTGCAAAAGCCGCGTTTTGCGCGCAGGTACAGCTCAGTGCCGGCGCAGGCGCCATCGCAACGGAACGCGCGCCCGGACGGCCAGCCGTCGCGCGGGAACGGCCAGGCGATCTCGCGCCAGCGCGCCGTCTCTTCGGCGGGTGCCGGCGCAAGCTGATAGGTCGCGACCCCGGACACACCGAGTGCGATCACCATTGCTGCTAACGCTGCCCCACGCCGCATCGTCAGGTCTTCGGCAGACCGGCGACGGCGCGCGCGGATCCGGTCAATTCAAGAATGTGCAGGCCGGTATTGGCGCGATCGACGATATAGACATATCCGCGGTCGTCGGTCTCGACATTGTTGGTCTGGATCGCGACCTTGCAGCGTTGGCCGCCCTCGATCGGGATGCAGCGCTTGTCGGTCGCGCTCGTGATCGACGGAATGAAGTAGCCGACTTCCTTAGGATGATAGGGGTCGCGGATGTCGAGCGCGCGCACGCCGGCATTGAAGAAGGCGATGAAAGCCATCTTCTTGTAATAGACCGGCGCCATGCTCTCGTTCGCGGAATGCGAACCAAAGCGGCCGCCGCGCTGGCAGAACTGTCCGCTCGCCTCCGGCACGGTGTAGCTCGAGATCATCATCGGCCGCGTCTCGGTGGTGACGTCGGCAAACCAGACCATCTGCCGCGCCTCGCCGCATTCGTTGAGGATCGCCTCGTCGACGATCATGACGATGTCTCGGGTCTTGCCGTCCTTGTCCTCGGCAAATTCCGCAACCGGCATGTCGAGCATCGGAAACGTGGTGTGTGCGCCGTTGAAGGCGGACATCGGCAGGCGCGAAATCTCCGGAAAACGCAGATTGTCCGGCGTCGGCTCCTTCGGCCCGTTCAAGAGCTTGTCGCGATCGACGATCTGCAGGATGCCGCCCTTGTTGGTGCCGTAGCCGAAAAAGACACGATTGCCGTTGGGCCCGGTCGAGATCGGTCCATGCAATTCGGTCGGCACCGGGCCGGTCGAACCGGGCTCCTGACCGGGCAGGCCAAAATCCCTGATCTTCTGTGGATGGGCGGGATCACTGAGATCATAGACCTGCGTCATGCGCCGCGTGCGCCAGTCCGGCGCGCCCGAGACCAGGAAGGCAATGCCGGTGTCGCACTCCCACCAACTCTTGTGCGTGTCCTTCAGACCGTCAATGCGCGTGATGAGCACCGGGCTTGCGGGATCGGAGACGTTCCAGATCTCATGCGCCTGACCACCGAAAGTGCGCAGCATGTAGACCGCATTGGAATCCCCTTTCGGCAGCGATTTGCCGTCGCAGACCCGCACCATCTGCGCGCCGCCAGATTCATACTTGCCTTCCTGCCCCGGCAGGTGCCGCAGATACTTTGGCTTCGCGGGATCGGTGACGTCGACGATCGAGGTTCCGTTCGGCTCGGCCTGCCCCGTCATCGGATTGACGGGCGCGGGCACATCGTCAGTGCCGCCGTGATGACCGATATAGGCGATCCAGCGGTCGCCCTGGTGATGAATGGTCGGCTGATACGCGCTGCGCGCCTGAAGGTCGCTCACACCGACCAGCTTCATGTTGGAAGCTTCAGGCGGCGCGCCGATGGTCTGCTCCTGTTGTGCCTGTGCCGCGATGCTGCAGGCAGAAACGGCGAGGCCTATCGCAAGCGGGACCCAACGGAACATCAAAGTCCTCCCGGAACCAATCTGTGTTGGCTGAGCGTTGACGCTAGCACAGCCATTTGCTGGCGCCAAAGAGACCATCTTGACAGGCAACCATTTGGTTGCCTATTATCGCCGCCATGGATGAGGTCTTCAAAGCGCTCGCCGATGCGTCACGACGGTCGCTGCTCGACAGGCTTCACACCAGGAACGGCCAGACGCTGAACGAGCTCTGCGAAGGCCTCGCGATGACGCGCCAGGCGGTGACCAAGCACCTTGCCATTCTGGAAGACGCCAATCTGGTCACGACCATCAGGCACGGCCGCGAGAAGCTGCACTATCTCAATCCGGTTCCGATCCATCAGATCGGCGAACGCTGGATCAAGAAATTCGAGCGCGGCAAGCTCGCCGCACTCGGCGAGTTGAAACGCCAGTTGGAGAAGCGTGATGAGTAAGCCGCAATTCGTCTATGTCACCTACATCGAGACCACGCCAACGAGGCTGTGGGAGGCGCTGACATCAAGCGAGTTCAGCAAGCAATACTGGTTCGGCGCCGAGGTCAGATCCGACTGGAAAATCGGCTCCCCTTTCGCGCTGCTGCTGGATGGCGAGACCACGGATTCCGGCGAGATCCTCGAAGCCGATCCGCCGCGGCGGTTGTCCTACAGCTTCAAGCATGAGAAATATGAGGAGCTGCGCAGTGAGCCGATCTCGCGCGTCGTGTTCACCATCGAACCGTTCGGCTCGCTCGTGCGTTTGACGGTGCTGCATGACGGCTTCGTCGAAGGCGGCAAATATCTCGGCGCCGTTTCCAACGGCTGGCCGGCGATCCTGTCCGGTCTCAAGAGCCTGCTGGAAAGCGGCAAAGTGCTGGCCATTCCGCGTGCAGCCCTCAACAAGGGATTCGATGCAAAATGAACCTCGATCAGTTCAAGCCGCTCACCGTCTACACGATTTACATCGCCGCGACGCCGGACAAGGTGTGGGAGGCGCTGACCTCCGCCGAGTTCAGCCGCAAATACTTTTCCGGCTTTGCGGTTGAGATGGAGCCAAGACTCGGCGGCAAATTCATCGTCCGCGCGCCTGACGGGTCGGAACACATCTCGGGTGACGTGTTCGAATACGATCCGCCGACCAAGCTGACGGTGACGTGGAACGTCAACTGGCCCGACCTCGTCGCGAAGCTCGGCACCACGCTTGTCACTTATGAGATCGAACAAGCCGGCGAGGCCGTCCGCCTCACCATGAGCGAACGTCACGACCGTCCGCTCAGCGACGACATCCTCTCCGGCGGCCGCACCGGCTGGCCCGCAATCCTGTCGGGGCTGAAGAGCCTGCTGGAAACGGGCAAGGCGCCGCAGATCAAGATGGCGCCGCCGGTGCAGATGCTGGAAGCGTTGAAGGCGATGGGTATCAAGACGCCGTAGCGGACGAATTCCGCCCCGTCATCGCTTCTTCTTCACCGGAGGCGGATTGATTTCGTCGATCTTGCGACTGCAATCCGCTTCCGAGCCGTGCGGGCCCGAGACAAAGGTCCCGCTGACCTTGATCGCGTACCAGCCCGACTCGACGCCGAGCCGGAGCGCTTCTTCTGTCTTGACGTGCCGTGGGGAGAGAGCTTGCATCTGGTGCTTTCGGTTGGCGTTCGATCTCATGATCGAATCGCGGTGAAACCTTCAGGCGTCCGCGGCACGCGCCTGCCGCATCCGTCTCACCCGCTGGAGCGGGCAATATGCGCAACGACGGCTGCTGCGACGTCGCGATGAGTCGGCTCCGCCGGTGCGAGGAAATGAGGCGCTTCACGTCGCGCGGATAGTCGTGGCGCTGCATAGGCGCACAGGCGACCGCTCTTTCGACATTCCCGCACCGTGCGCGCAATCGCCGCAATTAGCTATCGTTTTCTCACCCGTGCCGCGCTTTTGAAGCGCCAAATGTCACTCGCGACCGAATAAGCCGTCGAAGCCTTGTGATCGGCGGCTTCGTAGCCATGTTGGGAGCTTAGCCAAGGGAAAAACGTATGAAGCTCCGCGTCGGGTTTGAGATGCTGTACGAATTCCCGCAGCCCACGCCTATGATCATGGTGTTGGGCATGCACTTCACCCGCGCCTCCGATGTCATCGTGCCCGACCTGATGACCACGAGACCCTCGGTGCCGATCACTCCCTATCGCGACCTCTTCGGCAATTGGTGCAGCCGCATCGTGGCGCCGGCCGGCGCCTTTCGGCTTGCCGGCGACGGCGTCGTGAGCGACAGCGGCCTGCCCGACCCGGTGTTCCCGAACGCGGCTCAGCACGCCGTCGAGGCGCTGCCGACCGACACGCTCGTCTATCTGCTCGGCAGTCGCTATTGCGAGACCGATCGCCTGTCGGATATCGCATGGAAACTGTTCGAGCACACGCCGCCAGGCTGGGCGCGGGTGCAGGCCATCTGCGATTTCGTTCATCGTCACATCGCTTTCGGCTATGAGCACGCGCGCGCAACCAAGACGGCGCGGGAGGCCTACGACGAAGGCAAGGGCGTGTGCCGCGACTATGCTCATCTTGCCATCTCGTTCTGCCGCTGCATGAACATTCCGGCGCGCTACTGCACCGGCTATCTCAGCGACATCGGCACGCCGAAGCCCTGGGCCGCGGGAGATTTCGCCGGCTGGTTCGAGGCCTATCTCGGTGGAAGCTGGCACATGTTCGATCCCCGCAACAACACGCCGCGGATCGGCCGCGTGCTGATCGCACAAGGACGCGATGCCGCGGACGTCCCGATCACCCAGACCTTCGGTCCGAATAAGCTGCTCAATTTCAAAGTATGGACCGACGAGGTTGCCTGATGACAGACAACAGCGTTGCGCTCAGCGCCGATGAATTTGCGTCCTTGGCCGAGATCGGCAAGGGCAAGGTACAAGGCGAAATTCCGCAAGCGCACGGCGAGCGCCTGACCAACCTCGGTTATGCGATCAGGCGCCTCGGCGAACTCGAACTGACCTCATCCGGCGAGCGTCGGCTGGCATCGGGTGAATAGCTCGCTGCCGTTGCGTTCGGCTTCCTGCTACGCCACCGGCACCACGATCCGCCGATAAAGATGCCAGGTCGCGTGCCCGAGCACGGGCAACGTCACCACCAGCCCCAGAAAATACGGCAGCGCCGAGACGATCAGGACCATCACGATCACCGCGGCCCAGCCAATCATCGGCAGGGGGCTGGCCACGACCGCGCGCACGCTCGTTACCATCGCCGTGACGAAATCGACCTCGCGGTCGAGCAGCAGCGGAAACGACACCACGGTCAGCGAAAACAGGATCAGCGACAGCACCGCGCCGACCGCGTTGCCGATGCCGAGGAAAAGCAGGCCTTCATTCGTGGTCAGCACCACCGTCATGAACTCCTGCAGGCTCGAGAACGAGGCATGCAGGCCAAGCAGCAGCGCGATCAGAAGCCGCACCTGATACATCCAGACCACGAAGACGAACAGCGTGACGAAGGCCATCCAGCCGATCTCGCTGCGCGCGCGCACGGCCGACCAGATCGCGCCAAGCGAGACGGGCTCGCCGCGTTCGCGGCGGCGGCTGACTTCATAGAGCCCGATCGCCACGAATGGCCCGAGCAGCGCGAAACCGGCGGCCAGCGGATAGACCAGATAGACCATGCCGAACGCCGTGAAGCACAGTATGATGGCGATGCCGCCGGCGGCGTAGAGCGCACCGAAGCAAAGGCCGTAAAGCGGCAGCGCCTGGAAATCACGCAGGCCCTCGACCAGCGCCTCGGCGATGTCGGTCGCCGCGACGGGACGCACCACCGGATCGACCTTGCCCGAAATGGACATCAGCTACCTCCTCGTTGGCCGGCGCGATCTCCGTCGCGCGCGGATTGACCTTGATCTTAGCGTCCCCGCGGCCAGCGCGCACGCGCGAGTTGGATTGCTGCACGACGGTATCCCGACGCCGCCGGCGCAGACCGAGGAAAGCCGTCGCGCCGGCGGCGGCGCTCCCTTCGGGGAGCTCATCCGTGCTGCACGCGGCTCTGAATCTTTCCCGCCGAGGACTTTTTCGGCCCGTTGCCTATGGACTGAGCGGAGGATGGTGCCGCAAATTGGGTCCTTGAACGAGCACCTGCGATGACCAGAGTGGACCGTCCGACCGATGAGCTTGCGTACCCGGCTACTGATACTCGTCATCGCGGCCATGCTGGTGCCGGCGAGCCTCGTCGGGCTGCGTTTCGTGCAGAACCGGAGCAGTGAAATCAACGCCGCACTGGCCAATCTAGCGGCCTCGGCCGACGACATTGCGAGCGACCTGGGCGAGAAGATTCAGGGCACCACGCAGCTTCACTACGGTCTGGCCCGCGCGCGCGACATCGACACGCGCGACAAGGCGGCATGCTCGGCGTTTCTGTCGGACGTGCGCGAGGAATACCCTCAGTTCACGGGAATCCTGACGATCGACCCGGACGGCAACCTCTTCTGCGACTCGCTGCGGACCAACCGCACCCTCGATCTGAGGGATCGCGCCTATTTCAAGCAGGCCCTGGTCTCGCGCAGCGTCGTGGTTGAGCCGGTATTCGGCCGGCTGACCGGAATATCGGTGCTCCAGATCGCATATCCGGTGCGATCGGAGGCGGGCGCGCTGAAGCTGGTGCTGCTCGCCTCGTTCAACCTGCGAAAATTCGCCGAGTATCACCACAAGCGGCTGCTCGCCGAGAAGGATATCCTGCTCATCGACAGCAAGGGCACCGTTCTCGTCGCTCCCTCGGGAGCCGGCTGGACCGCGCCCGTGGGCGCGTCGATTGCTGGATCCGACCTGCTCCGCTTTGCGACGACTCCCGATCAAAAGGCATTTCAGGAAGTGACCGATCGCGACGGCCGCACGCAGGTCTGGGCCGTCGCCCACTCACCTTCGATCCGTGATGCCGGCCTCTACATCCTGGTCGGACGGTCCAAGGACGGATTGGTCGCGGCGGCAAATCGCCGGCTCTACGAGGACATGGCGATCCTCGCGGTGGCCTTGCTGCTGCTGCTCGCCGGTGTATGGATCCTCGCGACCGTGAGCGTCGGGCGCCAGGTCGGGCGGCTCGCCAACATGGCGAAGAGACTCGGGCTCGGCGATCTCAGCGCGCGAATTCCTCCTCCCCATCCGCGCGGCGAGCTGGGCGGATTGATGACCCTGCTCAATGGCACCGCCGAGTCGCTTGAGCAGCAACGCGCGGCCATCGCGGACCTCAACCAGAGGCTCAGCCAATCCCAGAAGATGGAGGCCATGGGCCAGCTTACCGGCGGCGTGGCGCATGACTTCAACAACCTCCTCACCGTCATCCTCGGCAATTCGGAGCACCTTGCCGACAGGCTGGCGGGGAACAAGGAGTTGCACCGGATCGCCGGCGACATCGCGACAGCCGCCGAACGCGGCTCCGACCTGACGCGCAGCCTGCTCGCCTTCGCGCGCAAGCAGCCCCTGAGGCCGCGAGACATCGAAATCGGCGACAAGATTAAGGAGATGGAGCACTTGTTGCGCCGCCCCTTGGGCGAGCACATCGAATGCACCTTCGCGCTCGCGCCGGACCTGTGGTTGATCAGCGTCGATCCCGGCCAGCTAACGACGGCGCTGCTCAATCTCGTGCTCAACGCGCGCGATGTCATGCAGTTGGGCGGCAGGCTGACCATCGAGGCGCGCAACGTCTCGCTCGGTGAATCCGACTTGGACATCAATGGCGAACCGCGACCAGGCGACTATGTCATGGTGGCCGTGACCGACACCGGCAGCGGCATGACCGCCGAGGTGGCGAGCCGGGCGTTCGAGCCGTTCTTCACCACCAAGGAGGTCGGCAAGGGGACCGGGCTCGGCCTGAGCATGGTCTACGGGTTTGTGCGGCAGTCCGGCGGATTGGTGCAGATGCAGTCTGCGCCGAGGCAAGGCAGCGCCGTCAGGCTGTTCTTTCCCCGCCTGGCCACGCCGCCAAACGAGGACGCCTCACCCGCCGAAGGGATCGTCGCGCGCGAAGGAAGCGAGACCATTCTCGTCGTCGAGGACAACGATATGGTTCGGACCTATGTCGAAAGCGAGCTGAAGACGCTCGGCTATCGCGTCATCACAGCCGCGAGCGGCCCGGCTGCGCTCGACCTGTTGCACCAGTCCGGGGACATCGACCTGCTGTTCACCGACGTCGTGATGCCCGGCGGCATGTTCGGGCCGGAGCTTGCCAGGCAAGCAATCCAGCTGCGGCCCGGGCTCAAGGTGCTCTTCACCTCCGGCTACAGCCAAAATCCGGTCAAGGCCCCCGACGGGATTGGCGATGCCCGCATCCTGACCAAGCCGTTCCGGCGGCGAGACCTCGCCGCGATGCTGCGGTCCGCGCTGTCGACGCCGCAGCGGTGAGATGACGATGTGCTCTACCCGAGCGCTCGCAGCTCGCGCCGCAGCACCTTTCCGGTGGCGGTCATCGGCAGTGTCTCCGCGAACTCCACGAAGCGCGGGTATTCGTGGGCGGCGAGCTGTATCTTGACGAACTCCTGGATTTCTCGCGCGAGTGCGTCGCCGGCGGCGAAGCCCGGACGCAGCACGATCCAGGCCTTGATCGATTCGGTGCGGATCGGATCGGGAATGCCGACCACCGCCGCCATCGCCACCGCCGGATGCTTCATCAGCGTGTGCTCGATCTCGGACGGACCGACGCGATAACCGGCGGTGGTGATGACGTCGTCCTCGCGGCTGATGTACCAGAAGTAACCGTCCTCGTCCTGGATACCGAGATCGCCGGTGAGCAGGAACTCGCCGGCATATTTCTTCGCCGTCGCGTCCGGATTGCGCCAGTATTCGAGCATCGTGCAAGGACAGGGTTGGCGCACGCCGATGATGCCGCGCTGGCCACGTGGCTGCTCCTCGCCTCTGTCGTTGACGATGCGAACATCGAAACCCGGCGTCGCCTTGCCCATCGAACCGGGGCGAATCGGAAACAGATTCGCGTTGCTGCCGATCACGAGATTGCATTCGGTCTGGCCAAACACCTCATGCGCGTCGATGCCGAAAGTCTCGCGCACCCAGCCGAGCAACTCGCCACCAAGGGACTCGCCGCCGGTAAAGATGCTGCGCAGCCTGACGCCCGGATGCGTCACCCCGGCCTGCCGCATCAGCTTCAGCGCGGTCGGCGGCAGGAAGACATTGCGCACGCCGAGATCGGCCATCATCTGCATCGCCGCCTGCGGCTCGAACTTTCGCGCGCGGTGACCGACCAGGGGAATGCCGTGATACCAGAACGCGAACAGGCCGTTGATGAGGCCGCCGATCCAGGCCCAGTCAGCCGGCGTCCACATCAGATCGCCGGGACGCGGCAGGAAGTTGTGGCACATCTCGACATTGGGGAGATGTCCGAGCACGACGCGGTGCGCGTGCAGCGCGCCCTTCGGATTGCCTGTCGTGCCCGAAGTGTAGATGATCAGCGCGGGATCGTCCGCAGACGTCTCCACCAGCGTGAAATCGGGCGATGCAGCCTTGACCGAATCCCAGAACGATGTCGTGCCCGCCGGCGTTCGTTCGCCAACGATGTAGATATTCTTAAGCTCCGGCAGACGGTCGCGAATCTTCGAAAGCTTCTCCCAGCCGCCCGCGTCGGTGAAGATCGCCTTGGCCTGCGAGTTCGACAGACGGAATTCCAGCGCGTCTTCGCCGAACAATGCGAACAGCGGAATGGAGATCATCGCCGATCGGAACGCGGCCATGTGCGCGATCGGCAGTTCCAGCGACTGCGACAGGAACACCGCGACGCGGTCGCCGCGGGCAAGACCATCCGCCTTCAGCACATTGGCCAAGCGGCGCGACATCTCCGCGACCTCGTCGAAGGATGTGCGCGTGATGGCGCCGTTCTCGTCGAGATAGACCAGCGCCAGCCGGCCGGTACCGTCGGCGTGGCGATCGCAGCAGGCCTCCGCCATGTTGAAGCGCGCCGGGATCTCCCAGCGGAAATTGCTGTAGAGTTCGTCGTAGGTGCTGGCTTGGGTGAGCATGGTCGTTTCCCGGCCGCGTCGTCATGGCCGGACTTGTTCCGGCCATCCACGTTCTTGTTTGGCCTCAGTTTAAGGACGTGGATGCCCGGGACAAGCCCGGGCAAGACGGAGAATGCGTCTCAGCGCACCGTCCGGAAGAAATTTCTGACCTCGTCGACATAGAGCTCCGGCTGCTCGAATGCGGCGAAATGCCCGCCCTTCTCCATCTCGCTCCAATGCGTGATGTTGTGGAAGTTCGGCTCCATCCAGCGCCGCACCGGCGTGATGATCTCCTTGGGAAAGACAGCGACGCCCGTCGGCACCTTGACGACCGGCGTGGTCCGGCGCTTGCCGAAGCTTTCCCAATAGAGCCGCGCAGACGAGGTCGCGGTCTCCGTCGCCCAGTAGAGCATGACGTTGTCGAGCAGCTCGTCCTTGGTGAAGATGTTTTCGGGATGACCGTTGCAATCGGTCCAGGCCCAGAATTTTTCCAGAATCCAGGCCGCCTGCCCGCTCGGCGAATCCGTCAGACCGTAGCCGAGTGTCTGCGGCCGCGTCGATTGCTGCTTCGAATAGCCGGAGTCGAGGTCGACGTAATGCTTGAGGCCGGCGAGCGCGCGTTTCTCTTCCGGTGTCGGTTCGCCCTCGACTTTCGGCGCGGCGTTGAAGGCGAGCGTGATGTGGATGCCGGCGCAATGCTCGCCGTCCTGCATGCCAAGCGAGGTCGTCACCGCCGAGCCCCAGTCGCCGCCCTGCGCGCCATAACGCGCGTAGCCGAGCCGGTCCATCAGCCTGGCCCAGGTCGCGGCGATACGATCGACGCCCCAGCCGGTGGTGTTCGGCTTGCCCGAGAACCCAAAGCCCGGCAGCGACGGACAGACGACGTGGAAGGCATCGGCGGGGTTGCCGCCATGCGCGACAGGATCGACCAGCGGCGCGATTACCTTCTGGAATTCGACGATCGAGCCGGGCCAACCATGAGTGATGATCAGCGGCAGCGCCGTCGGCTCCTTCGAGGGCGCATGCAGGAAGTGGATGTCGAGCCCGTCGATCTCGGTGGTGAACTGCTCGAAGCGGTTGAGCTGGGCCTCACGCGCGCGCCAGTCGTAGCCGTCGGCCCAATAGGTGCAGATCTCCTGGATCCATGT
Source organism: Bradyrhizobium sp. MI1.11 (assembly GCF_055811255.1). NCBI lineage: Bacteria > Pseudomonadati > Pseudomonadota > Alphaproteobacteria > Hyphomicrobiales > Nitrobacteraceae > Bradyrhizobium > Bradyrhizobium sp. MI1.11. Next base: position 13,659 of record NZ_JBVVPM010000049.1, read on the forward strand.
CAGCGGCGCACCCTGGCTCCAGTCGTCGACCAGCTCCGCCTCCGGCCAGCGCGTGCGAGCGAGGCGCGACTTGAGGTCGGTGAGGATATCGTCGCTGATGGCGATGCGAAACGGCTTGATGGCGGTCATCGGTTGCCTCCCCATTTTTTCTTGTCATTCCGGGGCGTGCGGAGCACGAGCCCGGAATCCATCGATCAACAGAGTCGGCGGCGCGATGGATTCTCAGATGCGCAATTGCGCATCATAGCTCGACGCTATGCGTCGCCCCGGAATGACGGCCTAGCCCGTCAGAGCAACCTTCACCAAACCGGACGCCTTGCCGAAATCCATCTGGCCGGCATACTTCGTCTTCAACACGGCAATCACCTTGCCCATGTCCTTCATGCCGGCGGCGCCGGTCTCGGCGACCGCGTCAGAGATCGCCTTCTTCACGTCGTCGTCCGACATCTGCTTCGGCAGATACGCCGAGATCACCGCGATCTCGTCGCGCTCCTGCGCGGCGAGTTCGGCACGGCCGCCCTTCTCGTAGAGCTCGACCGACTCCTGGCGCTGCTTGATCATCTTCTGAAACACGCCGAGCAGGTCCGCGTCCGAGAGCGGCGGCTTGCCGCTGCCGCGCGCCTCGATGTCGGCGTTCTTGATGGTCGAGTTGACCATACGTAGCGTGGACAGCTTGCGCTCTTCCTTGGCCTTCATGGCCTCCTTGACCGCATTGTTGATGTCGTCGCGCAGCATGATCGTGCTCCCCTAGAATATCCGACGCCTGATCTAGGCCGTTCGCGGCCCTGAGACAACGGGGGTTTCCAGCCATTCGACCAGCGCGCGCACCGTCGCCGCAGGCTGCTCCGGTTGCGGCAGGTGTCCGCAATTCTCCAGAACGACGAGCCTTGCGCCGGCAATGCCCTCCGCCATCTCCTTCGAGAATGCGTTGGGAATCGTGTTGTCCGCATCTCCCGTCAGCACCAATGTCGGGCATTTGATCGTCGCAAGCGTCGGCCGTGAATCCACTCGCGCGATGATCGCGGTCTGCTGTCGCAGATAGCCTTCGACGCCGACGTCCTCGCCCTGCTCGTGCACGAGCTGGCGAATACCGGAATCGTCGCGGCGAGAGGGATGGACCAGTTCGGGAAACATCTCCTCGCGCGCGGCACGCAGCTCACCGCGCCGGGCCCGCTCCATCAGGCCGCGGCGGCGCGCGGTCGCCTCCGGCGTGTCGGGCCGCGCCTGGGTGTTGATCAGCGCCAGCTTCGTCACCCGCTCGGGCGCCTGGCGCATGATCTCGAGGGCGATGTAGCCGCCCATGGAATGGCCGGCGAGCGCGAAGCGCGGCGGCGCCTCGCTCAGCACCCGTCGGGCGATTGCCGCCATGCTGTCGTCGCGAACATGGTTGGCGACCATCACCGGGCCGAACCGCCAGAGCGCCGGGATCACCGGCGCATAGATCCGGGCCGAGGAAGCTAATCCCGGAACCAGCAGAATCGGCGTCGTCTGGTCCATTATTGCCTCCCAAGCCCCGGAATTTGCCGGAAATTATGCCGCGGAGCTTAGGGGCCCAAGGCGACCTGTCAAATATGCAAAAACGCATGTGAATCCGCGCTTCTCCGCTTTGACGGCAGCGCCCGCGGGGACTATGAACCGGGCTTATGACACAATCCGAAAACGATACCGCCTGGCCGGACCACAAACCGACCGCGCTGTTGGTGCTTGCCGACGGCACAGTGCTGGAAGGCTTTGGCCTCGGCGCCGAAGGCCAAGCCGTCGGTGAGGTCTGCTTCAACACCGCGATGACCGGCTATGAGGAGATCCTCACCGATCCCTCCTATGCCGGCCAGCTCATCACCTTCACCTTCCCGCATATCGGCAATGTCGGCACCAACGACGACGACATCGAGACGGTGAACATGGCCGCGACACCAGGCGCGCGCGGCGTGATCCTGCGCACCGCGATCACCGATCCCTCGAACTACCGCGCCACCAAGCATCTCGACCAGTGGCTGAAGGCCCGCGGCATCATCGGCCTCTCCGGCATCGACACCCGCGCGCTGACCGCACTGATCCGCAACAAGGGCATGCCCAACGCCGTGATCGCGCACGCCAAAGACGGCGAGTTCGACCTGCACGGCCTGAAGGAAGAAGCGCGCGAATGGCCGGGCCTCGAGGGCATGGACCTCGTGCCGATGGTCACCTCCGGCCAGCGCTTCACCTGGGACGAGACGCCCTGGCTCTGGGAGAAGGGCTTTGGCCGTCAGGACAAGCCTGAGTTCAACGTCGTCGCCATCGACTACGGCATCAAGCGCAACATTCTGCGCCTGCTCGCCGGCGTCGGCTGCAAGGTCACGGTGGTGCCGGCAACGACGTCATCCGAGGATATCCTGGCGATGAAGCCGGATGGCGTGTTCCTGTCGAACGGTCCCGGCGATCCGGCCGCGACCGGCAAATATGCCGTGCCCGTGATCCAGGACGTGATCAAGTCCGGCACGCCGACATTCGGAATTTGTCTCGGCCATCAGATGCTCGGCCTCGCCGTCGGCGCCAAGACGAAGAAGATGCACCAGGGCCATCACGGCGCCAATCATCCCGTGAAGGACGAGACCACCGGCAAGGTCGAGATCACTTCGATGAACCACGGCTTTGCCGTGGACGAGAGCACCCTGCCGACGGGCGCGACGCAGACCCACATCTCGCTGTTCGACGGCTCCAATTGCGGCATCCAGCTCGACGGCAAGCCGGTGTTCTCGGTGCAGTACCACCCCGAGGCCTCACCGGGTCCACGCGACTCGCACTATCTGTTCCAGCGGTTTGCGGACCTGATGCGGCAGAACAAGAGCGCGTAAGGTGCGCGCTCTCCTGCAACTGCTATGACGACATCGAGCCCGGGTCTTCTCCCGGGCTTTTGTCGTTCCGGGGCGCAGCGCAGCGCGAACCCGGAATGACAGCGGAACGAGGAACGCCGCTCAATTCCTGTCGTTGATCCCTGCTACGCTCACGCAGGAGCCCTTATGTCCGTCGTCCGCGACAATGCCGAGCCGCTCGCCATCGTGTTTGAGGATGACGGGCTCGTGCCGAACAATATCCTCCCCTTCCTGGTCTACCAGGCCGCAGTGAAGCTTGATTCCAGACAGCCGGAAGAGACAATCGAACGCTTGTTCGAAGCGAACGGCTGGGGCGGCACGTGGCGCAATGGCGTCTTCGATTATCTGCATTATCATGCGACGGTGCACGAGGTGCTCGGCGTTGCGCGTGGCAGCGCCCGCGTTCGCTTCGGCGGCGACCACGGCCAGGAGCTGGAGATCAAGGCCGGCGACGTCGCGATCCTGCCCGCCGGCACAGGTCACCAACGCATTAAGGCGAGCGCGGATTTCTGTGTGATCGGCGCCTATCCGCCGGGCGCGAAGATGGAGGTCACCCGCGCAACGCCGGAGAACCACGCCAAGGCGCTGAAGACGATTCCAAAGGTCGCGCTGCCGCCGGCCGATCCGGTGACGGGCAAGAATGGCGCGCTGATGCGGTTGTGGCGGTAGCTACAAAGACGTTGCAGTAGGGTGGGTTAGCGAAGCGTAACCCACCTCTTCTGTTTCCGCGGAGGCAGAGGCGGTGGATTACGCCTGCGGCTAATCCACCCTACGACCTATCCTACGCCTCGTTCGCACCTTCCTGTCTCGTGGCTTCGAACAGGAACCAGGTGCGGCGCTCGGTCTCGTCGATGAAGTTTTCGAGGATGCTGGCGCTGGCGACGTCACCGGCGTCGTCGCAGACCTCGTGTGCCTTGCGCATTGCCGCGGCGACATGCTTGTTGTCCTGCATCAGCTCGCGCAGCATCTCGCGCGGCGGGACATAGTCTTCGTTGTTGTCCTTGATGGTCTGGAGCTTGGCGATCTGCCCGATCGATTTCAGCGTGGTACCGCCGATCTTGCGGACGCGCTCGGCGAGTTGGTCGGTGGTGGCGAAAATCTGGTCGGACTGTTCGTCGAGCAGCAAATGATAGTCGCGGAAATGCCGGCCGCTGATATGCCAGTGGAAATTCTTGGTCTTCAGATACAGCGCGAACGCATCGGCCAGAAGCACGTTGAGCGCCTCCGAAACCTTGTTGACCGCCTGGGACGACAGATCGGTGGGTGTGTCGAGGTCGGGCGAGACCTTTTGTGGGGCTTTGCTCACGGGAAACCTTCCTGTTAGGACGCGGACATTGACGGCGCGCCGCCGCACCCCTAACGCAGGCGGGCAGCGCCGGTTCCTGCATCGGAACCGTTTGGCCGGGACCCTCGACGACCATGGACGATTGGATCGACTATTACGACTCGACGCACACGATCTATGTCAGCAAGCTGCATCGCGACTTGCACTTCCAGATCATCGCGCGGGACATTATCGGCTACATCTCTTCGCCCGAGGCGACCGTGCTCGACTATGCCTGCGGCGAGGCGCTGTCGGCGAGCGAGGTCGCTGCGGCCTGTGGAAAGCTGATCCTCGCCGAGCCCGCGCCCGGCGTGCGCGGCCGGTTGATCGCGCGCTTTGCCCCGAACACGAAAATCCGCGTCCGCTCGCTCGACGACGTCCACAACATGCAGGAGCAGTCGATCGATCTCGCCGTGATGAACTCCGTCGCGCAATACATGACGCCGGACGAGCTCGATGCCGCGCTCCTCAACTTCCGGCGTATCCTAAAGCCCTCCGGCAAGCTCGTGCTCGGCGACATCCTCCAGCCCAATGTCGGCATGTTCAGGGACGTCACGGCGCTGCTCAGCTTCGGCCTGCGTCACGGCTTTTTGAAAGATGCGCTGATCGGGCTGATCAGCACCGCACTGTCGGATTACCGTCATCTGCGCACGCGCATCGGGCTGCAGCGCTACAGTGAGGAGGAGATCACCGCCAAGCTCAAGATAGCCGGCTTCGCGGTCCAGCGCGCTCACCGCAATATCGGCCACAATCGCTGGCGCATGACGTTCGTCGCGCGGCCGCCGTTGGTTCGGTAAGTTTCTTGGGTTCGGTGAGTTTCCTGGGTTCGTTAAGCATAACGTCTGCCTGAGGTGGCTTGTCGCACCCTGATCGGCAATGATCGCCGCGGCCCGGTGGCGGAAGTGTCTACGCGAGGGCGATGCATCGCTCTTTATCCTGGTTCAAATCCAGGCCGGGTCTCCACGCTTCGCCCCTGCGGGGCTACGCGTGGCGCCGCCACGCGAAGCCCGAAGGGCGAAGGGCGAAGCGTGTCCGGCGTAGCTGGAGCGAAGCGCATGCGTAGACGGACTGGCCGACCAATCCTCACTCCGCCTCGACCACTTCACATTCAGGCAAGAGTCGCAGCCGGTCGGCATCCTTTGCCGCGGAGGCGATGACGGCATCGAGCAGGCCCGGAAAACGTGCGTCCAGATCCTCGCGGCGCAGCCGCACGAAGCGGTTGGTGCCGGCGACGCGGGTCTGCATCAGGCCGCATTCGCGCAGCTTGGCGAAGTGATAGGCGAGGTTTGATTTGCCCGCGAGCCCGTTGAAATCGCCGCAGCACAGCTCGCCGCTGACACGTTCCTGCTGCGCGAGCTGATACACAATCGTCAACCTGATCGGGTCGCTCAGGCAATCCAGAACCATCGGCAGTTCGATCTGCTCGCGGGTGGGGTGGGGAGGCGTGCGGCTCATGGTCTGAGGATCATAGTGAAATCGCCTCGATGTTCAATAGTTCTTGAACCAATTGACTCCTGACCCCGTCCCATCGATAGTTCAATAAACGTTGAACATCGGGATTTCTCGGATGAGCGTATTCTGGTTGGCCTTGGCGGCCTTTGCGATCGGCACGGAAGGCTTTGTCATTGCAGGGCTTTTGCCGTCGATCGCCACCGACCTGGCGATTTCAGTCCCCGCCGCCGGCCAGTTGGTCACGGCCTATGCTCTCACCTATGCGGTCGGCTCCCCGATCCTGGCGGTGACGCTGAACAATATCGACCGCCGCACCGTGCTGGCCCTGGCGCTATCGACCTTCATCGCCGGAAACCTCGCGGCGATGGTGGCGTCGAATTACGCCCTGCTGCTGGCCTCGCGCATGCTGATGGCGCTGGGCTCCGGGCTGTGCATGCCGACCGCGCTGGCCGTATCCGTGGCCGTCGCCGCGCCGGAGCGACGCGGCCGCGCGGTGGCACTCGTCACCTCGGGCCTCACGGTTGCGACCGTCATCGGCGTTCCCCTCGGCAATCTCGTCGGCAGCATGCTCGGCTGGCGCGCGACCTTTGCCATGGTCGCCCTGATCGGTGCCGTTGCGCTCGCCGGCCTCCTGCTCGGCCTGCCCCGCGGCCTGCCCCGCAACACGGCCTCGCTCAGCGATCGGCTGGCGGTGGCGCGTCACCGCAATGTCCTGACGGCGCTTCTGATCACGATCTTATGGGCGCTCGGCGGCTTCACAGTGTTCACCTATTTCGCGGTCCCGCTGCGCGGTCTTGGATTTGATGCGTCGCAGATCAGCCTCGCGCTGCTGGTGTTCGGCGGCGCCGCCGCGATCGGGAACATGCTCGGCGGCGTCCTGGCCGACCGGCTCGGCACGCTCGCCACAGCAGGTCTCGGGCTTGCCGGCATGGCCAGCGCGCTGATCCTGCATTCGCTGGTCCTGAAGCTGATGCCGGGACAGGCGCATTATGCGGTGCTGGGCGCGATCTTCCTCTGGGGCATCTCGGGATGGGCGTTCTACCCGGCCCAGGTCGCCAGCATCATCCGGATCGAGCCGCAGGCCTCGATGATCGCGCTCTCGCTCAACGCCTCGGCCATGTATCTCGGCTTTGCGATCGGCGGTGCCTTGGGCGGCGCCGTGCTTGCGGCGTGGAGCCCGGCCGATCTCGGCTGGGTCGGCGGATTGAGCGTTTCGGCGGCTCTTCTGGTCCATCTCGCCCGGGGCTGGCAGGCTCGGCCAAAACCGGTCAAAATTGCCGGTTGATGGGCGTTTTTCGGGGTTTCGCCGCCCCGAAAACTGTTCTAAGACCCACCCCGCGCGCGAGGGGGGACCACCGCGCTCTCGGCCAAAGGGACGCGCAGCAGGCGCGCCCTTTTTTTGTGCCCAAATTCCACTTCGGCGAGAGTTGATGCCCAAACGTACAGACATCACCACCATCCTGATCATCGGCGCCGGTCCCATCGTGATCGGCCAGGCCTGCGAGTTCGACTATTCGGGCACCCAGGCGGTGAAGACGCTGAAGGAAGAGGGCTATCGCATCGTCCTCGTCAATTCCAATCCGGCCACCATCATGACCGACCCGGAATTGGCCGATGCGACCTATATCGAGCCGATCACGCCCGAGATCGTCGCAAAAATCATCGAGAAGGAACGTCACGTCATTCCCGGCGGCTTCGCGCTGCTGCCGACCATGGGCGGACAAACCGCGCTGAACTGCGCGCTGTCGCTGCGCCAGCAAGGCACGCTCGAAAAGTATGACGTCGAGATGATCGGCGCCACCGCGGACGCGATCGACAAGGCCGAAGACCGTCAGCTGTTCCGCGAGGCCATGACCAAGATCGGGCTCGAGACACCGAAGTCGCGGCTCGCCAACGCCTCCGCCCTGAAGAAGTCCTTCCGCGACAAGTACCAGGCCGATCGCGCGAAGGCCTCGGGCGCGGCGCTCGCAGAGCTCGAGCGGCAGTGGACGCTCGGCGAGAGCGACCGCCGCAAGCGCTACCAGGAATATGCGCTCGGCCAGGCGCTGATGGCGTTGTCCGAGATCGGCCTGCCCGCGATCATCCGCCCCTCCTTCACCATGGGCGGCACCGGCGGCGGCATTGCCTATAACAAGGAAGAGTTCCTCGACATCATCGAGCGCGGCCTGGATGCGTCTCCTACCAACGAAGTGCTGATCGAAGAATCCGTGCTCGGCTGGAAAGAGTACGAGATGGAGGTGGTGCGCGACAAGAAAGACAATTGCATCATCGTCTGCTCGATCGAGAATCTCGATCCGATGGGCGTGCACACCGGCGATTCCATCACGGTGGCGCCGGCGCTGACGCTGACCGACAAGGAATACCAGATCATGCGCGACGCCTCGCTTGCGGTGCTGCGCGAGATCGGGGTCGAGACCGGCGGCTCCAACGTGCAGTTCGGCGTCAACCCGGAAGACGGCCGCATGGTCGTCATCGAGATGAATCCGCGCGTGTCGCGTTCCTCCGCCCTGGCTTCGAAAGCCACCGGCTTTCCGATCGCAAAGGTCGCCGCCAAGCTTGCGGTCGGCTACACGCTCGACGAAATCGCCAACGACATCACCGGCGGCGCCACGCCGGCCTCGTTCGAGCCGACGATCGACTACGTCGTCACCAAGGTGCCGCGTTTCGCCTTCGAGAAATTCCCCGGTGCCTCCACCACGCTGACCACGTCGATGAAGTCGGTCGGCGAAGTCATGGCGATCGGCCGCACCTTCCAGGAAAGCCTTCAGAAGGCCTTGCGCGGGCTCGAGACCGGACTCACCGGCCTCGACGAGATCGAGATCGAAGGTCTCGGTCGCGACGACGACAAGAATGCGATCCGCGCTGCGCTAGGCACGCCGACGCCGAACCGGCTGCTCCAGGTCGCCCAGGCGATGCGGCTCGGCTGGTCGGACGAGGAGATCTTCAATTCCTGCAAGATCGATCCGTGGTTCCTCAGCGAGATGCGCGGCATCGTCGACATGGAAGCGAAGGTCCGCAAGAACGGCCTGCCGGGCAACGCCTTCGGCATGCGCACGCTCAAGGCCATGGGCTTCTCCGATGCCCGGCTCGCGGTGATCGCGGAGACGACGGAGGCCGAGGTCACGGCGAAGCGCCACGCGCTCGGCGTTCGCCCGGTCTACAAGCGCATCGACACCTGCGCGGCCGAGTTCGCCTCGCCCACCGCCTACATGTACTCGACCTATGAGGCGCCGTTCGCGGGCGCGCCTGCGGACGAGAGCTCGCCGTCCGACAAGAAGAAGGTCATCATCCTCGGCGGCGGACCGAACCGCATCGGCCAGGGCATCGAATTCGACTATTGCTGCTGTCACGCCTGCTTCGCGCTGCACGACGCCGGCTACGAATCCATCATGGTCAACTGCAACCCGGAGACGGTGTCGACCGACTACGACACGGCCGACCGGCTCTATTTCGAGCCGCTCACCGCCGAGGACGTGCTGGAGATCATCGCGAAGGAACGCACGAACGGCACGCTGCACGGCGTGATCGTGCAGTTCGGCGGCCAGACCCCGCTCAAGCTCGCGCGGGCGCTGGAAGCCGCTGAAGTGCCGATTCTCGGCACCTCGCCCGATGCCATCGATCTTGCGGAAGACCGCGACCGCTTCAAGCGGGTGCTCGACAAGCTGCGGCTGAAGCAGCCCAAGAACGGCATCGCCTATTCAGTCGAGCAAGCGCGCCTGGTCGCAACCGATCTCGGCCTGCCGCTGGTGGTGCGCCCGTCCTACGTGCTCGGCGGCCGCGCGATGCAAATCATCCGCGAGGAGAACCAGCTCAGTGATTACCTGCTCGGCACGCTGCCGGAGCTGGTGCCGGGGGACGTCAAGGCGCGCTACCCGAACGACAAGACCGGCCAGATCAACACCGTGCTCGGCAAGAACCCGCTGCTGTTCGACCGCTATCTGTCCGATGCGACCGAGATCGACGTCGACTGCCTCTGCGACGGCAAGGACACCTTCATCGTCGGCATCATGGAGCACATCGAGGAAGCCGGCATCCATTCCGGCGACAGCGCCTGCTCGCTGCCGCCGCACTCGCTGGACGACAAGATGATCGAGGAGCTGGAGCGGCAGACCCGCGAGCTGGCGCTCGGCCTCGACGTCGTCGGCCTGATGAACGTGCAATACGCCATCAAAGACGGCGAGATCTACGTGCTCGAAGTCAATCCGCGCGCCTCGCGCACGGTGCCCTTTGTCGCCAAGGTGGTCGGCACGCCAGTCGCGAAGATCGCGGCGCGCGTCATGGCCGGCGAGAAGCTTGCCGATTTCAAGCTGAAGAAGGCGAACTTCGATCATGTCGGCGTGAAGGAATCGGTATTTCCGTTTGCCCGCTTCCCCGGCGTCGATACCGTGCTCGGCCCCGAGATGCGCTCGACCGGCGAGGTCATGGGCATCGACCGCTCCTTCGCGGTGGCGTTCGCCAAGAGCCAGCTCGGCGGCGGCACACGGGTGCCGCGCAAGGGGACGGTGTTCGTCTCGGTCCGCGAAAGCGACAAGACGCGCATCACCGAGGCCGTCCGCGAGCTGCATTCGCTCGGCTTCAAGGTGCTGGCGACGTCGGGCACGGCCCGCTTCCTGACCGACCAGGGCATCCCGACCGAGAAGGTGAACAAGGTGCTGGAGGGCCGGCCGCACATCGTCGACGCCATCACCAATGGCGACGTCCAGCTCGTCTTCAACACCACCGAAGGGCCGCAGGCGCTCGCCGACAGCCGTTCTCTGCGGCGCGCGGCCCTCTTGCATAAAGTGCCGTATTACACCACTCTTTCCGGGGCCGTGGCGGCCGCGCAGGGCATCCGCGCCTATCTGGGCGGGGACCTTGAGGTTCGGACCCTGCAGAGCTACTTTTCGGAAACCTGATCGCGAGCGGGAGGCCCAACCTTCCGCTAAGTGATTGGCGATGAAGCCACTATGGCCGGAGGAACTGTCCGGCCATAAGGTTGTTCTGTTCCGGCGCCAAGCCCATATGAACGTTCGGCGGCACGCGCGTTGAGCCCCCGGACAGAACTGACGAATCAAGTTGCGTGCGCGCTGACATGTCAGGGCGCGCGCGACCGAAGGACGAGAGAAGAGATGGAAAAGGTACCGATGACAGCGGGCGGCTTTGCCGCACTCGGGGAAGAACTGAAGAAGCGCCAGTCGGAGGACCGTCCGCGGATCATCGAGCATATCGCCGAGGCGCGCTCGCACGGAGACCTTTCGGAGAACGCGGAATACCACGCCGCGAAGGAAGAGCAGTCCCACAATGAAGGCCGCATCGCCGAGCTCGAGGACAAGCTCGCGCGCGCCGACATCATCGACATCTCGAAGCTGTCCGGCGACACCATCAAATTCGGCGCGACCGTGACGCTGGTCGACGAGGACACCGAAAAGAAGACGGTGTGGCAGATCGTCGGCGAGGTCGAGGCCGACGCCAAGAAGGGCCGCATCTCCATCACCTCGCCGCTCGCGCGCGCGCTGATCGGCAAGAAGAAGGGCTCAACCGTCGAGGTCAATGCACCCGGCGGCGCCAAGGCTTATGAGATCACCAAGGTGGAGTGGCGGTAGCGATTTGCCGTCGCGTGTGATTTGAAAAGGCCGCGCGATGCGCGGCCTTTTTGTATCTGCGTGTTGCCGGGAATGAGGTGGGATGATCCTCACCTCTGGTCATTGCGAGCGGAGCGAAGCAATCCAGAGTCTTTCCGCAGAGGGAGCCTGGATTGCTTCGCTCCGCTCGCAATGACGGAGGAGGCGCTACCTTCGTCCCCTCACGTCGAGCGGCACCGCCGCCTCGTATTTCGAATTGTGCAGCACCAGCGAGGTCCGCACGTTGCGGACGTGCGGGGCGGCGGTCAGGTGGGTGACGAAATCCTGGAAGGTGGCCATGTCGGGCGCGACGCATTTCAGGATGAAATCGACCTCGCCGGACAACATCCAGCACTCGCGCACCAGCGGCTCGGCGCGGACGAACTCCTCGAAGGCGCGCAAATCGGCCTCGGCCTGGCTGGAGAGGTGCACTGCGGCAAACACCGTGACGTCGAAGCCGAGCTTTCGTGCGTCCAGAAGCCCGCGATAGCCATGGATATACCCCTCCTCCTCCAGCGCACGGACTCGGCGCAGGCAGGGCGGTGGCGAAATGCCGACGCGCTTGGCCAGCTCGACATTCGTGATTCGACCGTCGGCCTGAATCTCGGTGAGAATTTTCAGGTCGATCTCGTCTAGGTTCCGCGACACGTGATTGGAACTCCTGGCCTTTGCGGCGGTATTGGTGGGTCTGTCGCAATCCTCATAGCGCAGACCGCGCACTCGGCGCAATTTTATTGCGCGTGCAGCGCAATCGACTTTTGTTCCCTGTTGGAAAAATCCGCCGACAGGGAATGCAATTCTTGCATAGCTCACCAGAAGGCTTAGATTACCTCTGATATTTCAGCGCCTCCGCGAGGCCTCCCGGCACGTTCCGCGCCCGCGCTGCAGTCCCCCGTGAAAGGCATCTGTCGAAATGTCCGCCGCTGTCCATGCAAAGGTCGTCATCATCGGCTCCGGCCCCGCCGGCTACACGGCGGCGATCTACGCCGCGCGCGCGATGCTCGAGCCGATCCTGATCCAGGGCATCCAGGCGGGCGGCCAGCTGACCATCACCACCGACGTCGAGAACTATCCCGGTTTCGCCGACGTGATCCAGGGCCCCTGGCTGATGGAGCAGATGGAGAAGCAGGCGCTGCATGTGGGCACCCAGATCAAGACCGATCTGGTGACGAAGCTCGACACCTCGCAGCGACCCTTTCGCCTGACCTGCGATAGCGGCGACGTCTATCTCGCCGACACCGTCATCCTCGCCACCGGCGCCCAGGCGCGCTGGCTCGGGCTGCCGTCCGAAGCGAAATTCCAGGGCGGCGGCGTGTCGGCCTGTGCCACCTGTGACGGGTTCTTCTACCGCAACAAGGACGTCGTGGTGGTCGGCGGCGGCAATACCGCGGTCGAGGAAGCCCTGTACCTCACCAACCATGCCTCGCAGGTCACCATCGTGCATCGTCGCGATCACTTCCGCGCCGAACGCATCCTGCAGGAGCGTCTGTTCAAGCACCCAAAGATCAAGGTGGTCTGGGACTCAGCCGTCGACGAGATCTGCGGCACCGAGAACCCGAACAAGGTCACCCATGTGCGACTGAAGAACGTCAAGACAGGCGCCTTGACCGATGTGCCGACCGACGGCGTCTTCGTCGCCATCGGGCATGCCCCGGCGACCGAGCTCGTGGCCGGCCAGATCAAGCTGAAACCGTCGGGCTATGTCGAGGTCGCCCCGAACTCGACCGCCACCTCGGTCCCCGGCCTGTTCGCCGCCGGCGACGTCGCCGACGAGACCTATCGTCAAGCGGTCACGGCGGCCGGCCTCGGCTGCATGGCAGCACTCGAGGCGGAACGATTTTTGGCCCTGCGCGCCAGCGAGCGCGCGGCAGCGGAATAGACATCATGGCAAGAACACGCGACGGATTTACGGATATGGACTGGGACAAGCTGAAGGTGTTTCACGCCGCGGCGGAAGCGGGCAGCTTCACGCACGCGGGCGAGCAGCTCGGCCTGTCGCAATCGGCGGTGTCACGCCAGGTCTCGGCACTGGAGCAGGAGCTTTCGGTCTCGCTGTTCCACCGCCACGCCCGCGGCCTGATCCTCACCGAACAGGGCGACCTCCTGTTCCGCACCGCCCATGACGTGTTCATGCAGCTGCAGGCGGCGCGCGCCAAACTGACCGACAGCCGCGAGCGGCCGAGCGGCGATCTCAAGATCACCACCACGCCCGGCGTCGGCATCAACTGGCTGATCCCCAGGCTCGGCGAATTCACCGCGCTCTATCCGGAAATCCGGATCTCGCTGATCGTCACAGACGAGGAGCTCGACCTGTCGATGCGCGAGGCCGATGTCGCGATCCGCACCCGCAAGCCGACGCAGCCGGATCTCATCCAGCGCAAGCTGTTCGCGATGGGCTTCCACGCTTATTGCTCGCCCGATTACATCAAGCGCTTCGGCACGCCGCGCACGCTGGAGGAGCTCGACTCCCATCGCATCATCACGCTCTCCGACGGCAACTTCGCGCCGCATCTTCAGAACCGCAACTGGCTGGTCGAAGCCGGGCGCAACGGCTCGGGTCCGCGCGAAGCCTATTTCAGGGTCAACAACATTCTCGGCCTCGTCCGCGCCTGTCAGCAGGGCCTCGGCATCGCCGCGCTGCCGGACTATCTGATCGAAGAACAGAGCCGCCTCGTGCAGCTGTTCGGCGAATCGGATTCGATCCAGCTCGATACGTATTTTGTTTATCCGGAAGAGCTGAAGACGGTCGCGCGCGTGCAAGTGTTCCGCGACTTCGTGGTGAGCAAGGCGCAGCGTTGGCCGTCCTGATTTCCGCATGTCTGACATGCGGCTTGGACGCTTGATGCATGGCGCGAAGCTAGCCCATAATCTTTTCACGCTGAGCCTTCGCGTTGCGCATTTGTCCCCCTCCTCCAGTGGCGCGGGAGTTCAGTAATCCCTCTTGGAAGGTGATTGTGTCGGCCTCACGTGGCCAATACCTTAAGCCGGGCTCGATCGAGCCCGGCTTTTTTTTGGCGGATTCGGCCTTCGCCCTCCACGTGTATTGACAGTTCCATGCTTACCCCGCATGATTTGCAAATGATCACGAAGTCGTGCGTAAGCTCGTCGCAGGCAATCGCCTCGAAAAAAGGCCCCCATCTGGGGACCTCGGATTTTTGCACGCGCTAACACAGCCTTCGTCATCGCGAGCCGAAACTTCGAAAACCCCGCCGCCTGGACGGGGTTTTTTCATGTGCCCTCGTCTCAGGACTTTTCCCGAGAAGGAGATGGAACATGACCGGACTACAGGAACAATTGCACGGGCTCTGGCTGCCGCTGGTGACGCCGTTTCGCGACGGCGCCCTCGACGAGAGGTCGCTGCGCCGGTTGACACGGCATTACAGCGGACAGGCTGTCGACGGCTTCATCCTGGGAGCGACCTCCGGTGAAGGCATGACGCTGCGCGACGCCGAGCTCGAACGCCTCGTCGCCATCGTGCGCGACGAGCTGACCACCGGCCACAGCAAGCTTCCGATCTGCCTCGGACTCTCAGGCGCGGACACTTCGCGGCTGAAGGAGCGTCTCGACGCGACCGCGGACTGGCCGATCGACGGTTTTCTGATCGCGAGCCCGTATTATGTGCGGCCGTCGCAACGCGGGTTGCTGGCGCATTTCGAAGCGCTCGCCGATCACGCCGCCTGGCCGTTCGCGCTCTACAACATCCCCTATCGCACCTCAGTCAACATCACCAACCAGACCCTGCTGCGGCTTGCCGGGCATCCGAACATCATCGGCCTGAAGGATTGCGGCGCGAGCCGCGAGCAATCCATCGCGTTGCTGCGCGACCGTCCGAGGGATTTTCGCGTGCTGACCGGCGAGGATGCGAATTATTTCGACGCGCTCAGCGACGGCGCCGACGGCGGCATCGTGCTGTCAGCCCATCTCGAGACCGCGACATTTGCGGCTGTCCATGCCGAGCTGAAGCGCGGCAATCACGATGCGGCGCTGGCGCGCTGGCAGGAGGTCGCGGACCTGACGCGGCTGTTGTTCACCGAGCCCAGTCCCGCACCGGCAAAATACTGGCTGTGGCGCACGGGCCTGATCGACAGCCCCGAAGTGCGCCTGCCGATGGTCGAGATCGGCAGCGAACTCGCCGTCCAGCTCGACCGCGAGATCGAACGGCGGACGCAAGTCGCGGCGTAGCTGATGGCCCCTCACCCCACCCTCTCCCCGTAAGAACGGGGAGAGGGAGTGAGAGAGCGGAGTGCTTGGTTAACCGCGCCCGAACGGCCTTCGCTGCTGCCGCATGGCGCATCCACGGCTCGTTTACGCAAACGCGCCTATCGTCTTCATTCAAAGTCTTTTCAAATGGGGGAACGATCATGGGGCAGCGCATCCGCCCGACGGCCGCAGACATGTTCGCGTCGGCTGATTTCATGCGGGGAATTCTGGTGGTGTCGTCGTTCGGCTTCTGGGCGGTGATGCTCGGCCTGATGCCGGTGCTGGTGTTTCGAGTCTGGCTGGCGTGATGCCGGTGCAGGTCCGGATGGTTAACCCGTGGTAGCACCTGTGTTCGAAAGCGCGCGAAACTGCGACCCGGATTTTTAAATCATCCCGTGTAGCGTTCATGCCCATAAGCGAAGAAATCGCGGGGGCGTTTGTGAATAGTCATAACGAAATGGCGTCGCATTACGACGCTGGACAGCAGGGCTTCACCACCGAGGACATTCTCTGGGCCGCCGGCATCTGGTCAGTGATCCTCACTTTGTCGCCGGTGATCGTGTTCTACATGCTGATGGTGGCATAGCCTCCACAGCGATCTCCAGAAACGCAAAACGCGCGGATGTCCGCGCGTTTTTCGTCCGGGGAATGATTTATGAAAAATTACGCCGCCTGCTTGTGCATTGCGCCGGACGCCGACGCCGTGCCGCGAATAGCCTTCACCGAACGTTCGATTGCCGCCCACAGCCTTGCGATTTCCTGAGCCGCACGACTCTCGGCCTGATATTCCCGCGCGCCCTCGCCGTGGCTCAGCGCCATCAGCAGATCCGAACGGTTGGTGATCTGGCCGCCCCACACCGGAGCACGGAACTTCGCCAGTGCCTCGCGGGCAATGGTGACGATCGGGCTTTCGGACTCGTCGCGGCGCGCCGGCGCACCGTTGAGCACGACCGCGTAGGGCTTGCGCGCCGCACGGCACATCTGGATGGTTTCCTGCACCGCGTTGACGTCGAACACGCCGGGACGGGCGGGGATCACCACCATGGTGGCATTGCGGATGGCGTCGTCGACGACGGCCGAGAGGTTCGGCGGCGTGTCGATCAACACCCATTCATAACCGTCGCGCTTGGCAGCGGAGACGATGCCGCTGACCGAGTTTACCGCGGACTTGATCGGCGGTTCGTTGGTGCCACGCAGCTTGTGCCACAGCGTGAGCGAGCCTTGCGGATCCGCATCGACGAGCAGGATCGGCTTGGTCGCCTTGATCTGCGCGGCGAGATGCGCGGCCAGCGTACTCTTGCCTGAGCCACCTTTACGCGATGCAAAAACAATAACGTTCATACCTCTGCCTCCAGATTGACCCCAGGCGGCGAAAATGAATCACCGCGGTGATTCGGGAAAGAAAAATTTATCATAAGTTATGCTGGCGCCATGAAATAACAAAGCGCGTTGGCTTTTGAGTCACACTACTGCGTGCGCGGCGCTGCGGGACGAAGCGGAATGCAACCTCGCCGCGCAATCCGCTTCGCTAACCGTTTCCATCCCGCCTTGTCGCAAGCGTCCGCACACGGAGGCGAACAAAAGGAGTCCGGTGGCTGGTGTGGGGCTGATGCCCTGGTCGGTTTGACTCAAGGGGACAGCGAACGAGGAGCCGGACACGCAAATGCCCGGGACTTCAAACGCACTGCGCGCTTTGGCCCGGGCATGATCGAGTTTCAAAGAGGGAACGCGGTGTCCGCGTTCAGCCTTCGCTGGCTTTCTTCTTCTTGGCCGGCTTGGTGCTCTTCTTCGCCGTCCGGGTCGAGCTCTTGGGCGCGATGCTGGTCGGCTTGCCGGCGCGGGGCGCGGCCGCCATGCCCGGCTCCGGCCCCGGCCGGAAGAACACCCGGCACTGTGGCGAGAGCTGCGACTTCTTCTGGATCATGCAGGCGGTGATGGCGTCGACGTTCGGAACGAACTCGCCGCACAGCCGCATCGCATCAGGGGTGCAGGCCTGCTGCTCCTCCTGGGAGTAGGCAAAGCCTTCACCCGGGTGGATCAGGACGGCCAGGGCGATCCCCGTGATCGCAGCAGCGAAAGATTTCTTAAAGCGGAACGCCGGCATCGATCCCCCCAAATGTCGAGTCGGAGGCGATAGTGGGTGAACGGGCGTTCGTTGGCAACCGAGGCGAGATGCGAAAGCCGCGACGTGTGCGGTCTCGGCAACAGGGCCCCTAAAACAAAAAACGCGAAAACAACCCCATGCACAGTAGCCAAGTCCATGTGGCGATTGAACTTTGCGGATCGCGATTTGCGGATTTTACGAAATTGGATTTGACTCGTCGGGCAAAACAGGAGCATGATGCCATCATCACAGAACGTGCGTGGGCTGGTCGGCTTGTCTCCTGCGCTGGACAAAAGCGTGAGCGGGAGCGGAGACGATTGCATGGAGCGACATGAGGCGGAGCTGCCGCTGTCGGGCGTGACGGTGGTCTCGCTCGAGCAGGCGATCGCGGCTCCTCTTGCCAGCCGGCATCTTGCGGATTGGGGCGCGCGGGTCATCAAGATCGAGCGGCCGGGCGATGGCGATTTTTGCCGCGACTACGATCATGTGATGAACGGGATGTCGAGCCAGTTCGTCTGGACCAACAGGTCGAAGGAGAGCCTCGCCATCGACATCAAAAGTCCTGAAGGCCAGGAGGTGCTCGACGCCCTGCTGCCGCAGGCCGACGTCTTCATCCAGAACCTGGCGCCCGGCGCGGCGGAGCGGCTGGGCCTCGATGCCGCATCGCTGCTGCGGAAGTATCCCCGGATCATCGCCTGCGACGTTTCGGGCTATGGTACGGGCGGACCCTACAGCAACAAGAAGGCTTACGATCTCCTGGTGCAGTGCGAGGCCGGCGTCCTCGCCATCAACGGCACCGAGGCGGAGCCCGCCAAGGTCGGACTTTCCGTGGTCGATATCGCCACCGGCATGTACATCCTCAACGGCGTGCTGATGGCGCTGTATCGCCGCGAGCGCACCGGCAAGGGCACCGCCTTCCAGGCCTCGCTGTTCGATTCCATTACGGACTGGATGAGCTATCCCGCCTTCTACACGCAGAGTACGGGCCGCCCGCTGCCGCGAACCGGGGCAAGGCATGCAACGATAGCGCCGTATGGCCCTTTCCGCGTCGGCGACGGCAACACGATCTTCTTCGGCATCCAGAACGACCGGGAATGGCGATCGCTGTGCGCCATTGTGCTTGGCGAGGCCGCCTTTGCCGACCATCCCCGCTTCCGCACCAATCCGCTGCGCATGCAGAACAGGGACGATCTGCAGGTCCATATCGAGCAGCGTTTTGCGGCGATGACCAGTGACGAGGTGCTGCGGCTGCTCGACGAGGCCTCGATCGCCAACGCACATCTGAATTCGGTCGAGGCGTTCCTGGAGCACGAGCAGCTCCGCGCCCGATCCCGGGTGCAAACGGTGGGCACTCGTTGCGGCCCGGTGATGAGCTTCCTGCCGGCTCTCACCATTCCGGGCCTGTCGCCCAGGATGGATCCGGTGCCTGACGTCGGCCAGCACAACCCATCCATCCTCAGCGAGCTCGGTCTCGCAAAGGAGACGTGACGATGGTCCGTCTACGGCCGACGCGGGTCTATCTGGCCGTTCCCGCGCATCGCTCCCGTCTCGTCGCCAAGGCTGCGGCCTCGGCCGCGGATGCGGTGTTCATGGATCTCGAGGACGCCGTGCCGCCGTCCGAGAAGAGCGCGGCGCTGGAGGAAGCCGCGGGGTCGTTATCTTCTCTGGATTGGGGCAACAAGGTCGTCGCTGTCAGGCTCAACGCCGTCGACAGCCCCTT
Organism: Bradyrhizobium sp. MI1.11; assembly: GCF_055811255.1. Classification (NCBI taxonomy): domain Bacteria; kingdom Pseudomonadati; phylum Pseudomonadota; class Alphaproteobacteria; order Hyphomicrobiales; family Nitrobacteraceae; genus Bradyrhizobium; species Bradyrhizobium sp. MI1.11. Next base: position 32,911 of record NZ_JBVVPM010000049.1, read on the forward strand.
CATCGCGCAGGAGATCCGTAAGCTCGCTGCGCTGCCCCGGCTGGATTCGGTGATCGTGCCGAAGGCGGAGCGCCCGAGCGACACCGCCGCCATTGCCGATCAGCTGCGCGCGGCCGCGCCGGATCGCGCCTCGCCTGTCGCGGTCGAACTGCTGATCGAGACCGCGCTGGGTCTCGTCAATGTCGACGCGCTCGCCGCCGCGCACCAAAGCGTCGCCGCCCTTCATCTCGGCGTCGGCGATTTCGCCGCCTCGATCGGCGCCCGCTCCTCGGAAATCGGCGCGTCGCCGGACGGCTATCGCCACGTCGGCTCCGCCGAAAGCGGCTATGCCTCCGCCCCGCTCGATCTGTTCGCCTATCCGATGATGCGCCTGCTGGTGGCCGCGCGCGCGTTCGGCCTGCGCGCCATCGACGGCCCTTGCGGCGCGTTCCGGGACGCCAGACTGACCGAAAGCAGCGCGCTCAAGGCGGCGGCGATGGGTTTTGACGGCAAGCAGGTGATCCATCCCGACCAGATCGAGCCCACGCTGCGGGCGTTCGTCCCCTCCGACGCTGAGCTCGCGCACGCGCGGCGGGTGGTCGAGGCCATGGAGCAGGCCGAGGCGCAGGGCCAGGGCGCGGTGACGCTCGACGGCAAGATGATCGACTATGCCAATGTGCGCATGGCGCGCCGGATCATCGAGATGGGGTCGTAGCCGCGCATGGCCACCGTGCTGATCGTCGCGCCGGTGTTTGCGCTGATCGCGGCCGGCTATGCCGCGGTGTTGTTTCGCTTCGTCTCCGAGACCGCGCATAAGGGCATCTCCGAATTCGCCTTCAGCATCGCCATTCCCGCCCTGCTGTTCCGCACCATCGTCGTCTCGGAATTCTCCGGCGTCAGCCCGTGGCGGATGTGGGGCGCCTATTACGGCGCGCTCGCGCTGACCTGGATCGCGGCGCTCATCCTCTCGGCGCTGCTGCGGAAGCGGCGCGAGGACCGCGAGGACGGCGTCGTGTTCGCGATCGGCTCGGTCTACGGCAACATCGTCATGCTCGGCATTCCGCTGACGCTCTCGGCGCTGGGCAATGAGGCCGCGGGCCCGATGGCGCTGATCCTGTCGGTGAACACGCCGCTGCTCTGGCTCTGCGGCACGCTGCAGATGGAGCTGGTCGACCGCAAGCAGACCGCCTCGGCCGCATCGCTGATCCTGCCGGTGCTGCGCGATCTCTCCCGCAACCCGATCATGCTCGCGATCGGCTTCGGCCTCGTCTGGCGCCTCACCGGCCTCGGCCTGCATCCGGTCGTCGACCGGACCGTCGAGCTCTTGGCGCAGGCGGGATCGCCCGCTGCCCTGATCGCGCTCGGCATCAATCTCTTTCGTTTCGAGGTCAAGGGCGAGAAGCTCGGCATCCTCGCCATGAGCGCGCTCAAACTGCTGGCGATGCCGGCGGCCGCCTTCGTGCTGGCAAAGCTGCTCGACCTGCCGCCGCTCGCGGCCGGCGTCGTCGTGCTGTTCGCGGCGATGCCGACCGGCGCGAATGCGTACATCTTCGCGGTTCAGTATCAGCGGCTGGTGAACCCGGTATCGGGCGTGGTGGCGCTGGGGACGCTGCTGGCGGCGGTGACGTTGCCGGTGGTGGTGTGGGTGGTGGCGGGGGTTAGGTAGCGTTGGCCGGCCATTGGCCGAACAGCCTGAGGTCATGGGGATAGCGCGCGACATGCGCCACGCGGATGCGCGCCGCGTCCTTGTGCCTGGGATTGATGAGGTAGTTTTGCGCGAATGGCACGATGACCGATGGCACCGACACCATCGCCGTGCGCACCTCAGTGAACCAGGTCCGCAACACGTCGCGGCTCACCCTGGGATCGTCAGCCCAATCCGGCGATATACTCTCGATGTCGGCCCGGCTCACCGTCTCGACGGCGAGGTCGTCCGGCACGTCGATGCCGAGCAGTTGGTAGCTCGTCGGCAGGTCCTCGAAATCGATTTCAAGATGCACCATCACTTCGAGCAGTGCCGACGCCGGATGATCCGCTGCGTAGACCGCGTGCCGGCCGCGATCATGCCAGCGGCCGTCGGCCTTGAGGCCGCCCACGCCAGACAGATCGTCGAAGTTGGAGATCCGCCAGATCCTCACGCCAAATCCTTACGCAAGGATGCCGTGATCGATCCGGTGCAGCATCTCTTCGACGACGCGCGCGCCCGCCTCCGTCGCGAGGTAAGCAAGTGGCGTTTCCCCGCGAAGCAACTTCTTGGGCTTGCGCAACCAGCGGTGCGCCTTCGCAGGCTCGCCGAACACGTTGGCGGCCAATCGGTCAACCCGCGCCAGCCGCACGGCTTTGTCGGTCTCCTCGACCGTCAGCGGCTCGCCCTCCGACAGCCGCCGCGCCAGTGTGCGCTTCGGCACGACAAGCGCGTGAATTTCGTCGTCGCTGTAATTGGCGAGGCGCTTGAGCGCGGCAGGTTCGATGCGAAACAGGCTGTTGGCGTCGATAACGACATTGAACAGCTCGGCCGACGGCTGCGATTCATCCGTCCCGCCCCTGCCCAGCCCGAGCGAAGGCGCGTCGGTGACGGTGGAGAGCCCCGTGACCGCATCGAAATGCCCCTGCACGACAATGGCGCCGGCTTGCGGTTGATAGGTGTGGTCCTGCTCGGAGGCGAACAAGCGTTCAATTGCCGCCCCCCCGCGCGATTTGTCGGGAGGAGATTTGTGCGTCGGCTTCGATGATGGCTTGCGGTCAGGTCGCTGGGTCAGGGCTGCCGCCGCGATCGTCTTGATCTGTTTGTTGGTCAGCGAGCCGGGGGCACGAAGCCCGCGGGAAGTTGAACCAACGCCTTTGCCAGTCCGCTCGTTCTTTGCCATTGGTCCGCCGTAATGCCAAATGCCTGAAAAATACAGCCAAGTGGCATTTAAGCACATGGGCTGCCGGATTCAAGCGCGGCGGTGCTCTCGCGACCTCATGCCGGGAAGCTCAGACAATGCCTGAAAGAGCTATTGAACGCGCTGACCCTCGCGCCAGGCCATCTCCCAGAAGTCTGCCTCGAGTCGGGTGGCTTCCTTGAAGATCGCAATCAGTTCCGCCTCGCGGGCCGGCGTGGCGTAGAGATCGGCGAGATGCTCCATGTGCGCCCGCGCTCTGGCAGCGACCTCCTGGTACGGCGCGCCGGCGTACTCGGCGATCCAGACGCGGTAGGCGTTCGTGTCAGCGTCCGCGAGGGGGAGCGACGCGAGCCGCGTCGCGATCTCCGCGTACCCGATCACGCAGGGGGCAAGCGCGACCTTGAGCGCCAGCAGATCGCCGCGCATTCCCGCGTCGAGCACGTAGCGTGTATAGGCCAGCATCTCGGCCGCCGGAGGAGCATGTTCAAGATCGGTCGGCGATAGACCCCAATCGGCACAGAGCTTCACGTGGAGGTTCATCTCGACATCGAGGATGGCCGAAAGTCCGGCCGCTGCTTCACGCATGTCGGCGAGTTTTGGCGACTTGTAGACCGCGAGCGCGTAGGCGCGAGCAAACTCGATGAGGAACAAGTAGTCCTGAACGAGGTAGTGACGAAACGCCGCTTCGGGGAGCGAGCCGTCCGCCAATCCGCTCGTGAAGGGATGCTCGGCGTAGGCCCGCCACTCAACGGATGCTGCTGTCTTCAGACGCTCGAAGAAACTCACGATGTCTGCCCGGCCTGCTTGTCCATGAACGCCCTTGGTTCGCTACCGATAGCGTATTGCGAACCGGGGAGCTACGGTGACCGCGCACAAAACTGGATTTGAGCAGCGTTGCGGATGGGGCACTCCCCGCGTCGAGAGCTTTGTGCACTGTCACAGTAATGCCGAACCCACCGTTCCGAGAGTTTGATCGCGCAAAGCTGCCATTTCGGCATCGGCCACGCTTCACCCGAAAAGAAGATTGCAGGAGCGGCCCCACTCGGCGAGCCTTCAGATGTCGACGAGGTACACGCCTTTGGCTCCAGTCGGATTGGGGCCGAGTGCAGGCCCGATCATCTCCTCGAACTGAGTCTTCAGCCGTTCGACGCGTGTCCGATCCTGCATGAACAGCCGGAAACGCAGCGGATCCGTATTGTACTCCGAAATCGGCTTGTAGCCACCGGGGACCGGCACGTCGCGACGCACCGACCACTGGCCGGTCCGGGCAATCGTGGCATCTTTCGAGGCCATCCAGCTTAGATAAAGCTGTGCTGCGGCTTTGTGCTGCGCCTCGCGAAAGATTGCCGCTGTCTGCGGCCAGCTGTGGAACACGTCGTGCGGAGGCAATGCGAAGCGTAGCGGGCTATTAGCTGCCGGCGCAAATGCTCCGGAGGCTGTGAAGGTCGCAGCTCGCTTACCCTCCTGCACCGCTAGGCGCGCCGGCACAGTACCACGGACCCACAATACGTCCTGCTGCAGCAGGCGATCTATGTACTCCCATCCATGGGCGTTGACGATACGATCGAACTGATAGAGCACAGCATCGTCATCGTGCGGATAAGTGAGACAGATGCGCCCCTTGAGCTTCGGATCGAGATAGTCGAGCGCATCGCGTGGCGCGTCCGCCTCCGGAACAAGCGTAATATTGAACGAGTTGCTGAAAGCGACGACGCTGATTGCGTGGAAAGCGGCGTCCGGGTCCTTATATTCGGGCGCGATGGCGTCCCAGTCGAGCGGCTTGTAGGCGAGGAGTTGATCTTGTGTCTTCCAACGCTCGAAATCCTGCAGCGTCTGCAGGTGCGCGACATCAGCCTCCAGGCGACCGCGCGCAAGCTGCAGGTCGATGCGCGCATCATGGAATTTGCTGAGATCTGTTATGATGCGGGCGTCCATGCCCGGAAAGCGCTTCTTGAAAGCCTGCTCCAGGCCCGCCGAGGCGTTCGGAATGTCACCCCCTGCGTACACCACAAGCTTTCCGCCTTCCGCGAGTGCCGCACGATGCAGCTCGTCCAGGCTGCGCGTCTCAACGTCCGGGGGCACTGACTGAGGTCTGGCGACCGATGCACGCGCGGCAGCAAGCACGAGCGGTGCTGCAAGAGAGATTGCCGCAAAGGCGCGACGGCTGAACTGTTGCATGACTCTTTGATCTCCGAATTTTGCTTCCCTCAGTTATTCCGCGCGCTTGCCTGATACAATCACGTGAAATTGTGACATACAGTAACGCGGCAGCGATACAATCGCTGATGGATCGTTTGACCGAACTGGAAGCCTTCATTCGAACCGTCGATCTGGGCAGTCAGGCGGCGGCAGCCGCGGCGCTTGGTCTGTCGCGAATGGCGGTCGGGCGACAAATCCAAGCCCTTGAGCGGAGATTGGGGGTACGCCTGTTGCAACGCACGACCCGGCGACAAGCGCTGACCGAGGCCGGTGCGGCATTCTACGAGCTAACGCGCGAACCATTGAGGCAACTGCACGACGCCTCCGACCGAGCATCGGAATCGCGAACCAGCCTTCACGGCAGGCTGCGCCTGAGCGCGCCCGTGTCTTTTGGTGTGCGGTATTTACCGTCGGTGCTCAGCCGTTTCAGCGAACAACACCCCGGGGTGGAGATCGACCTGGTGCTCAATGATCGGATCGTCGATCTGGTGGAGGAGGGATTCGATCTGACGCTGCGCATCGGTCGTTTGGCAGACTCCAGCTTGATGTCGCGGCGGCTCGCGCTGTGTCGAAGAGCAATCTGCGCTTCGCCCGCATATCTGGCGCGACACGGCATTCCAAAGCATCCGGCCGACCTGCTTGCTCACAACTGCCTGCGCTACACTCAGGCCGGACAGTCGCAAAGTTGGGCGATGACAGCTCCTGACGGAACCAAGGAAGTGGTGACGGTGGGCGGCAACTTGGCTGCCAATAATGGGACGGCCCTCATGATGGCGGCCTTGGCGGGAGAAGGCATCATTTTGCAGCCGCTGTTCATCGTTGATGAGGCCTTGCGTGATGGCCGGCTGGTTCAACTGCTGTCGACCTACCGCCTCGGTGAATTGGAGCTTCATGCTGTTTTTCCGGCAGCACGCTACATGCCGGTGAAGCTGCGGCGTTTCGTCGACCACTTGGTGGAATCCTATGCCGTCGGGCTACCGTGATAGAGAAAGCGTGGCCCCCATTGGAAGGCTGCCGCGGGCTTAATCGCCGCCTCTGGTGGATTTGACTCGAATGGTTGAGATCAACGCGTATCCCGTGGGCGTCTTGAGTTCGGTGGTTACCGGTTCAACGCGAAAGGACCGATGCTTATTGAGGAAGGGTTCGACCCACTCGTGATGGTCGCGAAAAAAGATAAGTTCTTCTCCGCACCTGGCAATGGCTTGATTTATAGCGCGGACTTCGTTCCGGGAAGGCGTCAGCAGGCGACAACGAAAAGCCTTGAATGTCGTGTCCATATTTTGATCCCGCGCATCAAGATCGGGGCGAATACGCAAAGCAAGGTCGGGAGCTAGCGGCACCAGCCTGTTGATGATTCTTGGATCGTTAGACGTCTCAATTCCGTTTGCGAAATCGCTAGTAAAGAAGGGGCTATCCTTGGCGTATTCGTTAACAACAGTATCCCAGGCGGAATTCCCCCAGATGTTCACCCGCTCCATGATTCCATTGATGCCGAGGGCTTGAGGGTACTTCTCGTTGATGGTTGTTTTGATGACCGCACTCTCGATCAACTCGGTATAGCTCTTGCCTCCGAGAGCTTCCGGCGCTCTCGGAATCTCTCCCGATGCGTCGAGGATCTTGCCGGTGGCTTCAACCGTGCTCCTCAAAGGTCCCGAATGTAGCCGCATTGCTGCCGGCGAGCAGATCGTTACGTAGGCGGCGAAGCCGGCAACCACATGGACAGTATCACGACTCGGTTTTCCAGTTCGCAGTTCTGCGATTGCGGGATTGTAGTTGGGTTCGACTGTTTTCAAGAATTCTTCGATGGCTCGATCGTTCAGCAGATATTCGTTCGTGCTGCCGTTTTGCACGCGGCAGACATCTTTTGAACTGCATGGGAAAACATGGCCGTCGCGCTTGCGAAAGCCGTGCATCTGCTTTCCATCAAGCTCAGGCGAATAGAACTGCCGCAGATGAACCTGTGAAACGTAATGATCGAGAGGCATGGCGGGTTTTGTCAGAGAATTTCAGAGGGCGGGGCCTCAAAACAATTAGGCGACTCAACCGGACTATAATTTTAGGCATACCGGCTTGCTCAACGAATAAAAGCCCGGGCTGAGAGCGGCGCTTTTGGTTAAACCGCGATGGCCGTTATCGTCGTCATATTCTCGACGACGTAGCGAAGCCGCTCAGCTGTTTCCTGTTGGCTCGAATGCTGTAGACAGGGACGCAACGATAATTCTCTATCCACATTTGATTACGGTGATAGTGCACTCTTTATATTGCCGGATATCGCAGATGCCATGTCGCAGATAGCGCAGGCCGCGCGTTGGGCAACGAGCGCTTCTTCCACTGCCCCTTGCGACTGACCAGCTATGGTTCATGTGGAGTTTCGACACTCTCACCGCGCTCCCGACCGGTTTTATACGCAGATCGCGAAATGATGATAACGCGCCTGCCGCAGGCGGGAGGCGCCAATCCGTGATGTCTGCTTAAGCCCTGCCGCACCGTTGGTACAGTTGGGTGGGCTCGAACCACCGACCTCCTGTTCCACAGACACAGACAGGGCTCCGCCGGCACTACGCCATTCCCGCCGTTCGTACGCAAATCGTTGCATTATCAAGAAGTAAGACCGCCGGTCCTCGCCTTACCTGCGCTGCAATTGGCGCTATGGTGGTAGCTACGTGGTAGCTACAGAGGCGATCGATGGCTGTTTCGAGTATAACGATCCGCGCAGTGCAAGCGCTCAAGCCGGGCGAAACTATCTGGGACGCAGACCACCGCGAAGCGGTGCGGGGCTTTGGTGTACGGCGTCAACGCGACCAGGCGACCTACGTCCTAAAGTATCGCGTGTTCGGTCGGCAGCGCTTCGTCACCATCGGTCCGCACGGTGCCCCCTGGACACCAGAGCTGGCACGCAAGGAGGCCAAACGGCTTTTGGGCCTCGTTGCCAATGGCAAAGACCCGGCGGACGAGAAAGCCAAAGCGCGCCTGCAGGCGGCCGACACGCTCCGGACAATCGTGGATCAGTATCTCCGGAACGCCAAGCAAAGGCTGATGCCCAGGACCTATTCGGAAATAGAGCGCTATCTGCTGGTCAGTTGGAAACCCCTGCATCCGGTTTCGGTCTTCCAGATCACCCGCCGTCATATCTCGGCTCGCGTCACTGACATTGCATCAACTCACGGAGCGGTCTCAGCAGCCCGCGCCCGGACAGCACTGTCCTCAATGTTCAACTGGGCAATACGCGAGGGCCTCGACATTGCTGCGAACCCGGTTCTCGGCACCAATCGACCCGCGCAGCCGGGAAGCCGCGAACGGGTCCTAACGGAGACCGAGCTATCAGCGATCTGGCGAGCCTGTCGCGATGACGATTACGGACGCATCGTGCGTCTATTGCTGCTCACAGCCCAACGCCGTGATGAAGTTGGCAGTATGCAATGGGCCGAACTTGACACCGGTGCGGGGCTCTGGACGCTGCCAGGCACCCGGACCAAGAACCATCGCGAGCATTTGCTGCCATTTGTTCCCGCCGCCCTGGCCCTACTCCCACCCCGCCGAGATGGTCGAGACTTTCTCTTTGGTGACGGACCCCGACGCAGCGGTGACCCGCATCGCGGGTTCTCCGGCTGGTCAAGGTCGAAGTCGGCGCTTGATGCGCGCATTGCGGAAGCCCTGGGTGAATTCCTACCCCATTGGACGGTCCATGATCTTCGCAGATCCGCGTCCACTGTGATGGCCGACCGGCTTGGCGTGCTGCCACACATCGTGGAGGCGATCCTAAACCACGTCAGCGGCCACCGGGCTGGCGTAGCCGGTGTATATAACCGCGCGCGGTACGCGGCCGAGATGCGTGATGCGCTCGAACGTTGGGCCGAACACGTCACGGCCTTACCAGCCCAAAAGCCGGGGTGTGCTGGCGCTGGCTCTCATCCGGATTTCATCCACGAGGCAGCCGGGGTCCATTTCTAGTTCAAGCTTGCCCTCGAGGGGGCGAGGCTTTTTCTCGAGAGAGAGCCGCTTGCTCGCCCGCCCCAGTTCAAATCCGACACCTCGGCGGCGAGTACCGCTGCCTTGGCCCGAGAACCGGTTTTTGACCTACCTACCGCTAAGTGAGAATGAGTGAAAATTTTACAATGTATAAATACAATTATAATCATGCACTTAGAATAGAAATGCAACAGAATTGAAAAATAATCTTTGAATTTGGCGTTTTCCTGATAGGGTTCCTGCTAGCGATTCACCGGAGGCCACCGTGCATGTCGTTGCCCGTCGAGAAGGAAGTCCGCGAGATCCTTGAGCCGTTCAACAAGCGGATCCGCAAGGTGCTCGATAAGGCGTTCAAGGACTTCCTCGCCAAGCGCGGCGCCGGCAATGTGTACAAGCGGACTGACTCGGCCGACGTGTTCGACAGCGTCATCCGCGCCGCGATCGCGGAGTTCAACGGCAAGGCGGACGTGGTGGTCTTCCCGACCGGCGCGACGGCGCGCTTCCTGTTCGGCGGCCGGGTGCTAGTGCGGTTCAAGAAGGCGGTCCGCCGCGGCAAGGGCAGCAACATCTCCACCGGCGCCAACGACAACTTTCTGGATCCCGGCATCCCGTTTGCGGACGCGCCGCAGGCGATGAAGGTCGAGGTCTGCTGGAAGGTGAACGAGTTCGGTACCGGCTACAAGTCGGTGCACGTGACGGCGCGCAACGGGGATGGCCAGCTCTGGAGCTACGAACTGCCCGGCGGCCAGCAGGGCATCATTGAGTTCCCGCAGAAGACCGCCATCCCGCAGCCCCGCCGCCGCAGTGTGGCGAAGCTCAAGGACATGGCCAAGACCAAGGAAAAGAACGGCGGCAAAGCGTCCTGACCCGCCCGAGGCGGTTAACCGGACGTAAACGAGAATCGTCGCCGACTGCCAGGGTGAGGACTGCGAAATGTCGAAGGTTGGAACCATGCTGCGCCTCGCGCGGCAGCTACGCGGATTCCCGCAGAACGAGGCGGCGGAATGCCTCCGCCTGCCGAACACTGAACTGTCTCGCATCGAGAACGGATTGAAGGAGCCGACCGCGCAACTGCTCGAGACGGCGGCCGAGATTTTCTCGGTGCCGGTGGAGTTCTTCGGCCAAACCGACGCCATCTACGGCGCGCCGATCAGCGTGCATGCGCCGATGTGGCGCAAAAAGTCGAATGTGTCGGCGACCGAGCTCCACCGGATTGTCGCTGAGCTTAACGTGCGCGTCATGCACTTACGCAAGCTGCTGGAGGCGACTGACCTCGATCCGGTGAACAAGCTCCCGAGGTTCGACGCCGACGAATACGACAACGACGCCGAGAAGATCGCCGGCCTGCTCCGTCGCTTCTGGCAGGTCCCCGATGGCCCCATCCACGACCTCACCGCGCTGGTCGAGCAAGCCGGCATCCTGGTGGCGCATTCCGACCTGGGCGGCTCGACCGTCTCGGGCGTGCGCTTCTCCGTGCCGGGCATGCCGCACATCATCGTGCTCAACCGGCGGCAGCCTGCGGATCGCATGCGATTCACTCTGTGCCACGAACTCGGCCACGTGATCATGCACGGGTATCCGACGCCGAACATGGAGGAAGAGGCCGACACCTTCGCTTCGTGCTTCCTGGTTCCCACCGAGGACGTCAAGCCGTACTTCGCCGAACGCCGTGTTGACTTGCGCCTGCTCGCGGCCTTGAAACCGGAGTGGAAGGTTTCGATGGGCTCGCTAGTGTTCGCCGCCAAACGCGCGGGCTTTCTGAACGAAACCCAGGCCCAGTACATCTGGAAGCAATTCAACATCCAGAAGATCAGGCTGCGCGAGCCGCCGGAGCTCGACTTCCCGATGGAGGAGCCGCGCACGCTCTCCGACCTCGTCTCGTTGCACATAAACGACATGGGCTATTCGGTAGCCGATCTGTCGAAAGTGTTGATGATGAACGAGACCGAGGTCGCGAAGACGTATTCGATCGATCTCCCCGGCCAGGAGAAGGGCCGCGCCTCCCACCTTCGCATCATACAATGATGCGGTTGATGCTGGTCGCGGCCTGTTTCGGCCTGTCGGGTTCTGCGCTCGCCGCCGAGGTGCCGTCGACGGCGTTCTTCTCCGGCAACGACGTCCACCAGTGGTGCCAGCGCGACAAATCGATGGCGCAGACCTACGTCGCCGGCCTCTATGACATGGCCGCCCACGGCGCCACCGCGATCGACAACATGCGGCATTGGCACAAGGACATGCCGAACAACGACGCAGAGGTCGACTTCGCGTTGGATCGCGTCGTCGGATACTGCAAGTCGGACCGCGCCACCCTCGAGCAGGTTACAGACGTGTTCTGCAAATATCTCACGGACAACCCGGTTGAGCGTGACGGGCTGCCGGCGATCATGTTCCCGAAAGCGCTGACGAAGGCGTGGCCATGTCCAGCGATGAAAAAGTAAGGTCAGGCAAGAAGCGGCGCGCGCGGATGGAAAATTCGCTGGCCGACATCATCGGCTGGAACGGCGACAAGAGCGATCTCTACCGCGAGATCGGCCGCTTCGTGTTCGAATACAGCCAGCTTGAGGCCGAGTTGCGCCGCATATTCCGGAAGAAGGTCAGCATCGATCTCGAGCACAACGACATCATGACGGCGGCGTTCGACTTCGCGAAGCTGGTCACGGCAATCCTTGCCGCATCAGCGATTGAGGAGGATCGGCAAGACGGAAAGCCGGATCCCGTGCTCGAGAAGCTGCTGAAGGCCTGCCACAAGGTGAACGAAGCTCGCATTGCGGTTGTGCACGGTCGTTGGTCGTCGACCTACGGCGGAGATCGGGTCTACCAAGTCGCGCGCGGATCGATGAAGCAGCAGAAGATGTTCGAGTACGGGGGCGACTTGGACGAGCATTCGGACGCGATCGTCAAGCTACGTACAGACATCGTCAACGCCGTCCACGCCGGCGACGAACGTCGAGGGCCGCCGATGAAGAAGCGTATCTTTCGTAAAAAGAAGATTTGAAGAATCTGCGGCACAAATGATTGAGCCCGCATATCGGCCGATGTGCGGGCACCCCTCGTTTAGAGGGTGGTTGCTAGGAGATGCAGGATGGCCACGGCCACGCCCGGATCTATTGAAAGGCTTATCTTCACAAGCTTTCTCCTTCTGGTTGGGAGGGCTTGGACCAAGCGATTTCAGGGTTTTCGGCACCGCGCGATGCCTGCATTCTTGGTGGCTATCGGTCACAAGTCGTGAGGCTTTCGGTCCCAAGTCGTCCGGTACGACGCGTTGTCCGGCTAACGAGCGGTGCGGCTTTTGTGCTGGCCGCGGCTCCGAGGTATATGACGCCCCGGTCACTGCGGTATTCAAGATCGACCAGGAGACGGGTGAACCCTGCCCCGTTCAACGTATTGAGTCACTGGTATCCATCCGACATCCATCCGAGCGGCCGCATGCTGGTGGCGGAGCACAACCTCCCTGTCACCATACGCGACGGTGACGGTCTAAAGATCGTTGCCGCCGGATTGTCGGTGTTCCGCATCGGCGATGATGGCCCGCTGGAGTTCGTACGTAAGTACGATATCGAAGTGGGCGACCAAAAGCATGTTCTGGATGGGAATGATGGAGCTATGAAATCGCGCCAACGTGTGGCGACTAATTCTCTGAATCAATGCGTTGACCGAGAGACTCACATCTGCCCAGCGTCGCTCTTCCGACAGCAACGGTCACAGGTGCGAATCGTGTCGGGTGCGCCAGAAAATCAGTAATTTGGCTGGATCGCGCGACCACACGCAAGCCACACTCACCAAAGACTTAGCGAGAGGGCCATGTTGGCGTGTGGTCGACGGCTTGTTGTCCCGCGACGAGCGCATCGTTTTCGTTGGCCCGCACTTGGATGCTTCGTCATGCCGCGCACACGATTGCCGTTTTGGGTACTCCCGACGCCCGATCAACCGCCTCAGCCGGCCGAGCTAAAGGGTACCGGTTCTCGCGCCATCCTGCAGCTTTCGTATGAAATTCTTGTCGTCGTAGCGAGACAGGCTGAGACGTTCTGCGAATTCGAACCGACTTGCACCTCGAATCCAGTCTGCGCAAAGCGCTCCCGTTGCACAGGCAGCCATCGTTCCGAAACCTGAAAGCGCGCCGGCGACGAAGGCCCCCTCGGTCTTCATGGGCCCAATCAGCGGCCAATTTTCCTTCGTCATAGTATAATACCCACCGTAGTGCGCAATTTGCCGCGGCAGCCGCCCGTAGTATTGCCTAAGGCGGGGATTGAGCCGGCTTGCTCCTCTTAGAACAATATCCGGAAAGTTGGGGTCGATCGGTAGCGTCCCCTTCGGTTCTGACGGCGTTTGATTATAAGCCCAGCCAAGCTTGATCCATTTTCCGTGATCGCCACCGTCCGGACGGCAGTGGATTCCACCTGGCATGGGGCGGGCGAGCCAGGCCGTTGTGGAATCCTCATCGAGAAGCTGACGCTCCTGGCTCGTCCAGTCGAGCATCTGCGCATCCAAGTCAATCGAGAATGGCATTCGTCGATCGATAGCACCGAGGTTATCGGCGAACGCAATTTTCTGATGGAATACGTTCTCGACTGGAAGCTGCTCCCCTAGCATTCCCGCTATATCGGCGACGTAGGGGCCGGCGGCGTTCACCAGGATCTCGGCGTGCAGCATCTGCTCGCCTTCCTTGCCACGCGTCTTCAGTACGAAGCCACCGCCTTGCCGGGCGATTTCAGTGACACACGCCAAACTCACTTTGCCTCCTGCAGTTCGGATTTCCTCCAACATCAGGCTTCCAAGCTGCTGGCCGCTGATATCTCCGGCGCGACGAACATGGAGAACGGTGGAAACTTCGCTGTCGAACGTCGGAAAATGACGCCGGATCAAAGCCGGATTTTGAATCACATCGACGCCCTCGGGGGCGTCGCGCCAGTCCTCCGAAACCGCCGGCGTGTAGGACGACGTGGACGCAGCTTCGTGCACACGTATCCGGCTGGCGCCCTCTGGCCCGTAACCGGTATAGAGTTCCTCCAGCAGTTGATCCGGCTTCCGCTGACGTGTCGCCAGTGCGTAGCCCCGGCGCGTAATATGTATGCAGTTGTCGTGCCGCTTGGCAATTTCCTCGAGCAGGTCGATGCTATAGTCGGTGAATGCCGTCATGATCGGATGTGGCCACCAGTTGCGGTAGTTTTCACCCGAGGCGGCCGAGGTGAGGCCCATGGGTGCACTCTGGTCGACAATCACGATCCGCAAGGCAGGGCGGCACTTGGCCAAATGGTAAGCGCAGGCGATACCGACGATTCCTGCTCCGATAACGGCGACATCAGCTTTGCGAGCAGTCATTTCACTCTTTCTCCAAGTCGACTTTCCAAATCGACTTTTATTGGCACGCGATCAGGACGCATCCGCTCGGACTGCCATCCTGGTTTGACATTGCATGTGGGCTGAGAGACGCGGAGCAAGTCAGCTTACGGGCTGTCTTCCCGCAAGGTGTAACGTTGTGCGGACCTGAGCGTTTTCTGGGTCTGCACAATGTGGTCGCGCAACAGGCGGACGGCCTTTTCGATCTCGCCGTTGCGGCACAGTTCGAGCAACTGGTAATGCTCACGCTGTGGACGCTCCTTGCCGGTCGCGCGGGAAACCAGTGCTCGGGTAAAACGGCTGACGTGGCCGTAGTTCGCCTCGATCATCGCCAGCAGCCGCGGGCGATTGCAGGGCGCGTAGAGTGCTTTGTGGAATCGCCAATTGAATGCGCCCCATTTTCCCGGGTCGGGCTCCCGGTCATACGACCGGAGAATTTTGTTGGCTTCCTCGAGATCGATCTCTCCCATCGCCGGGATTGCCAGGCACAGGGCATGGCATTCGAGTGCAATGCGAATCTCAAGCAGCTCCAGCACCTCGTCGATCGACAAATCCGAAACGACCGCGCCGCGATTGGGCTGCAGCGTAACGAAACCCTCCGCTTCCAACTGCCTAAGGGCCTCTCTTACTGGGATACGACTGGTTCCGAACCGCTCCGCCAGTTCGTCCTGCCGGAGCTGAAATCCAGGCGCAAACTCGCCGGAACTGATCGCACGCCGCAGCGCCTCGCACACGGTGTCCGGCGCCGACCCATGACCTCCGGCCCATCGATCTTTTGCGGCTGGTTGAGATCTCATCCCTGCTTCTCCGGCGCCTGTTGCAGGCCGCGATCGACATAGAATTGTATAAAATACATTTGTATATTATTCAACCACTGCATACAATACGTTCATATTATATCCAATATCCACCGTTCCCATGAATTCGGAATACTGTCGCCGAAGGAGTAAGCCAATGAAATGGCCGGTACCCCACGCCTTGAGAAGATCGAGAGCTTCGGCCCCGCGGACCTCGCCGATTGGGATGCGGTCAGGACGCAGCCGGAGTGAGGAGCGAACGAGGTCAGACAAGGTGGCTACGCCGTCCTTAGTCCGCAGCGCCACAAGGTTGGGCGCCTTGCATTGAAGTTCGCGCGTATCTTCGATCAGGACGACACGATCAGCGGTCTTCGCTACCTCCGCCAAGAGAGCATTGGTCAATGTCGTCTTGCCGGTCGATGTGCCACCGGCCACCAAGATATTCTTGCGAGTGGCGACCGCAGTCCTCAGGGCGTCGGCTTGCCCGGAGGTCATGGTTCCGGCGGCGACGTAATCGTGCAGCGTAAAGACGGCGACCGCTGGCTTGCGGATAGCAAAAGCCGGGGCAGCAACGACCGGAGGCAAGAGGCCCTCGAAGCGCTCGCCGGCCCCGGGAAGTTCAGCCGACACGCGTGGCGAGCTGGCGTGCACCTCCGCGCCTACATGGTGAGCCACCAGACGAACGATGCGCTCGCCGTCCGCCGCAGACAGGGTTTCGCCTGTGTCAACCAAGCCACTCGACAGACGGTCGATCCAAAGCCGCCCATCGGGATTGAGCATGACCTCGACGATCGCATCATCTTCCAGGTAGCCTGCGATTGCCGCGCCAAGTGCGCTCCGCAGCATTCGCGCACTGCGCGAATTCGCTTCCGATTGAATGGAATGGATTGCCACTGCCGTCCCCACCGAACGAGAACGTCTGGAGCGTCCTCAGGTGGGTTGATTAGAAAAAGCACCAATGGATTTGGCGCAACAAGCGCTTACGGGAAGCGTAGATTGGCGTAGAAAAAGAAAGACCGAAAACTCATACGCGCACTCGTGCGAAGCGAACCGGAGCGCTGCTGAACGTTCATGGTATTCCTCGGTAAGCTTGCTGCGGACGTGGTTCACCACTCCGCATCGGCATCCGCCGGCATGACCACGAGCAATTGCTCGTTGGGCATGAACGTTTCGGCCTTGTCGGAAACGCCAGCAGGCAGAAAGAGCGGAATTGAACGCATCCGCCGCCCGAAGGATCCAAGCCACGGTAGCGCGAACCAGACGAAGGCGGTGATCTGCACCGTCGCATTCACACCGAACGCGACCTGATAGGCCAGGACGGTCCTGTGGCCCTCCACGAGTGGCCATTGCTGCAAGATCAAGCCGGTCCCGAATTGGGAAAGAAATGCCCAACCGAAGTGCAGCACATTCAACGCGCCGTTGGCACGACCGGTAAGTTCTGGCGGAAAGTATTCAATTATCGCCGCGAAGCTGACCACGGTTGCCGTTCCGACAATTGCGACCACCGACCAAGGCAAGATCGACGGCAAAGGCACGCGAAGGATCAAGGATAGCTCGGCCGCGATGAACAGCCCTGCAATCACGCCCGCGATAATCTCTACTCCACCCCCTCTTCGCTTGATGCAATGGACTAATGTGCCGAACAACCAGGCACCGCCGCAAAGGACGAGCGACATCGTGAATAGCTGTCCGACAAGTCTCGTTCGATCAAATCCCTCGACGTCGGTCAGCCACGGCGCCGCCCACAATCCTTGCAGAGACCAGGCCGATCCCACGCAAGTGGCTGACAACGGGGCAATTCGCCAGAAACGCCAATCGCGAAAGACGGAGCTCAGTGTGCTGACCGTCGATGCTGTTGGCGGGATGATGGGTCGTTCAGGAACCACGATATAGATGAGCAGGGCCGTCGCGCCGGTTGCCGCCGCCAGGATTTCAAAGAGCTGTCGCCAGCTGATCCAGCCGAGGAGGTGTTCGGCCGGGGTCGTGGCGGTCACCGCTCCGAGCGAGCCCAGCATGATCATGTAGCCGTTCAGCAAGGCCACTCGTTCGCTCGGAAACCAGAGAACGATGGACTTCAATCCAGCCGTCAATGCCGCCGCCAAACCAAGGCCGATCAATGCTCGCGAAATCAAGAGCGATGGCAACCCGGTCGACATCGCGAATAGGCAGGAGCCTGCGGCGGCGACCAAAAGCAGGCAACTCTGAATCCGGCGAGGGCCAAAGCGATCCAGCAGAATACCGATTGGAATCTGCGCCGCCGCGAACACCAGGAAGTAGACGGACGTGAGGAGCCCGAGATCGGCAGTGCCGAGACCGATCTCCGCGACGAGATGACTGGAAATCAGAGCGTTGATCGTTCGGAACAGATACGAAAGATAGTATCCGGCAGCAAATGGGAGAAAAACGCGCGCGACGAGACGCCATGCCTCCGAATTTTGCATGCTGCCCCTTTTGCTCTCTAGCTCATGCGAGCCGATAGCGCGTCCAGCTTTTTGTCGGGTTGGCTAAATTGCTGCGATCGTGGGCTGGCGTGGAAAAAGAAAGATCGGCAAAAATCCCTGACCTACGTGGTTCAATCAGGTTTGGCTGTCGGTCTCCTGACGAACGATATCCTCTGGAATGTCCCGCAAAAAGCTCTGCCCCTTCTGCAGCCGGCGTCCGAGCGCTTCGACAAATCCTTCAAAGCGCTCCCTGCCCTTTGCCTGCGCGGCCGCTTGCGCATCGTTGGGCAACGGTGGCGTAATCGTCAGCCAGAAGCGGATGAACAGAGCCAAGGTCTCAGCCGTCAAACCAACGTCACGCTCCAGCCGCTGCATCTGGCGCGATAGCCTGTCCAGGCGACGGGCAAATGCGGCTTCCCGCCTGTCCTCTCCGTCGGGCGATAAAAATGAAGCAACAGCCGCTTCCACGATCGCAGACCGAGAGAGCCGCTTGCGATCGGCGAGTTCCGAGATCTGTTTCAGAAGCTCTGGCGGGAAATACACGTTCATCCGGTCGCGCATATTTGCCTCACAGGTCCATGCCGTCGTTTGGGTCCATGACGACCTGACGGGTGATGCCGCGCATCTGCTGACGGATAAGTCGAGACTGGCGAACCGCGTCCTCGTCGTCGTCAAGCACGACGGCAAACTCTTCTGCCGGCGTCGGCTCGGTCGTCTCCTTGACAATCGCGACGTGATCGGGGAGTTCGGGCTCGCGACGGAGGCCGCTGTTCGCCGTGTCTTCCTCGGCGTCCGCGGCTTTGTCAGTTGGATCTCCCGTCGGATTCGGCGTTCCGAGCGCTGACCATCCGTCCGTTCGCGATGACCGGCCGGCGGCCGCGAGATCGGGCGGCGGCAGAACCCGCTCGGTGAATCGCCGATCCTCGTAGTAGCGTACCTTCTTCGCCCGGATCGGCGCTGTCCCTGCCACCATGACGATCTCGTCCATTGGCGGAAGCTGCATGACCTCGCCTGGGGTCAGCAGCGGCCTTGCAGTCTCCTGACGGGAGACCATCAGGTGCCCCAGCCAGGGATTCAATCTGTGACCGGCATAGTTCTTCATGGCCCTCATCTCGGTCGCCGTACCGAGCGCATCGGACACGCGTTTCGCGGTCCGCTCGTCATTGGTCGCGAAGCTGACCCGGACGTGACAGTTGTCGAGGATCGCATTGTTCGGCCCATAGGCCTTTTCGATCTGATTGAGCGATTGCGCAATCAAGAAACTCTTGATGCCGTACCCCGCCATGAAGGCCAGCGCGGACTCGAAGAAATCGAGCCGCCCCAGAGCTGGGAACTCGTCGAGCATCATCAAGACGCGATGCCGGCGGTCGCGGGCGTGCAAGTCCTCGGTCAAGCGCCGGCCAATCTGGTTCAGCACCAAGCGAATCAATGGTTTGGTTCGTGAGATATCCGAGGGGGGCACCACCAGGTACAGCGTGGTGGGGCGGCTATCCGCGATTAGGTCGGCTATCCGCCAGTCGCACCGGCAGGTCACCCGGGCCACGACGGGATCGCGGTACAGCCCGAGAAATGACATCGCGGTGGACAGCACGCCAGAGCGTTCATTCTCCGATTTGTTAAGGAGTTCGCGGGCGGTCGAGGCGACCACGGGATGAGCACCCTGCTCGCCAAGATGCGCGCTGGTCATCATCGCCTTCAGCGTCGCTTCGATCGGCCGCTTCGGGTCGGACAGAAAGGCGGCCACGCCGGCCAAGGTCTTGTCCGCCTCGGCATAAAGGACGTGAAGGATGGCGCCGACCAGGAGCGAATGACTGGTCTTCTCCCAATGGTTCCGCTTATCGAGCGAGCCTTCGGGGTCGACCAGGACGTCGGCGACGTTCTGGACGTCGCGAACCTCCCATTCCCCACGACGGACCTCGAGAAGCGGATTGTAGGCTGACGACTTTGGATTCGTCGGATCGAACAGAAGGACGCGGCCATGTCGCGCGCGGAAGCCGGCGGTCAGTTGCCAGTTCTCACCCTTGATGTCGTGAACGATGGCCGAACCCGGCCAGGCAAGCAGCGAGGGAACGACCAGGCCGACACCTTTGCCAGACCGAGTAGGCGCGAAACACAACACGTGCTCCGGCCCGTTATGCCGCAGGTAGTCGCGGTCGAGCTTGCCCAGCACCACGCCATCCGGGCCGAGAAGCCCGGCCGCTCTCACCTCCCCCAGATCTGCCCAGCGCGCCGAGCCATAGGTCTCGACATTCTTGGCCTCGCGTGCCCGCCAGACCGACATGCCGATCGCCACCGCGATTGAAATGAATGTCCCCGAAGCCGCGATGAAGGCGCCCTCGACAAAGACCTGAGGCGCATAGGCGTCGTAGACGAACCACCACCAGAAGAAGACCGGCGGGTAATAGACCTTCCAGCCTGACAATTCGAACCAAGGACGTCCGAGCTCCGGCTGCCAGGCGAGCCGCCAGGCCGTCCACTCGGTCGCGCCCCAGATGGCGAGCAAAACGATCAGGCCGACAACGATCACCTGTCCCCAGAGGATCTTGGTTCCGGACATCTCGAAAGTCCTTTGCGCAACTGCATTGGAGAGAATGCTAGAGGCCGAGGTCCCGCTTGCGACCAAAGCCCCATTCGATGCCACCGCCGTCCTTGACGACGCCGGTGACGTGTTGGCCGAGCTTCTGTTCGAGCTCGCGCGACCAAGGCACGAGTTGGAAACCCAGCCCGTTATCGATCATGGCGAAGCGTCCCGAGGTAAGCGTCAGGCGCTGGCGATACGTACCTGCCACACGCTCCCCGGACGCCGCCTTCACATGAGGCAGGCCGGTGTCGGCCGAGACCTTTGCAGCCACCTCGTCCAGTTCACGTCGCCGCAACGTGTCCAGAAGGTCGCGCTGCAAGATGATGTGTTGGCCCTTCCGCCGCGCCAGACCGTCCTGAACCAGATGCTTGGTACGGGCTTCCATGGCGGCGCGGGCCTCGCGGCCGAATCCGCCCATGGCGAGCGGCATGGGATCGCGTTCGACCAGCCTGTGGTCGAGCCACGTCGCTCCTTTAGCCGTAACTTGCCCCGCGAGATCGAGATCGGAACGGGTTGCCAGCACCACGGTCGGCCGCGGATCGCCGGTTTGACCGAAGCGTCTGACTTCGACGATTCCGCCGATCGGCGGTGCATGTTCGAAGGCCTCGATCCCGCGGAAGCGGACATGGTGGACGCGGCCGTCTGTCCCGTCGATCAGGGCATAAGCCTCGCCGGTCAGCTCATCATGTAGCCCTCGATCGACCAGTCGTCCGATGATCCCGGACGCCGGCTGTCTACCTTCGATGACGAAGTCGGCAACGCCGCGCGCTTCCCCGCGCTCGGTAAAGGCGCGGTGCATGGTCTTGATGATGTCGCCGCGCATGCCGAGGTCGCGCAAGCTGCGCTCAGCCTCGAGCGCGACCATCCACTCCCCAGGTGCGGCAGATGCGGCAAGGCCCATCTTCTCCAGGTGTTGAAGGCGACCGATCATCAGTCGCCGGATCTCAGGATCTGAACTGCCGGGATTCTCTGGGCGAAGATCGATATAGCCGGTCTCATCTGCCGCCAGCCGGATCTCCCGATCGAGCCGCGTCCATCGTTCAACCGAAACCTCCCTCTCCAGTGAGTTGCGGATTTCGTGCTCGGGTTTTGGCCCCAGTTCGATGCCGACCAGTTCCTCGGCGCGCGAGCGGAGGCCCTGGCTGATATAGTCGCGGCAGATCACGAGATCCGCCCCTTGCTCATCTACTCCCCGCACGAGAAGGTGGACATGAGGGTTGTCGGTATTCCAGTGATCGACCGCCACCCAGTCGAGCCGCGTGCCAAGATCGGTCTCCGTCTGCCTGGCGAGATCGCGGGTGAACGCCTTCAGGTCGGTCATGTCGCCGGCATCCTCTGGCGAGACGATGAACCGGAAATGATGCCGGTCGTCTTTGCAGCGTTCGGCGAACGCCGTAGCATCGGCGCGGTCGCTGCCGGCGTCGAACATCTCGGCCCGTTCACCACTCCGGGTCACGCCCTCGCGCTTCAGATACGAGAGGTGGGCGGTAAGTGGCGCTGAACGGAAAGCTCGGCCTTTGTGGCGGACAACACGCGCTTTCACCACGACGCGCCGCGTCGGGCTAAACAACCGGCTGCGAGTAAAGGCGAGCCGGCCGCGGCCAAACGTCGAGCGCCCATAGGCCGCAGAACGCCTGCCAGCCGCGGCCTGACTCGATGTGTGTCCTGCTTTCTTCGCCGCGCGCAGAACCTGGCTGATGAAGGTCTTGGACTTGGGCGCGCGAGTATGGCGGATGCGCCCAGGCCGAATTCGCAGTTCGCTATCGCCTGCGGTCACAGCCGGCCCTCCAAGCGAGCGAAAGCGCCTACAGTGCCGAAATTGTCCTTGATTGCATTGTTCAAAATGCAAGGCGCGGCACGCGCCCCGACCGACCGGCACGCCAGAACCCAAGCCACGCCAGTGGCTTGCGGTTCGACCGGCGAGCCCCTTTTATCTCGCCGTCCTGCCGTCGTGGTCTTCCGGCCGCTGATTCCCGAAAGAGCCGCCGCGAATTGGCAGCCAACTCGCGAAACCCCCACTGCTTCCGAGCGCTTGCGATAGCGATCGTTACCCGAAGGGCCGAGACACCCGAAGGGTGGCTCGGTGAGGAGCGAAGCGACGAGTAGAGCGCGGGCCGAAGGCATCGCCCGTACGCCATCAGCACGTACCACCTGCTCGGTGAAGCACGCCAAGGCTTGCGAACCCGCACACTTCGTCATTGCGATACTCCCGAATCCGATCGACGGACGAACACGCCAATAGGCCGGGGGACCATGGGTGAAACATCGGGTGCCGAGATTGCGGTTGTGACACCGCTCGATGGCATGAGCGCCAGCAACCGATCGCGCGGTTTCATGAGATCGGATCGCGTGACGAATAGCGTCGCAGCTGCTGATGACTGTCCGTTGGACGTCCACCTCTGCGGCAGTTCGATGGCAAGCAGATTTGCAAGCTTTGTGACGTATGCTCGCGTCTCGTCTCGCAAAGAGCCGCCAGCGAGATGCTCTTCATAGCGAAATGGTCCCGCGTTGTAGGCGGCAAACACGCCAGGCGAGCCATACCGATCGAGCAGTTCGCGCAAGTAGGCCGTGCCGGCCAGAATGTTGTCGCGCGGGTCGTAGGGATCGTTCCCGAGACTGTAGCGCTCGCGAAGTTCCGCCCAAGTCGCCGGCATGATTTGCATCAGCCCCATGGCACCTTTCGGTGACCTGGCACGCGCGTCTCCCGCACTTTCGACGTCCAGGACTGCGCGTATCCAGCGCACCGGCACGCCGAAGCGCCGCGAGGCCTGCTCGACAAACTCCGAAACCGGATCGCCAGCTCGATGACGCGCTGAAGGCTGCGCGGGTCGCGTCCCGGCGACAGCAGCGGCGTTACTCACGGTCAGCGCAATGAACAACGGTACGACAGCGCGCAGGCTCCCTTCGAACAAGCGCAAGCCTGCCGCCGTGCTCGCGCCCGTCCAGGGTAAAGCCGCTTCGCGCCGGCCGTTCGGCCGCCCTGGACCGCCGCTGCGTGCGACGGCCGCGCAATTGTCGGCCGGGACGGAGGAATGGTGCAGCACTCGGCCGAACAGAGGAATTGTTGTTCGGAAACTCAATACGGGCACCAACAATCCTCCCAGGTCCACACCGGCAGCGCGCGCCCAATGACAGCCGATGCCGGCAAGAGCCCGAAATAACGGCCATCCAGTGAGCTGGTGGACTGCCAGTTCATCACAAAGAGTTCGCCCTCACCGACCACGCGACAGCCCTGCCATTTCGGGAGGGGACGGCCACGGCCATCGCGCTCCCGGGCTTCGCCCATTTGGATGGAGTCAACCGAAATGGCGAGCCCGTTTCGGCAAACGGTCTGCCCGGGAATCGCCAGCACGCGTTTGAGCATCGGCAATCCGGCTGGCAAATAGCCGTTCAGATCGAGGAAGGTGGCGAGCGGCTCCGGTGGCTGTACCGCGAGGAGTTCCGTAACGAACAGTTTGTCCGCCGGCTGCACACGGTAGAGTCCGATCGGCACACTCTCGGATGCATTCCAGATGTAGGCCGGCGTAATCTCCAGAACGATTGGCGCGATAAGTGCGACGGCACCGCCGAGCATCGTGGTCAACGTCTTGAGCCGCGGTGTCATCGCATGACCCTCTGCCGGTGAAGCCAGGCCTGGTGGCGCGCCTTCGTATAGGGACGCGGGTTTTCGTTGACGGACAGGCGGTTATGAACGTGATGCCAATGATCAGGCGCAACGTCAGCGGGATCGATGCCGAGTGCCTCGACGGCGTCGATCATTTGCAACACTCGTTCGACCTTCGGCCAGCCTGAGAGCCGCAGCAAAATCTCGCCGCCGGGCGTCACATACGGTACACTTGAGCAGCGCTGTCGCGCGGCGACCGCGCGCAAGATGTCGATGCGCGAAATGATCGTGCCGAAGTCGTTGGAGGTCCATCGGACGAAGGCAAAGATACTGCCGGGCGCAAATGACAGGACACGCCGATGGCGATCAAGCTTCCGTTCCTTGACGATGCGACCGAACCGAATGCGGTTTTCGATGCGCTTCTCAAGCCACAGGACTTCCACCTCGGTGAGGTCACTCATGCCGCGGCTCCTTGATGCTGGAGCTCGTGAGCTTTGGGGCCGGAAAAACACGCACGCGGCTGATGAAGGCAAACACGACTGCGGCGTTCGGTCCGGTCCGTTAGAAGCAATCCGAAGGATTTCTGGTTAGCCGGGGTACTGACCTGTGCCCCCTCGCCGGCCGTGCTGCTGCGAAAATGCTGCAC
>NZ_JBVVPM010000050.1:0-56322 GCF_055811255.1 Bradyrhizobium sp. MI1.11
CCCCCCCCCCCCCCCCCCCCCCCCCCCCCCCCCCCCCCCCCCCCCCCCCCCCCCCCCCCCCCCCCCCCCCCGCCCCGGGAGAGGTCTGAGTTCGTGGCTACCCCCTTCCCTGCCCCTCCCCCACAAGGGGGGAGGGAATGAGAGAGCGGTGCCCGCCTTACACGCAAATTCCACTCAGAAATTATTCAATAAATTCAACTGCTTCCCTACTGTGCATGGGGTTGTTTTCGAGCTTTTGAGTGTTGGGAGGCACCTATGACCGCCCAGCCGCTGCTCGACGTCCAGGACCTCACGGTCGAATTCACCACCCGCCGCGGCATCGTCAAAGCCGTCCAGCACGTCAACATCTCCGTCGCCAAGGGCGAGACGCTGGCGATCGTCGGCGAGTCCGGCTCCGGCAAATCGGTGACCTCCTATGCCGTGATGCGCATTCTCGATCGTGCAGGGCGGATCGCCGAGGGCTCGGTGATGTTCTCGGGCATCGACGTGAAGGCCGCGACCGAAGACCAGATGCGTGATTTGCGCGGTCGCGAAGTCTCGATGATCTTCCAGAACCCGCGCGCCGCGCTCAACCCGATCCGGAAGGTCGGCGACCAGATCGAAGACGTGCTGCGCACCCATGTCCAGCAGGCCATGGTTTCCGATCGCGGCGAAAAGGCGATCGAGGCGCTGGAACAGGTCAAGATCGCCCGCCCGCGCGAGCGCTATCACGCGTATCCGTTCGAATTGTCCGGCGGCATGTGCCAGCGCGTCGTCATCGCGCTCGCGCTTGCCTGCAATCCGCAGCTGCTGATTGCGGACGAGCCGACGACTGGATTGGACGTCACCACGCAGAAGGCGGTGATGGATCTGATCGTCGAGCTGACCAAGCGCAAGGCGATGTCCACCATCCTGATCACGCATGATCTCGGCCTCGCCGCAGCCTATTGCGACCGCGTCGTGGTGATGGAAAAGGGCCGGGTGGTCGAGACCGCAAAGGCCGCCGACATCTTCGCCAACCCGCAGCACCCCTACACGAAGAAGCTGATGCGCGCGACGCCGCGGCTGGGCGTGAGCCTGCGGGATCTGTTGCCGGAGGAGGAGACTCTTGCCTCTCCCAGCACCGTGTCCGCGGAAGCAGCCCCTCACCCCAACCCTCTCCCCGTGAAGGACGGGGAGAGGGAGAAGACGCCTCTTCTCCTCATCGACAAGCTGGTCAAGGAATATCCCCGCCAGGGCGCGACCGCCACGCTCGGAAAATTGTTCGGCCGCAAGCCGCCGGTCGAGCCGGATGTGTTCCGCGCGGTCGACGGCATCAGCTTCACGGTCGGCCATGGCGAGAGCGTCGGCCTGGTCGGCGAGTCCGGCTGCGGCAAATCGACCACGTCGATGATGGTGATGCGGCTGCTGGACCAGACCTCGGGCCTGATCCAGTTCGACGGCGAGGACATCGGCGCCATCGCGCCCGCCGGCTTTGCCCGGCTGCCGCAGCGCAGCCGCATCCAGATGGTGTTCCAGGATCCGACCGACAGCCTCAACCCGCGCTTCACCGCCGTGCGTGCCATCGCCGATCCCATCATGCAGCTTGGCGACATCAGGGGGCGGGACGCGCTCCGCGCCCGCTGTGAGGAGCTCGCCACCATGGTGGGCCTGCCGCACAATCTGCTGGATCGCTTCCCGCACCAATTGTCGGGCGGCCAGAAGGCCCGCGTCGGCATCGCCCGCGCCATTGCCCTGCACCCGAAACTCGTCATCCTGGACGAGCCGACCGCCGCGCTCGACGTCTCGGTCCAGGCGGTGGTCCTTAATCTGCTCCAGGACCTCAAGGCGCGGCTAGGTATGAGTTATCTGTTCGTCTCGCATGATTTGAACGTAGTGCGCTTGTTGTGCGATCGTGTCATTGTCATGCGGTCGGGTCGAATCGTCGAGGAAGGATCTTCCGAGCGGGTCTTGAGCGATCCGCAGGACGACTACACCAAGGAGCTGCTGACGGCGATCCCGCATCCGCCGCTGCAGACACTGGGCGCACACTGAGAGCTTGTTTGGGAGCGTGATGGCCGAACCGCTGGACGATTATATCGACGCTGTTACGAAAGCGTTGGCGTTGCCTGTCGAGGAAGCATGGAGGTCGTCCATTCGCGCCAATCTCGAGGTCTCGCTACGGCTCGGCCGCTTCGTCGACGAATTCGCGCTGCCGGACGAGACCGAGCCGGCGCCCGTCTTCACGGTCTGACGCCGCCATGACGACCAAGCCAGAGATGACGGCCTCCGAGATCGCGAGCGCGGTTGCGGGCCGCAAGATGTCGGCGCTCGATGCGACCGAAGCAGCGCTTGCGCGTATCAAGCAGCACGACACCATCCTCAACGCCTTCACCGACATCACCGCCGATCGCGCCCGCGCCAAAGCGCGCGCGATCGATGCCGACATCGCCGCCGGCAAGACCGTCGGCCCGCTCACCGGCGTGCCCTTCGCGGTGAAGAATTTATTCGACGTCGCAGGCCTCGCCACCCGCGCCGGCTCGAAGATAAACCGAGACCGCGCGCCCGCGACGCGCGATGCCACGCTAATCGAGCGTATGGAAGCGGCTGGCGCCGTGCTGGTCGGTGCGCTCAACATGGGCGAATACGCCTATGACTTCACCGGCGAGAACGTCCATGACGGTCCCTCGCGCAATCCGCATGATACCACGCGGATGAGCGGCGGCTCCTCCGGCGGATCCGGCAGCGCCGTCGGCGGCGCGCTGGTGCCGATCGCGCTCGGCTCCGACACCAACGGTTCGATCCGCGTGCCGTCCTCGTTCTGCGGCATCTTCGGCCTGAAGCCCACCTATGGCCGGCTCTCGCGTGCGCGCTCCTTCCCGTTCGTCGCGAGCCTCGATCATCTCGGCCCGTTCGCGCGCTCCGCCACCGATCTCGCGCTCGCCTACGACGCGATGCAGGGGCCGGATGCGGACGACGCCGCCTGCACCACCACACGTGGTCTGGAGCCGACGCTGCCGCTGCTCGCCAATCCGGTTTCGGACCTGCGCATCGCAATCGCCGGCGGGTACTTCCAGCAGAATCTGTTTCCGGAAGCCGTCGAAGCCGTCAGCCGCGTCGCCAAGGCGCTGGGCGCAACGCGCGTGGTGGACGTGCCGGAAGCCGCGCGCGCCCGCGCGGCGGCCTATGTCATCACCACCACGGAAGGCGCCTCGCTGCATCTCGACCGGCTCCGCAAGCGGCCGAACGATTTCGATCCCGCCGTGCGCGACCGGCTGATCGCGGGCGCTATGGTGCCGGCGCCGCTGGTCGACCGCGCGCAAAAATTCCGCCGCTGGTATCGAACGCAACTCGCCGAGATATTCAAGTCGGTCGACGTGCTGATCGCACCGGCGACGCCGTGCACCGCGCCGAAACTCGGCCAGATCAATTTCAATCTTGGCGGCGTCGAGCTGCCGGTGCGCGCCAATATCGGCATCCACACCCAGCCGATCTCCTTCATCGGCCTGCCTGTGGTTGCCGTGCCGGTGCCGCTCGAACCGCTGCCGATCGGCGTGCAGATCATCGCCGCGCCATGGCGCGAGGACATCGCGCTGCGCGTCGCATACGCGTTGGAGAAGATGGGCGTCGCCGCCGCGCCCAGCGCAAAAGGATTTTGAGATGGAGATCGATCTCCCCGACGTGATCGCGGACGTCAAAGCCGCGTTCGATCGCTATGAGCAGGCGTTGATCACCAACGACGTCGCGGTGCTCGGCGAGCTCTTCCGCAACGATCCCCGCACGCTGCGTTATGGCATCGGCGAGAATCTCTACGGCTATGAGGCGATCTCCGGATTCCGCGCCGGGCGCTCGCCGGTCGGCCTCAATCGCCGCACCGCGAAAACCGTGATCACCAGCTATGGCCGCGACACGGCGGTCGCCTCCACCCTGTTCTATCGCGACACGATGCCGGGCAAGGTCGGCCGGCAGATGCAGACCTGGGTAAAATTCCCGGAGGGCTGGCGCGTCGTCGCCGCCCATGTCAGCATCATCGACGAGTCGAAAGAGACCTGACCGTATGACGCTTGACGATCTTCCGCCCGGAGCGCTGCCGGCCGATCCGGCGGTGCCGCGTGTCGACCGGGCGTCACCATCAGCTCACAAAATCACGCGCGCCGAGGAGCTGCGCCTGCAGCTCGCCGACGAGATCGTGCGCGGCGCTCTGCCGCCCGGCGCGCCGCTTGACGAGACCGACATCGCGCGCCGCTTCAGCGTCTCGCGCACGCCGGTGCGGGAAGCGCTGCGCCAGCTCGTGGCAAGCGGCCTCGTCGAAGCACGCGCCCATCGCGGCGCGGTGGTGGCACAGCCTTCGTTCGAACGGCTGACGGGCATGTTCGAGGCGATGGCGGAGCTGGAAGCGCTGTGCGCGGGTCTTGCCGCCGAACGCATGTCGGCCACTGAGCGTCACGGTCTGGAAGCCATCCACGAAGAGCTGCGGGTGTTGAGCTACGCCGGCAATCCCGAGCGCTTCCACGAGGTCAACGAGCGCTTCCACAACGCGATCTATGCGGGATCGCAGAACGGCTACATCGCCGAGATCACGCTGGCGACGCGCGTGCGCGTGCAGCCGTTTCGTCGCGCCCAGTTCCGCAACCTCGGCCGATTGGCAAAGTCGCAAGCCGAGCACGACCGCGTCGTCGTCGCGATCATGCGCGGCGACAAGCAGGGCGCCGCCGCCGCGATGCGCGCGCATATCGAGCTGGTGCGCGGGGAGTACGAGATCTACGCGGTGTCGGTGTAGGGCCGCGCGCACGGTGCCGTAGGATGGGCAAAGGCGCAAAGCGCCGTGCCCACCATCTACCCAAGCTGACGGTGATGGTGGGCACGCTTCGCTTTGCCCACCCTACGAGACCTATGCCGTAGCGGCTTCCGCCATAAACTTCCGCCATCCACCATAAGCCGTGATATCTCGCGCCTCGCCCAGCACCTCGGGCTCGACGAGAAATCCCTTCACGCTGCGGCCATCCGCCAGCCGCACGGTGCCAATCGCCATCGGCGCGGGAATCGCGTTGACGAACTTGCCGAAGGCGGACGACGACAGCATCCAGATCTCCAGCTCGATCGACGCGCCCTTGCCGGTTTCGACGCGCAGCATGCCCGGCTTCGGCGGCGTGGTCTTCAATGCGTAGAGCTTGTAGTCCGCCGCGGTCCTGGTCGCCTCGATCAGCTGGCCGTTCAGCGCTTTCAACTCGCCGTTCAACGCCATGCCGGACAGATGCGCGCCGACCACGGCGATGGGAATCTCGTCGATGCCGTTTGCGGCAAGCGGCGCCAGCGCTGCTTGCGCCGCACCCTTTGCGCCAAGCGTCAGTTTGGTATCGGCATGAAACACGCGTCCGATGCTCGCGAGCAGCGCGTCGTGACCCGTGGGTGCAAGGAGCGTGATGCCGAACGGGATGCCGTCGGCGCGCATCGCCGCCGGCAGCGCGAGACCGCAGAGGTCGAGCAGATTCACAAAATTGGTGTAGGTGCCGAGCCGGCTGTTGAGCTCGATCGGATTGGCCAGCACCTGCGCGGTCGTATAGGCCGTCGGCGCCGTCGGCAGCACCAGCGCGTCGATATTGGTGAAGGTGCGCTCGGCGATCTTGCGCAGGCCCTGCAGGCGATAGAGCGCGGAGAAGGTCTCCGCCGCCGTTAACCGCGCACCGGCCGCGGTGATCTCGCGTGTCACCGGATGGATCGTATCCGGCGCGGAGGCGAGCAGGTCGCGGATCACGAGATAGCGCTCGGCGACCCACGGTCCTTCGTAGAGCAGCCGCGCCGTCTCGTAGAATGGCTCGAGGTCGAACTCGATGAGGGTTGCGCCAAGCGCGGTCCAGCGCTTCAACGCGTCAGCGTAAGCCGCTTCCGCCTTCTTGTCGCCGAAGAAGATCAGCTGTCCGCTGCGCGGCACGCCGAGGCGCAGGTTTGCCGGGAGCGGGGTGATCGCGCCGAGCGGCCGGTCGCGCGAGAACGGATCGGCCTGGTCGGGACCCGCCATCACGGAGAGCGCCAGCGCGGCGTCGTCCACGGTCAGCGCGAACACCGAGATACAGTCCAGCGTCCGGCAGGCCGGCACCAGGCCAGCGGTCGAAATCATGCCGAGGCTCGGCTTCAGACCAACGATGTTGTTGAGCATCGCCGGCACGCGCCCGCTGCCGGCGGTGTCGGTGCCGAGCGACAGCGGCACCAGCCCGGCGCCGACGGCGGTAGCCGATCCCGAGCTCGATCCGCCGGGAATGAGGTCCTCACGGATCGCGTTTCTGGGGATGCCATAGGGCGAGCGCACGCCGACAAGGCCGGTCGCGAACTGGTCGAGATTGGTCTTGCCGATGATGATCGCGCCGGCGGCGCGCAGCCGCGCAACCGCGGTCGAATCGTGTGTCGGGATGTACGAGAAGGCCGGGCACGCCGCGGTGGTCGGAAATCCCAGCGCGTCGATATTGTCCTTCACCACGACCGGCACGCCGTAGAGCGGCAGCGTGGCGGCCTCCTTCGCGACGAGCTTCTCGGCTTCCGCGATCGCGTCGTTTTCGTCGCGCAGGCTGATGAAGACGGCGGGATCGTTGTGGTCGCGGATGCGCTGATAGGTGCGCGCGACCGTCTGCGCCGGCGTGAGCGTGCCCGCGCGGTGCGCGGCCACGATCGCGGCGATCGTTTCAGGCTGCTCAGCCCCCATTTCAGCCCTCATGGCGACAAACTCCGGCTACGTCTCTTCACCCGGATCGAAGCAAGCGATGTGCCATTGTGTACAGAATCCGGGCAGGACAAGTGCTGCGGATGTTATCGAGAGATCAGTGGCTTGGGGGATATTTCGAGCGCCGGCTGGCCTGCGTGTCAGCGCCCTGTTACGGGCATTTGCGCAAATAATGGGCAGCTCACCGGGCCCGAGCTTGCGCCCCAACTATTGTCGTGGCCAACATGCCGGCCAACGCGGTCCGCGACGAGGCTGCGGCCGATCCCGGCTTCCGGGCGAGGAGGAAACCATGACAACCGCCCCTCGCGGTGATGCTGCGAGCCTGTTTGCGACACCCAGAACCGTTGCCGAGCATCGCGCCGACGGCAGCATCGTGCTGCGCTCGCCCGAGCCGCTGCGCGATGGCGCGCGCTGCGTTGGCGACTGGCTGGAGCAATGGGCCCGGCAAAAGCCCGACACGGTCTTCCTCGCTGAGCGTGACCGCGCCGATACGCCCTGGGCCACCATGACCTACGCGGGGGCCTTGCGGAGAGTCCGCGCGGCCGCGTCGTGGATTTTGGCGCAAGGACTCGGCGCCGAACGCCCGCTCGTGATCCTATCCGATAACAGTATCGACCATGCGCTGCTTGCGCTCGCGGCCCAGCATGTCGGCGTGCCCTCGGCCGCGATCTCGCCAGCCTATTCGCTGATGTCGAAGGATTTTGACAAGCTCAGGAGCATGATCTCGTTGCTGGAGCCCGGCGCGATCTATGTCTCCGCGACCAAGCCGTTTGCGGCGGCGCTGGCCGCGATCAAGCCGCTGCATCGTGCGCAGGTCATCAGCGGCAACGCGAGCGACGCCGATGCGCTCGCCTTTCGCACCGTTGCGGCGACGCCTGAAACGGCGGACGTCGCAAGAGCCTTCGCCGCTGTCACACCGGACACCATCGCAAAATTCCTGTTCACCTCGGGCTCGACCGGCACGCCGAAAGCCGTGATCAACACCCAGCGCATGCTGACGTCGAGCCAGCAGGCCAAGGCGCAGACCTGGACG
Source organism: Bradyrhizobium sp. MI1.11 (assembly GCF_055811255.1). NCBI lineage: Bacteria > Pseudomonadati > Pseudomonadota > Alphaproteobacteria > Hyphomicrobiales > Nitrobacteraceae > Bradyrhizobium > Bradyrhizobium sp. MI1.11. The sequence continues at coordinate 7,707 of NZ_JBVVPM010000050.1, forward strand.
TTTCTCGAACAGGGGCGCGACGATCTCGTCATTCTCGACTGGCTGCCCTGGAGCCACACCTTCGGCGCCAACCACAATTTCAATCTCGTGCTGCGCAATGGCGGCTCGCTCTATATCGACGGCGGCAAGCCGGCGCCCGGTCTGTTTGCGATGTCACTCGCCAATCTCAGAAGCGTGATGCCGACGGTCTATTTCAACGTGCCGCGCGGCTTCGATATGCTGATCGCGGCGCTGCGCGGCGACGGGGAACTGTGTCGCCGCTTCTTCAGCGAGGTGAAATTCGCGTTCTACGCCGGTGCCGCGTTGCCGCAGAATCTCTGGGACGCGCTCGAAGAACTCTCCGTCAAGACTGTTGGCCGCGCGATGCCGATGGTCTCGGCCTGGGGCTCGACCGAGACCTCGCCGCTGGCCACCGACTGCCATTTCCTCGCGGAACGCTCGGGCAACATCGGCGTGCCTATCCCCGGCACCGAATTGAAGCTCGTCACCTCGGGCGACAAGCTGGAGGTGCGCGTGCGCGGCCCCAACGTCACGCCGGGCTATTGGAAAGCGCCGGAGCTGACCAGGCAGGCGTTCGACGACGAGGGATTTTATCTCATCGGTGACGCCGTGAAGTTCGCCGATGCGAAGCGGCCCGAGCGCGGCCTGTTCTTCGACGGCCGCGTCGCGGAGGATTTCAAACTCAATTCCGGCACCTGGGTCAGCGTCGGCACGCTGCGCCTCGCCGGCATCGCCGCGCTGGCGCCGCTCGCGCAGGATATCGTCATCACCGGCCATGGCGGCGACGAGGTGCGCTTCCTGGTGTTTCCGAACATCGCTGCGTGCCGCGCGCATGCCGGCCTGCCTGAGACCGCAGGCGTCAACGACGTGCTTGCGCATGACAAGGTCAGAGCCGCGATCGCGCAGGGTCTGGCGAAGCTCAAGCAACACGGCGCCAACTCCTCCGGCCACGCCACGCGTGCCCTGCTGCTCGACGAGCCGCCGTCGGTGGACGGCGGCGAGATCACCGACAAGGGCTACATCAATCAGCGCGCGGTGCTGACGCGGCGTGCCGATGCGGTGGCGCGGTTGGATGACGCTGCGCCAGGCGAGTGGATCGGTCTGTAGGGCTTGGGCCCGTGCCCCGGAAGCAGCGCAGCACCCAGTGATGCGCTGCAGAGCCGGGCCTATCTCGTTTGTGCGCGCGGTCGCGTGGATCCCGGCTCTGCGCAGCAGCGCTTCACGCTGCAGCGCGTCCGGAACACGAGAGCGGGTGAAAGAAAAAGGCCAGCCAACCTGCCGCATTATCCTGCATGATTCTTTTGTTGCCTAAGCAACTAGTTTGTGCGAACCGTTCCAGACTAGGATGACGGCGGGAGAACCGCCGCGTCGGATCGGAGGAAGCTATGCTCGGCAGAGAGGGTACCGCCGGCGAACGACGGTGCATGCCCGGACATGACAGGGCTCAGCGCTCGCTGCGTGGTTCGTCAGGTCTCGGTGCTGCCGGTGACCGCGCCGAGATTTTCGTGCAGACGGCGCAACAGGTCGATCAGCACCTCGCGCTCGTCTTTGTCCAGGCAGGACAACAGGCGCCGTTCGCGCTCGAATGCCGCGACGATCACCTTGTCATGGATGGCGCGGCCCTTCGCCGTCAGCGAGATCGAGTGGGTGCGCCCATCGTTGGGATCGGTGCGGATCGAGATCAGGCCCCGCTTTTCCAGACCGGCCAGCGTTCGGCTCACCGGGCCCTTGTCGAAACCGATGACGTGGCAGATGCGCGACGCCGGAATGCCGGGCTCGATCGCCAGCAGCGACATGATCCGCCATTCCGTGACGTTGACGCCGAACTGCCGCTGATAGAACGCCGTGGCGCTGTTCGAGAGCTTGTTGGCGATGAAGGTGATGAACGCGGGGACGTAGCGGTCGAGATCGAGCGTCGGTCCCGTATCGGGGGGCGCAGGTTTCTGGCGGGCTCTGGTCGAAGACGGCGGCATATCGGGATTCTGTCTCGCGGCGTGTCCGAAAGACCTAAGGGTAAGCGCCGCCCTTGCACAAGATCAAAATAAGTGAGGACTTCCATGAGCGCTTCCAGCTCCCCGGAAATCAACGGTTCGTCGGCCGTCCCGCATCTCGACGTCGATCCTTTCGCGATGGATTTTTTCGCCGATCCCTATCCCACGCATGAGCTGCTGCGGGAGGCGGGACCTGTCGTCTATCTCGACAAGTGGAACGTCTATGGCGTCGCGCGCTATGCCGAGGTCCATGCCGTCCTGAATGATCCCGCGACCTTCTGCTCCAGCCGCGGCGTCGGCCTGTCCGACTTCAAGAAGGAGACGCCGTGGCGGCCGCCGAGCCTGATCCTCGAAGCCGATCCGCCCGCGCACACCCGCACCCGCGCGGTGCTCTCAAAGGTGCTGTCGCCGACGGTCATGAAGGGGCTGCGCGACCGCTTTGCCGCGGCAGCGGAACAGCGTGTGGACGCGCTGCTGGAGAAGCGCAGCTTCGATGCCATCACGGACCTCGCCGAGGCCTATCCGCTGTCGATCTTCCCGAATGCGCTCGGGCTGAAGCCGGAGGGGCGCGAACATCTGATTCCCTATGCGAGCGTCGTGTTCAACGCCTTCGGCCCGCCGAACGAGCTGCGCCAGGAAGCCATCGCGCGCTCGGCGCCACACCAGGCTTACGTCACCGAGCAGTGCCAGCGGGACAACCTCACGCCCGGCGGCATCGGCGCCTGCATCCACGCCCATGTCGACGAGGGTGCCATCACCGCCACCGAAGCGCCGCTGTTGGTGCGTTCGCTGCTGTCGGCGGGCCTCGACACCACCGTCAACGGCATCGGGGCTGCGGTCTACTGCCTCGCGCGCTTCCCTGAGCAGTGGCAGCGCCTGCGCAACGATGTCACGCTGGCACGCAACGCTTTCGAGGAGGCCGTTCGCTTTGAAAGCCCGGTGCAGACCTTCTTCCGCACGACAACCCGCGAGGTCGAACTGTCAGGCGCGACCATCGGTGAGGGTGAGAAGGTGTTGATGTTCCTGGCGGCTGCCAATCGCGATCCGCGGCGCTGGGACAAGCCTGACAGCTACGACATCACCCGCCGCACGTCCGGCCATGTTGGCTATGGCTCAGGTATTCACATGTGCGTCGGCCAGCTGGTCGCGCGGCTCGAAGGCGAGACAATGCTTGCGGCGCTGGCTCGCCGGATCGCGAAGATCGAGATCACGGGCGAGCCACAGCGCCGCTTCAACAACACGCTGCGCGGTCTTGACAGCCTGCCTGTAACGATCACGCCGGCCTGATGCTACTGGCGTCGAAGACAATCAATACGACAGGGGAGGGAACCATGAGACATTTGAAGTGGACGCTTGCGCTGGCCGCGAGCCTGATTGGCGGTGCGGCAAATGCCGAGATATCGGACAATGTCGTGCGCGTCGGCGTGCTCAACGATATCTCGGGCATCTTCCAGGACACCAACGGCATGGGTTCGGTCGAGGCCGCGCGCATGGCCGCTGAGGATTTCAACGGCGGCGGCAAAGGCATCAAGGTCGAGATCGTCTATGCCGATCACCAGAACAAGGCCGACGTCGGCAATGCCATCGCGCGCAAATGGCTCGATGTCGAAGGCGTCGACGCCATTGTCGACGTGCCGAATTCGGCGGTCGGTCTGTCCATCAACACGCTGCTGCGCGACAGCCGCATGACGTTCCTGGCATCGTCGACCGCGAGCTCCGATCTCACCGGCAAGGCCTGCTCCCCCAACACCATCCAATGGGTCAACGACGCCTGGGCCACCGGCAACACCACGGCGGCCGCGATGATGTCGCGCGGCGGCAAGGACTGGTATTTCCTCACGGTCGATTACGCGCTCGGCAAGGGCATCGAGGCGGAAGCCCAGAAATACATCGAGGCGCATGGCGGCAAGGTGTTGGGGTCCTCCAAGCATCCGCTCGGCACCTCCGACTTCGCCTCCTTCCTGTTGCAGGCGCAGGGCTCGAGGGCGCAGGTGATCGGGCTCGCCAATGCCGGCGGCGACACCATCAATGCGGTGAAGCAGGCCGCCGAGTTCGGGATCCAGCAGGGCGGACAAAAGCTCGTCGCCTTCCTGCTCTTCATCAACGACGTCCACGGCATGGGCATCAAGGTCGCGCAAGGGCTCCAGCTCATGGAAGCCTTCTATTGGGACATGAACGACGACACCCGCGCCTTCGCCAAACGCTTCGCGGTGCGGCCCGGCATGAACGGCAAGATGCCGAGCGGCAACCAGGCCGGAGTCTATGCCTCCACGCTGGCTTATCTGAACGCGGTCGCCGCCACCGGCAGCGACAATGCCAAGGACGCCGTGCCCGAGATGAAGAAGTTCAGGGGTAAGGACAAGCTGTTCGGCGACACCGCGATTCGCCAGGACGGCCGCGTCGTGCATCCGATGTATCTGTTCGAGGTGAAGAAGCCGGAGGAGTCGAAATATCCGTACGATTATTACAAGCTGGTCTCGACGATCTCTGCGGAGCAGGCGTTTCGACCGTTGGCGGAAGGTGGGTGCGGGTTGGTGAAGTAGTGATGTAGCCGCGAGCGCCGCTGCACCCTCTCCACCTGTGGGAGAGGGTGGCTTCGCAAAGCGAAGCCGGGTGAGGGGTTCTCTCCGCGAGTCATTCTCTTTCGAGCGCGCTGAGACAGACCCCTCATCCGGCGCTTCGCGCCACCTTTTCCGCAAGGGGAGAAGGAAGAAAAAGCTACACCACCTTGCTGCTTCCCTGCGTGATCAGCCTCGCGGCGCGCTGGTCGCGGGCGTAGATCCAGAGCCAGCTCAGCGCGACGCTGAGGCGGTGGCGCAAGCCGATCAGGAAGTAGATGTGGGCGATGCCCCAGATCCACCACGCGATGGTGCCGCGCAGCTTGATGCGCCCGAAGTCGATCACCGCGAGCCGTTTGCCGATCTGCGCGAGGCTGCCGGAGTGCTTGTAGCGGAACGGGCCTGTCGGCTCCTGGCGCAGCCGCGCCTTGATGGTCTCAGCCACGTGACGGCCCTGCTGCTTGGCGGCCGGCGCGATGCCGGGCACTGGCTTGCCGTCCCAGGCGTTGATCAAGACGGTGTCGCCGATCGCAAAGATCTCGGGATGACCGGGGATGGTGAGATCGGCCTCCACTTGGACGCGTCCGGCGCGATCGGCCGGTGCGCCCAGCCATTCCGCGGCGGGCGAGGCACGGACGCCGGCGGCCCAGATCTTGGTTTTGGCATCGAGCCGCTCGCCGCCGAACACCACGCCGTCGCGGTCGATCTCAGTGACGGCCTGTCCCAGCACGACCTCGACGCCGATTTTCTCCAGCGAGGCCTGCGCATAGGCCGAGAGATCATCGGGAAAGCCTGCGAGCACGCGCGGACCCGCCTCGATCAGCACCACCCGCGCCTTGTTGGTGTCGATATTGCGGAAGTCGGCTGGCAAGGTGTGGTGCGCCATCTCGGCGATGGTGCCGGCGAGCTCGACGCCCGTGGGGCCGGCGCCGACGATGACGAAAGTCAGCCGTGCCGCGCGTTTGGCCGGATCGGTCTCGCGCTCGGCGCGCTCGAACGCCACCAGGATATGACGGCGCAAGGTGGTCGCGTCCTCCAGCGTCTTCAGGCCGGGCGCGAACTGCTCCCATTCGTCGTGGCCGAAATAAGCGTGCCGCGCGCCAGTGGCGAGCACCAGCGTGTCGTACGGCACCTCGCTGCCATCGTCGATCAGCACGCAGCGCCTGTCGGCATCCACCCCGCTGACGGCCGCAAACAGCGTCGTCACGTCGCGCCGGTCGCGCATCAGATGCCGGACCGGCCAGGCGATCTCGCTGGTCGCGAGCGAGGCGGTCGCGACTTGGTAAAGCAGCGGCTGGAACAAATGATGGTTGCGGCGGTCGATCAGCGTGATCTCGACCGGGCTGCCGGCGAGCCGGTAGGTCGTCTCCAGCCCGCCGAAGCCGGCTCCGACAATGACGACGCGGTGCGGTGTCGTGGTCATGTTGCGCCCTCGAATCTCGCTGCTCTATTCTCTCATTTAAGTGCGGATTGGGCGTGGCGGTCCAATAGCCGTCATCAATGGACGCATAGGCTAAGGGTATCGAGTGTATCGCTATCCCGCGAAAAAGCGCCGCATGCTCCGCCGAAGTGAGTAGAATTATATTTCTTGCTATCGCCGATCGGGGCGAAATACGGTGCAGGGGCGGGCGCCGAGCCATTGGCGGCGCGAGAGATTTTGCGTTCAATAGAGATGACCCGGGGCGGCAATGACCCCGCTTCCGGGCATAATAATATGGAGGGGAGTGGTTATGAGGACGGCATTCTGGCTGGCGGGCGCAGCGGCGCTGGTGCTGGCAGGCCCGGCATCCGCCGGCGACACCATCAAGATCGGTTTCGTTTCGACCTTCAGCGGCCCGACCGCCGTGATCGGCAATGACATGCGCAACTCGTTCGAGCTCGCGCTCGATCATCTCGGCCGCAAGATGGACGGCAAGCCGGTCGAGGTGATCTACGAGGACGACGGACAGAAGCCCGACGTCGGCAAGCAGAAGACCGAGAAGCTGGTGCAGTCCGACAAGGTCGACTTCATCGTCGGCTATATCTGGTCCAACGTGCTGCTGGCCTCGCTGAAGACCGCGGTGGACTCGCAGACTTTCCTGATCTCGGCCAATGCCGGCCCGTCGCAGCTCGCCGGCGATCTTTGTTCGCCCTACGTGTTCTCGACCTCCTGGCAGAACGACCAGACGCCGGCTGCCATGGGCCTCTACATGAACCAGAAGGGCGTCAAGAGCGTGTTCCTGATCGGCCCGAACTATGCCGCCGGCAAGGACATGCTCGCGGGCGTGAAGAGCACGTTCAAGGGAGAGGTCAAGGGCGAGGAATACACGGTCTGGCCGAGCCAGCTCGACTTCTCCGCCGAGCTGTCCAAGGCGCGCGCCTCGGGGGCCGAGTCGATCTTCGTGTTCTATCCGGGTGCAGCCGGCGTGCAGTTCCTCAATCAATATGCGCAGGCCGGGCTGAAGAGCACGATGCCGCTCTACACGGCTTTCACCGTCGACGAGCTGTCGCTGCCGCTGCAGAAGGAGAATGCGCTCGGCGTTCCCGGCGCGCAGGAATGGGTGAATGATCTGCCCAACGAGCAGAACAAGCGCTTCGTCGCCGACTATCGCAAGAAATACACCGGCCTGCGTCCCACCTATTACGGCGCGCAAGCCTACGACGCGGCCCAGCTCATCAACAGCGCGGTGGTCGCGGTGAAGGGCGACACCAGCAAGAAGGACGCGATGAAGGCCGAGATGGAGAAGGCCAACTTCAAGTCGCTGCGCGGTCCCTTCAAGTACGGCAAGAACCACATCCCGGTGCAGAGCTTCTATCTCCAGGACGTGGTCAAGGACGGCGAGGGCCAACTCTCGCTGAAGACGGTCGCGACCATCGTCGAAAACGACCAGGATCGTTTCCACGACAAATGCGCGATGAAGTGAGCTGATTGCTTCTCCCTCTCCCCGTCCTTACGGGGAGAGGGGTTCTCAGCTCTCTCTCTCTCGTCATTGCGAGCGTAGCGAAGCAATCCAGAATCTTTCCACGGAGGGATTCTGGATTGCTTCGTCGCAAGGGCTCCTCGCAATGACGGCCACTACACCCGCGGCATGCTCACAGGCCGCACTTCGCGTGACTGCGCGGCAAGCCTGATCCCGGCATTGGCCGCACCAAACCCCTGATAATCCCGCCGCTCCACGATCTCGAAGAAAAACCGCTCGTCGAAGATGTGGGTATAGACCTGGAAGAACTCCCCGTCGCCTTCGCGGTCGTAGAGAATGTGGTTGGCGCGCAGCTGGGCCATCAACTCGGGTGCGAGGTCGTATTTGGCTTCGATGTCGTCGTAGTAATTGTCCGGGATATCCAAAAAATCCGCGCCGCGCTTGCGCATCTCCGCGACCGCCGCAAAGATATCGCGGCAGGAGAACGCGACGTGCTGCACGCCTGAGCCGAAGAACTCCGAGATGAAACGGGCCGGCAGCGTGCGGTTCGCGGATGAGCCGTTGAGCACGAAGCGCAGGCTCTGGTCGCCGTTGATGACGGCCTGGCTTTGCACAAGGCCCCTGGGATCGGCGATCTCCATCTGCGGCAGCCGCTCGAGGTCGAGGATGCCGGTGTAGAACAGCAGCCAGGACAGCATCTCGTCATAGGGCATCGACTGCGCGATGTGATCGACAGCTAGCAGCGCGTCCGCGCCGGCGTCGCTCGGGACCGGTTCGAAATCCGTGTTCCAGTTCTTGCCGGCTTGGTCGAGAAAATACAGCAGGCTGCCGCCGACGCCGTGAATTGCGGGAATCTCGAGCTCGCCCGGCCCGACCGGCTGGTAGAAGGTGCGCGCTTTCAGTGTCTCGGCGCGCTGCATGGCGAGGCCGGCATTGTCGACGTCGAGCGCGATGGCGCAGACGCCGGGGCCATGCGTCACGTAGTGCGAATGCGCAAAGCCGTCGGTCTCGGAGTTGACGACGAGCTCGACCTTGCCCTGCGACCAGCGCTCCACCGCCTTGCTGCGATGCTTGCCGGTCTTTCGGAAACCGAGCTGCGAAAGCAGGCGGGCGAGTTCTCCGGCCTTGGTCTCGTTGACGGCAAACTCGATGAATCCCGTGCCTCCACTTTTGGGCTTGGGCGCCAAGGGTTCGCTGACGAGCTTTGGCCAAGCCGGTGCAAGCTGGTCCTCCAGCAGGATCAGCGAACGCAGGCCGTCGACCGCGGTCTGTATGGCCGAGCCGGCGCGGAATTGGTCGTTGAAGATCTCCAGCGACAGCGGCCCGGCATAGCCCGTCGCCGCGATCGCCGCCATGAACTCGCCGACCGGCAGGTCGCCCTGGCCGGGGAAGGAGCGGAAGTGCCGGCTCCACGACAAGATGTCGAGCTCGAGCTTCGGCGCGTCCGCAAGCTGGACCAGGAAGATCTTGTCGCCGGGGATCGAGGCCATCGCGCGGACCGGAAAGCCGGGGGCCAGTGCGTGAAAGCTGTCGAGGATCACGCCGATCGCGGGATGGTCGGCGCGCCGCACGATCTCCCAGGCGTCGCGGTAATCGTTGACGTGGCGTCCCCAGGCCAATGCCTCGTAGCCGACGCGCAAGGACCGCTTGGCGGCGCGCTCGCCAAGCTCGCGAAAATCGTCTGCGGCGCGGTCGATGCCGCCGAGCGCGGCCGGCGACACGTTGGAGCAGATCAGCAGCAGATCGGTGCCGAGCTCCTGCATCAGGTCGAACTTGCGCATCGCGCGGGCAAAGTTGCGCGAACGCTGCGGCTCCGGCATGCCCTCGAAATCGCGGAACGGCTGAAACGCGCAAATCTCGAGATTGAGGTCCCCGCAGAGCTTTGCGATGTCGCGCGGGCCTGAGCCGAACGACAGCAGATCGTTCTCGAAAATCTCGACCGCGTCGAATCCGGCGGATGCGATGGCGCGGAGCTTTTCGTCAAGGGCGCCGGAGAGAGAGACCGTTGCGATCGAGCGTTTGGTCATGCTGCGTTGTCCTCCATGGCGCCGCCAAGGAACAATTGTCCGATGCGGGGATCATTCAAAATGCGCTTCGCACCGTCGACCATGCGGGTCTGGCCGAGCTCGAGCACGATGCCGATGTCGGAAATCTCCAGCGCCGAGCGTGCGTTCTGCTCGATCATCAGAATGGTGACGCCGCGGTCGCGCAGGGATTTCAGGATGTCGAAAGTCTGCTGCACCATCAGCGGCGACAGGCCGATCGACGGCTCGTCGATCAGCACGAGCTTCGGCTCGAGCAGCAGCGAGCGGGCGATTTCGAGCTGCTTCTGCTCGCCGCCAGATAGCGTGGAGGCCTGCTGCGTCGATTTCCGCCGCAGCGCCGGGAACAGGTCGAGCGCGGCCTCGATCCGGCTCTGCAGGTCGATGCCCTTGCCGGCGGGAACGCCGCCGAGCTCGATGTTGTGGCGCACCGACAGCTCGGGAAAGATGTTGCGGCCCTGCGGCACGTAGCAGATGCCGGCATTGAGCAGCGCGCGCTGGCTCAGATTGGTGACGTCGCGGCCGGCGAAGCTGATTTTGCCCTCGCGCAGCTTGAGCAGGCCGAAGATCGCCTTGAACACGGTGGACTTGCCGGCGCCGTTCGGGCCGATGATGGTGGTGATGGTGGCCTGCGGCACGGCGAAGGTGGTGCCGTTCAGGATCGTCATCTTGCCGTAGCCGCCGACGAGATTGTGAACCAAGAGGATCGGATCGCTCAAGGTCGCTCTCCTAATGTCCGAGATAGGCTTCGATCACGGCGGGGTTCTTTCGGACCTCGTCGGGTCGTCCCATTGCCAGCACTTTGCCTTCCGCCATCACCATCACGCGCGAGCACAGCGACATCACGAATTCCATGTTGTGCTCGATCACGACGAAGGTGGCGTTCTTCTCGCAGTTGATCGCGACCAGCCGCTCCTTCAGGTCCGCCAGCATCGACGGGTTGACGCCGCCGGCGGGCTCGTCGAGCAGCACCAGCCGCGGTCCGCCCATGAAGGCCATGGCGGCGTCGAGTAGTTTTTGCTGGCCATAGGACAAACCGCCGGCCGGCTCGTCGGCAAGATGATCGAGCTTGAAAAAGCCGATCATCTGGTTGGCGGCCTCCGTCAGGCCGGCATCGGAGCGGCCGACCAGCCGCGAGGCCATGCTGCCCTGGTGCTCCTGTCCTGCGAGGATCAGGTTCTCGCGCACCGAGAGTTTTGGGAACACCTGCAGGAGCTGGAAGGTGCGGCTGACCCCGAGCTTGTTGAGCTCGGCGGGTCGCAGGCCCGTGACGACCTTGCCGTCGAGCTTGACCTCGCCGCCGCTCGGCGTGAGCTGGCCGAGGATGCAGTTGAACAGGGTCGACTTGCCGCAGCCGTTCGGTCCGATCAGGCCAAGGATCTCGCCCTCGCGGACGTCGAAAGAGACGCCGCCGACGGCGCTGATGCCGCCAAAATTCTTCTTGATGTCGGAGACTTCGAGGACCGCGCTCATTGCACTGTCTCCAGCCGGGACTTTGCGACGGCGCGCTGGGCCGAGGCCGCCTTGGTTCGGCGCTCGGCGAGATAGCGGTCGAGGATTCCCAGAATGCCGGTCGGCGACCAGATCAGCAGCCCCATCACCGCGATCGCGTACAGCATCAGATAATAGCCCTCGGTGAAGCGCAGCCATTCCGGCAGCAGCACCGCGATCATCGCGCCGAGGAACGGACCCAGGAAGAAGCCGGCGCCGCCGACGATCACCATCATCAGGAGGTCGAGCGAGAGCGACAGGTTGAACGGCACGGGATCGATATATTGCGTCAGCGGCGCATAGAGCGCGCCGGCGACGCCGCCGAGCGCAGAGCCGATCGCGAACGCCATCAGCGTATAGCGTCGCGTGTCGACGCCCAGCGACTGCGCCCGCAGCGGGTTTTCGCGCAGCGCCATGAAGGCGCGGCCCCAGGGCGAGCGGATCAGCCACCACACTGCAAGCGACACGATCGCGAGCGAGCCGAGACAGACATAGTAGAACGGCAGCGGCTTGTTGGTCGCGATGCCGAAGATGTGCGGGCGCGGAATGTTGGAGATGCCGTAGATGCCGCCGGTGAGCCAGCTCTCGTTGCGAAACACCAGGAAGGCCAGCGTGGAGAAGGCGAGCGTGACGAAGGCGAGATAGTGGTGCTGCACCCGCAGCGCCGGATAGCCGAGCACCCAGCCGACCGCGAAGCTCAGGCCGATCGCGACGACGATCGCCGCCGGCAGCGGCCAGCCATGCGTGGTCATGATCGCTGCCGCGTAAGCGCCGATGCCGACGAAGGCGCCCTGCGCCAGCGAGACCTGGCCCGCATAGCCAAGCGTGAGGTTGAGGCCCATCGCGGCGATGGCCATCACCGCCCATTGGCTCAGGATGAACAGGCCATAGCGGTTGAAGTTCATGGGGACTGCGATCAGCGCAGCGATGACCATGAGGCCGAACGCGATCTTGAGAGGTTTGGCGAAGCCGCTCATACGGTGCGCTCCTCGGCGCGGCCGAGCAGGCCCTGCGGCCGGAACAGGATGACGGCGATCAGGAAGATCATCGGCACGGCGGCGCGATACTGCGTCGAGACATAGGCGGCTGCGAGATTGTCGAGCACGCCGATCAGGAGGCCGCCTGCGATCGCGCCTCGCACCTGGTTGAAGCCGCCGATGATCGCGGCGATGAAGGCAGCCTGGCCCAGTACCTCGCCGGACGTGAATTTCGCGAGGTAGATCGGCGTGATCAACAGCGAGGCGAGCGCGACCAGGAACGCGTTGATCAGGAAGGTCAGGAGAATCATGCGCTCGACAGGGACGCCGATGATGCGCGCCACCGTCGGGTTCTGCGCCGCCGCCTGCATCTGGTGGCCGAGCGAGGTGCGGTTGAGAAGCGCAGTCAAGCCGAAGACGGCAAGGATGGCGAGGAGGAGAACGCCGATGCTTTGCAGCGAGACGGCATGGCCGAGGATGGAGATGTCGCCGGTCGGCACGATCGAGGGGAAGGGTGAGGCTTCGGCGCTGAAGAACTGCTTGACGGCCTCCTTGAGGCCGATCGCGAGCGCCATGGTCGCGATCGCGAGCGGCAGCACGCCGTGGCGTAGCATCGGATCCACCAGCAGCATCTTGAAGGCGAGGCCGAGCAGGAGCATCGAGAGCAGGATGCCGAGGATGATCGCGAGCCAGAACGGCGCGCCGGCATGCATCGCCGCCAGCATCAGGAACGCCGGCAGCATCACGAACTCGCCCTGCGCGAAATTGATGGTCTGCGAGGTCTGCCACAGCAGCGTGAAGCCGACCGCGACCAGCGCATAGATCGCGCCGGTGGCAAGTCCCGCGACCAGAAGATCGAACAGATTGGACATGGGTTCTCTTTGATCGTTAGAGCCCGACTGAACTGGATCGACGCGAGTTTAGGTCTGTCACTCCCTCTCCCCGTTCTTCCTTTTCACCCTCGCCCCGCGAAGGGCGGGGAGAGGGAGACGAAAGATCTCTCCCCGCATCCGCCTTCGCTAAACCTTCGGCGGACAGGCGCGGCGAGAGGCAAAGACCTCACTTCACCTTAGGCAGCACCTGCTTCACCACTTGCTTGCCTTCGACCACTTCCACCAGAAAGCTCTGGCGGTCGATGTCGCCGGTGTCGCTGAAGGTGACGTCCATTAGGATGCCTGGCTCGTCCACCGCCTTGATGGTCAGGCCATGCAGGGTGTCGGCGAACGCCTTCGAATCCACCTTCCCCATCTTGTCGGTGGTGGCCTTCACCATGTAGACCGCGAGATAGCCTTTCAGGCCGTTATGATCAGGCACGTAATTGTACTTCTTCGCGAACTTGTCGCGAAACGCCTTGATCAGGTCGACCGGCGCATCGGTGGTGAGACCGACATGGCCACGCGCGCCGTTGGCGGCATCGCCCGCGAGCTCGATCACCTTCTGCCCGATCAGCGTGGTCTCGCCCATCAGCGGCGCGGTGACGCCCTGACGTTTCAGCTCCTTCAGGATACGTGCGCTCTCTTCCTCGTTCAAATAGACGAACACGGCATCGGGATTGGCGGCCTTGATCTTGCCGACGTCGGCGGCGAAATCGGCCTGACCTGCTTCGGTCGAGAGATCGGCGACCACCTTGGAGCCGAGCCGGTCGAGCTCCTTGACGACGACATCGCGACCGCCGCGGCCAAAATCGTTGTTGACCCAGACCACGGCGACCGACTTCGCCTTCATGTCGTCGTGAATGTATTTGGCGACCTTCGGCATCGACGATTGCTGGCCGAACGAGGTGCGGAACAGGAATTTGTTTCCGCCTTGCGTCAGCTCGGCGGCTTCGCCGCCCATGATCTGCGCGATGCCGGCTTCGGCCGCCAACGGCGCGGTCACCTTCACCGAGCCGGAATAGCCGGGTCCGAGCAGCACATAGGGCTCGGCGTCGAGCGCCTTTTGCACCTGCGCGCGCGCGACGCCGGGGTTGGATTGCGAATCCGCATGAGTGACTTCGAGCTTGCGGCCGAGCACGCCGCCCTTGGCGTTGATCTCCTCGATCGCGAGGTCGATGCCGTTTTTCCAGTTGGTGCCGACGGTGGCGCCGCCGCCGGACAACTCGGCGACGTCGGCGAGCTTGATCGCCTGGGCGTGGACGCTGGTTGCAGTCGCGAAGGCAAGCAGGGCGCCGGCCAGAATGGTCGATTTCATGGTCTCTCCTCCCATTTTTCGTTGATGTTGTGCGCGGCCTTGTGTCCGGCCGCTTCGGTTACGCTGCGTGATAGGCCGAGCTTCGTGCCGCCATCACCTCGTCGAATGCCTCTCCCATGATCTCGGTCGATGGGGCAAGACCCGTGAACAGTTCGAAAGCGTCGGCGGCCTGGTAGATCGCAAGCTCCCGGCCGGTCATGATCCGCGCGCCCTTGGCTTGGGCGGCCGCCAGCAGCGGCGTGATCAGCGGTGAGTAGACGGCGTCGGCGACCCACAGGTTTTGACGCAGCAGCGTCGGCGAGACCGGCGTTTCCCGGTTCGGCAGCATGCCGACCGGTGTGCCGTTGACGAGGCCGGTTGCGCCGTCGAGCGCATCCTCGACGCTTGCGGCGACCCTGGCGCCCCCCTGCTTGACGAGCAGCGCGGCGAGTTTTTCGGCGCGTGCCGGCTCGCTGTCGAAGATGCGGATGTCGGTCACGTCAAGGCTCGCCAGCGCAAAGGCGATCGCCTTGCCGACGCCGCCGGTGCCGATCACGGCCACCGCGTTGCCGGACGGCGCCAGCAGCGGCGCGACGGCGCGCGCAAAGCCGGTCGTGTCGGTGTTGTGGCCGGTCAGCCGTCCGTTCCTGACGACGACGGTGTTGACCGCCCCCATGGCGGCCGCACCCGGTGCCAGTTCATCGAGCAGCGGGACCACCGCCTCCTTGTAGGGAAAGGTGACGTTGACGCCGGCAAAGCCGAGGCGCCGCACGCCTTCCAGCATCAGCCGGAGCCCGGCCGTATCGGCGCCGGCCACTTCGATGAGCTGATAATGTCCGCGCAGGCCAAGCCCCTCCGCGGCGCGCTCATGCATCGCAGGGGAGGCGGAATGCGCGATGGGTGCGCCGATCAGGCCGGTCAGGAGCTTTTTGGATGCGGCGGGTCCGCGCTTTGACATGGTTCGCTATCGTCTCGTTGGGAGCGTTCGGTCCCGGCCATTAGCGGGGAAATCCGCCCAATTCCAAGGGGCTTCCGCTAGGAACGATAGTCTTTCCTCGGCCTAACACAATTACCCTTTTGTCCTGCAAACCTAACATAATGTTATCTCTTCCGCCCCCGTGCCGCCGCGGCCCTGCCTTTGCCCTGCGACGGCTCGACTGCGCGCATCTCCGCGCGCAGGGACTCGATGAAATACTCGACATGAAGCGACAGCGGCGCGCCGCGCTTCACCGCGATATAGGTCTCGAATCGCGTTGGCTCGGTGATCTTGATCAGCTCGATGCCGGGATAGCCGCCATGGGCCACCGTGAACTGGTCGATGACGGCGATGCCGAGCCCCGCCTTCACCAGCGCGCAGACCGTGGTGCCGAAGCGGGCGCGGATGGTGATGTTGTATGCGAGGCGGTGGCGCGCGAAGATCTCGGCCATGATCCGCCCGTAGGGATCGTTGGGATCAATGCCGATCAGCGGATAGCGCGTGATCTCGGCGGCCGAGACCTGCTTGCGGCCGGCGAGCTCGTGGCCCGGCGGCACGATGCAGTAGAGCTCGCCTGAGGCGAGCGGCATGAAGTCGAGCCCGGAATGCTCCAGGCGGTAGCTCATCGCCACGCACTCGCCGCGGCCGAGCATGAGGTAGTCGATGGCTTCCTCGAGCTTGAGGATGTTGATGTCGATGCCGAGATCCGGATAGCGCCGCCGGACCCGCTCGATCGCGCGCGGCACCATGACTTGCGAAATGCTCGGCACCGAGCCGATGCGCAATTCCGACAATCCGCCGCGTCCGATCTTGGAGATGATCTCGGAAAGGTCGTCGACCTTCTTGTAGACGCCGTTGATCTGCTCGAAGATGTTCTCGGCTTCCGGGGTGGGGAAATAGCGTCCGTTCTGGCGCTGGAAGAAGCGGATGCCGAGCGAGCGCTCGGTGTATTTGACGAGGCGGCTGATGCCCGGCGCCGAAACGTTCAGCAGCTTCGCCGCGCCGCCGATCGTGCCCGTCACCATCACGGCACGGATCACTTCAACCTGGCGCAGCGTCATCATGTCCTGGGCATCCAAAAGATAATCGTGGGCGGCGCTGCCTTTCCCTCTCCCCTTTGTGGGAGAGGGTGGATCACAGCGATAGAGCGAGACGGGGGAGGGGTTCTCTCCCGCGCGAGCCTCGCGCATTTGAACGCGTGGAAACAACCCCTCATCCGGCGCCATAGCCGATGCGAAGCATCGGCGTTTTGTTTTAAGAACGGCGGCCGAAGGCCGCCTATGCCACTTCTCCCACAAGGGGAGAAGGAAGGAAACATTCGCGTTCGGTTGTTCGGTTCAGATCAGAGGAAGGCATGGCACCGAACGGACCGTTCGTGCGCTCACAGCAATTGCGTGCTAGCTCGCCGGTCCGTCCGGCGTGGCGCTCTCTGCCGGCTTGCTGCGCTCGCTTTGCAGCACCCCGCGCGCGAACTCGATGATCTTCTGCTTGTTTGCCGTTTCGCGGACGGCGAAAAATACGCGGTTGAGTTCCAGGCCGAGCACGCTGTTGAGGGCGATGTCCTCGTCTTCCATCGTGGTTTCCCCGCTTCAGACATTGTAGGTGTATCTTGACGTCACTTCTTCCACAAGTAGATTAAGCCTTCGGGGTCAATGGGATACCGGGAAACTACGGAAACCGTGAATTGAGGCAGTGCCCAAAGACGTGCTATATCGCACAGCGAGGGTCAGGAAACGCACCGATGTCCGCCGTGGATTATGGCCGGGAAGCGCTCGACTTCATTGAGGGGCTAGGGGCCTATCGGAGGGTTCCGGACGCTATGAATGCGCTCGAAGGGGCCTTCGGGCGCTTCGGCTTTGAAACCATCATCGTGACAGGGTTGCCGAATCCCGACCAGCGGTTCGCACAGATGGTGCTCGCCAAGCGCTGGCCCGCGGAATGGTTCAGCCTCTACACCCAGAACAACTACGACCGCGTCGACCCCGTGGTGCGGATGTGCCGACAATCGGTCAACCCATTCGAGTGGTCGGAAGCACCCTATGATGCCGAACTCGATCCGGGCGCGGCGGAGGTCATGAACCGCGCCGGCGATTTCCGCATGTCGCGCGGCTTCATCGTGCCGATCCACGGGCTCACCGGCTATGAAGCCGCCGTGTCGCTCGGCGGCATCCATCTCGATCTCAACGCCCGCAGCAAGCCGGCATTGCACCTGATGGCGATGTATGGCTTCGACCACATTCGCCGTCTGCTCGATCCAGCGCCGTATCCCTCGACGCGCCTCACTCCGCGCGAGCGCGAGGTGATCTCCTGGGCCTCACAGGGCAAATCGGCCTGGGAAATCGGCGAGATACTGCACATCACGCAGCGTACCGCCGAAGAGCATCTCGCGACCGCCGGGCGCAAGCTCGGAGCCGTGAACCGTACGCATGCGGTTGCACTGGCGATTCGCAACAAGATCATCAATCCCTAAGCGACGTACTGGGAAATTTCCCAATATCGAACCATTCTCTTTTCGCAGAGGGTGCCCTCCATTGAGGATGAATGGGGGCTTTCATGATTCACGCCATTTCTGCAGTAAATCGCCACCTTTACGAAGATGTACTCGATCAGCATTTCCGGCTGCGGCACGACATCTTCGTCGAAGAGCGGCGCTGGGAGACGCTGCGCAGGCCGGATTGTCGCGAGATCGATTCTTATGACGACGAGGACACAGTCTATCTGCTTGCGCTGGAGGGACGCCGTGTTATCGGCGGTCACCGGCTCTACCCGACCACCAAGCCTTCGATGATGAGCGAAGTCTTTCCGCATCTGGCATCGGTTCGCGGCTGTCCTTCGGATCCGCTGGTCTGGGAATGGTCGCGCTACTTCGTCGTGCGCGATCGCCGCGACGGCGCGCTCAACCTGCAACTGATGGCGGCGGTGCAGGAGTTCTGCCTCGGTCAGGGGATCGCGCAGGTCAGCGCGATCATGGAAACCTGGTGGTTGCCGCGCTTTCATGAGGCCGGCTTCGTCGTGACCCCGCTCGGCCTACCGGCTCTGGTGGAGAATGCGTGGACCATGGCGGCGACGATCGACATTCGTCGCGAGACGCTCGATGCCCTGCATGATCGCATCGGTGTGCCTTCTATCGTGCAACAGGACGGCCCGCGTCTGGACGCCGTCGCCCGTGCCAACCTCTGCGGCCTCGCTGCCGCGCAACGAAAGAGCGCCTGAGATGTCGAACATGATGCGGGACAGCCAGATCATGGCGCAGATCAAGGACGAAAATCTCGGCTACATGTCCGACATGGCGCTCGAACTCGCGCAGATGGCGGAAGACACCGGATTGGCGACGCTCGCCTATCTGTTCCGGATGGCGGCGCTGGAGGCCTCGACGGCCAATAGCGTGCTTGCCGAGCCGGATGACCTTCCCCGGCAGATGACGTCGCACTAGGCGGCTCCATCTACACGTTGCGACGAATTCACACCCTCTCTCCGGCAACGGAGGGAGGGTGATCCGTTTTGGGTGCGTCAGGTTGACCCATCCTGCGCGGCAGTCTTCTTGCAAGGCCGATTGCAGGGGCCAGGACCGATCGGATGCATCGGCATGCAACAAAGTGCATGTTGGGTGTCGAATCGCTCTTGCCTCGGAACGATACTGCCATTACCCATTTTTCCGCCTTGTAGAGGCAGGGGGAGCTCTTTCACTGATGGCGACCGTGTTCGAACATCGGCGCGAACCTGCGTGCGCCTGAAAGAGTTTTGATGCTGCTCGTCGTCGAACAGTTCTTGAACGGATTGCAGTTTGGCCTGCTGCTGTTCCTGCTCGCCGCCGGCCTGACGCTGGTGTTCGGGATCATGGATCTCGTCAACCTCGCGCACGGCTCGCTCTACATGATGGGCGCCTATTTCGCCGCGACCTTCGCAGCCTGGACCGGCAGCTTCCTGCTCGGCGCGCTGCTGGCGCTCGGCGCGACGCTCGTGCTCGGTATCGTGCTCGAGATGACCGCGCTGCGGCATCTCTACGGGCGCGACCATCTCGACCACGTGCTCGCGACCTTCGGCCTGATCCTGTTCTTCAATGAAGCCGTGCGGCTGATCTGGGGCCCGGCCGGGCTTGCGCTGCCGCTGCCGGCCTGGCTCACCGTGCCGGTGCCGATCCTGCCGGGCATTCACTATCCCGCTTATCGCCTCGCCATCATCGTCGTGGCGCTGCTGGTTGCGCTGCTGCTCTATCTCGGCGTGATGCGCACCCGCATCGGCATGCTGATCCGGGCCGGCGCCTCCAATCGCGAGATGATCGGTGCGCTCGGCATCAACATCAAGCTGCTCTACACCCTGGTGTTCGGCCTCGGTGCCGCGCTCGCCGGCCTTGCCGGATTGATGCAGGCGCCGATCCTCACCGTGCAGATCGGCATGGGCGAGAACATCCTGATCCTCGCCTTCGTCATCATCGTGATCGGCGGTATCGGTTCGATCCGCGGCGCGTTCCTGGCCGCGATCTTTGTCGGCATGATCGACACGCTCGGCCGCGCTTTCCTGCCCAATTTGTTGCGGCAGGTGCTGAGCGGCGCCGCGGCCTCCACCGCCGCGCCCGCGTTGTCGTCCATGCTGATCTATCTGCTGATGGCGATCGTGCTGGTGGTGCGTCCGGAGGGGCTGTTTCCGGCCAGCCGCCGATGAAGACTTTCACTGTGAGCAAGGCCGTCACGGCTCTGATGCTGGCTGGTTTGGTGCTGCTGCCGCTGTATTCGCAACTGTCCGGCAACATCTTCATCCTGACGCTGTTCACCCGCGTCGTCATTCTGGCGCTGGCGGCCGCGAGCCTCAACCTCATCATGGGTTTTGGCGGCATGATGAGTTTTGGCCACGCCGCCTATCTCGGCATCGGCGGTTACGCGGTCGGGATGCTGGCGCAGGAAGGCGTGGGAAGCGGCTTCATCCAGTTTCCCGTCGCGCTCGCGGCGTCCGCGACTTACGCGCTGGTGATCGGCGCGCTCTCGCTTCGCACGCGTGGCGTTTACTTCATCATGATCACGCTCGCCTTCGCGCAGATGGCCTATTACGTCGCCTCGGGGCTGGCGCGTTATGGCGGCGATGACGGCCTCACCGTCTACAAGCGCAGCGACTTCTCCGGGCTGATCAATCTGTCGAACCGCACGCAGTTCTATTATCTCTGCCTCGCCTGCCTATTGGGCGTGGTCTTCCTGATCTGGCGCATCGCCAATTCGCGCTTCGGCCTCGTCCTGCAGGGCCTGCGCTCCAACGAGCAGCGCATGCAGGCGATCGGCTTTCCCTCGAAACGCTACCAGCTGGTCTGCTTCGTCATCTCGGGCATGATGTGCGGCCTTGCCGGCGCGCTGCTCGCCAACAACACCGATTTCGTCAGCCCGGCCGCGATGTACTGGACGCGTTCCGGCGACCTCATGGTGATGGTGATCCTCGGGGGCATGGGCACGCTGTTCGGTCCGGTCATCGGCGCCGTGGTGTATTTGCTGCTGGAAGAGTTCTTGTCGCAGCTCACCGAATACTGGGCGCTGATCATGGGCCCGATGCTGCTGCTGATCGTGCTGTTCGGCCGCGGCGGCATCATGGGCCTGCTCGGGAGGCTCCAACGTGGCTGAGCCGCTGCTCCGCGTTGACAAGCTGGTGCGCCGCTTCGGCGGCATCATTGCGACCGACAACGTCTCGCTCGACGTCGCGGCGGGTGAGCTGCACGCCATCATCGGCCCGAACGGCGCCGGCAAGACCACGCTGATCAGCCAGCTCACCGGACATCTGGAGCCGCATTCCGGCAGCGTCTCGCTGGCGGGGCGCGACATCACCTATCTGCCGGCCTATCGCCGCTGCGCGTTGGGCCTGGCACGTTCGTTCCAGATCACTTCGCTGCTGCTCGATTTCACCGCCGCCGACAATGTTGCGCTCGCGGCGCAAGCGCATGCCGGCACCTCGTTTCGCTTCTTCGCCGATGCACGCAAGGAGAAGGGCCTGCGCGATGCCGCGCATGCCGCGCTCGACCGCGTCGGTCTCGCCCATCGTGCCGATGTCCTGGTGTCCAGGCTCAGTCATGGCGAGCGTCGCCAGATCGAGCTGGCCGTGGCGCTGGCAAGCAAGCCGAAACTTTTGCTGCTCGACGAGCCGATGGCCGGCCTCGGCGTCACCGAGTCCCAGCGCATGGTGCAGCTGCTCCAGGAACTGCGTAAAGAGGTCTCGATCGTGCTGGTCGAGCACGACATGCCGGCGGTGTTTGCGCTGGCCGACCGTATCTCGGTGCTGGTCTATGGCCGCGTCATCGCCTCCGGCGATCCGGCCGCGATCAGGGCGAACGAGGACGTCAAGCGCGCCTATCTCGGCGAGGCGCATGTGGTGACGCACCATGGCTGAAAAAGGGATGGGTGACACGCTGCTCGAGGTCGACGGCATCGAGACCTGCTATGGCCTGTCCCAGGTGCTGTTCGGCCTGTCGCTGTCGGTCAAATCAGGCGAGATGGTCTCGCTGATGGGCCGCAACGGCATGGGCAAGACCACGACCATCCGCTCCATCATGGGCCTGACGCCGGCGCGCGCAGGCAGCATCCGCTTTGCGGGTTCGGAAGTGCGGACGCAGCCGTCCTACAGGATCGCGCAACTCGGTGTCGGCCTCGTCCCCGAGGGGCGGCAGATTTTCCCGAACCTCACCGTGCGCGAAAACCTGGTCGCGGCCGCCGCCGATCGTTTCGACAGCAGCAATCCCTGGACGCTGGCGGCGATCTACGTGATGTTTCCGCGCCTGGCCGAGCGCGCCTCCAACATGGGCAACCAGCTCTCCGGCGGCGAGCAGCAGATGCTCGCAATTGGCCGCGCGCTGATGACCAACCCGAAGCTCCTCATCCTGGATGAAGCCACCGAAGGCCTGGCGCCGCTGATCCGCGAAGAGATCTGGAGCTGCCTGTCGCTGCTCAAGAGCCGGGGACAGTCGATCCTTGTCGTCGACAAGAACGTCGACCACCTGGCCCGCATCTGCGACCGCCACACCATCATCGAGCGCGGCAAGACGGTGTGGAGTGGCACCTCCGACGAACTGATGGCCGAGCCGGATCTGCAGCACAAATACCTGGGGATTTGAGGCGGCGGCGAGGTGAGGGACGGTACGCGTGGCCGCTCACCCGGTGTCGTCCTGGCGAACGCCAGGACCCATACCGCGAGGTCTGTCCATTGTGGACGGTATCAGTACCGGAGGAAGAATCTTCGCCAAACCCCTTCCCCGGGGTAATGCGTCCTGGCTTTCGCCAGGACGACATTGGCAATCACCAGTAAATCCCATGCCGATGCAGTTCGCGGATCACGCGCGCCTCCGTGGACGGCTGGCGGCGCTTCGGCTTGGTCGTCTCGGTCGTGCTGGTCACCGGTGTGGCCGAGGGTTGCGTCGGCGCGGTGGCCGCGGCTGAAGCCGGGCTGGTGATTGCCGTCTGGACATTCGCCGGCTGCGTTGCCGCCGGGGCTTGCGTCGTCTGCGGTGCGGCTGTCGGCGAGGCCGGTTGCTCGGCCGCCGGTTGGTTTGCACTGGTCGCTGCAAGGCTCAGACTGCGCGGACCGCCGGCATGTGCTTGTGTTGCGAACAGCGAGAGCGCTGCGATCAGGATCAGCTTTCGCATGGAAATCCCCGTTATCTGGTCAATCCGGCTTACCTATTGGCGTCTGACTGGCCCATCAGCGCGCCAGCCGATGCGCGCCGATTTCGATCAGAGTGGTCCGGCAGGACAGGCGATAGATCAGGCTGAACAATTGACCCCACATGACCGAACTCCGTTGTTGATCACTGGACAAAGGTTAACCCCGGTGTTTTTCCGGCGGTTTTCGGCACGTGACGAAAATGGTTTCGTCGGACCGCGACCTGATGTCGCCGGAACAGGTGGGACGAAGTCACCTCACGGGGGTGTGAGCATTGAGCCGCTGCGCCTCCACCTGCAAGGGAGGAGGTCAGAGGGAGGAGATCAAAGCATCTCGAAATATTCGCGGTGCTCCCAATCGGTCACCTCCGACAGGAAGCGGTCGATCTCGGCGTTCTTGATGTGGGTGTAGTAGTCCACGAACTCCGCACCCAGCTTCTCGCGGAAGAACGGATCGTCCTTCAGGGCGGCGACCGCATCGCGCAGCGACTTCGGCAGCAGCGGCGCCTTGGTCTCGTAGGGCGTGTCGGCCGAGGGGCCCGGATCGAGCTTGCGGTCGACGCCGTCGAGGCCTGAGAGGATCTGCGAGGCCATGTAGAGATAGGGATTGGCGGCGGGCTCGCCGATGCGGTTTTCCAGCCGCGTGGCGGCATCGCCGGCGCCACCGAGCACGCGGATCATCACGCCGCGATTGTCGCGGCCCCAGATCGCGCGGTCCGGCGCCAGCGAATAGGAGCGGTAGCGCTTGTAGCCGTTGATGGTCGGGGTGGTGAACAAGGTGGAGGCGCGGGCGTGGTCGAGCAGGCCGGCAAGATAGGCCTTGCCGAACGCGCTGAGCGGTTCGCTGCCCTCGTTCGCCATGAACTGGTTCTCGCCGGTCGCGCGCGAGACGATCGATTGATGCAGATGCCAGCCGCTCGCGAACAGGTTCGGCAGTTTCGGCCGGCACATGAAGGTAGCGTGATAACCGTGGCGGTGCGCGATCTGCTTTACGGCGCTCCGAAACAGCACCATGTTGTCCGCGGGCTCCAGGCCCTTCTTCGGGGCGAAGGTGAATTCGCACTGGCTCGGCCCAAACTCGACCTCGACCGAGCGCAAGGGCAACCCGAGCGCGACGATGTCACGCCGCAAAATCTCCAGCACCGGCTCCATCTGATCGAAGCGCTGCTCGGTGAGGTATTGATAGCCGTGGCTGAGCAGGCTCACCGAAGGCGGCGTGCCGGGCTGGCCGGCGTCCTCGGGCCGCATATGCGGGTCGTCGAGCTTGAAGATGTGGAATTCGACCTCGAGGCCCGCCACGAAATCGTGGCCGCGCGTGCCGAGCTCGTCGAGCACCTTGCGATAGAGCCCGCGCGTCGCGAACGGCACCGGGCGGCCGTCGTTGAAATAGAGGTCGCACAGCACCCAGCCCGTGGTCGGCGCCCATGGCAAAACGCGAAACGTCGCGGGGTCGGCGACCATGAGCACGTCGGCCGCGCCCTCCATCTCCTTCATGCCGAAGCCGCCGCCCGACGTGAACACCGGAAACACCGTGCGGTGCGAGGTGTCCTTGGCGAGCATGGTGGTGGTGATGGAGCAGCCGCTCTCCAGCGAAGCGATCGCCTCGGCCGCGACGATGGTCTTGCCGCGCAAAATGCCGTGCTGGTCCGGGAAGGCGAGGCGGATGACCTCGAGGTTCTTCTCCTCCACGATGCGGCGCATGCGTGTCGCCGCGTCGTTCTGCTCATCCGACCACAGCGCATGACGCGCGACGAAAGTCACTTTGCCACTCTCCCAACTGATGTAGGGTGGGCAAAGCGAAGCGTGCCCACCGCGTCTATCGTCTTCGTGGAAGCATGGTGGGCACGGCGCTTTGCGCCTTTGCCCACCCTACCGCTTCCGTGCACGAACGTCACTCCGCCGCCGTCAGCCGATGCACGTTGTCCGCGATCTCCTTCGGCACCGGCGCCGTCCACGGCGCGCTGCGGCGGCGCTTGACGTCGGCTTCCATCCAGTAGATCTCCCAGCCTCGTGTCGGCCCGATGCCGTCCATGGTCGCCGGGCCCTGGATCGAACGTGCGGTGGCCTCGTCGAGATGCAGCATCGGCTTCTCGCCGCCTGCGACCTTCTCGATCTCCTGCCGCAGCAGGCGGCGGTATTGCACGATCGCCTTGTCGCTCGTGCCGAGGTGCTCCCTGGTGCGGTCCTGGATCGCGCCCATCGATTCCACCGCCCACTGGTCGTGGACGTTGATGTCGGTGCCCATGCCGGTATAGGTCGCCGTCTGCTGCTCGTGCGGATCGAAACCGTAATCGTTGGTCCTGTTCTTGCGAGATTTGTAATCCGGCAGCTCATAGAGCTCGAGCCGCTGGTCGCGCATCATCTTCTTGTCCACGGGGTTCGCGTAGCTCGTGAAGATCGCGTACCAGTAGCAGTTCTCGTCGTCGACCGGCACGTGCCACTGCGTGATCGTCATCTCCGTGCTCATGGGGATGACGAAACCGTGCGGGAAGAGCTGGTTGGTGACGCGCACATGGGTGCGCTCCTCGTCGATCTCGCGCAGCGCGATCAGCCGCAGGCCGTATTCGGTGTGCTCGACATTGATGATCGGACGGTCGTACTCGCGCAAGATCTTCGTCATCGGCAGGTCGGAGCCTGCCGATGCGCCGCGGAACTGCTTGCCGTAGGCCGTGGACGTGTCCTCGTCCTCGAAGAAGCGATGCAGGTAGGAGGCGTGCGCGGGATCGATGCCGACTTCGAGCGCCTGCAGCCAGTTGCAGGCCATGTGCCCCTTGAACGCGAAGGTGTGCGTGCCGGGCGCGACGAAGCAGTCGAGCTCCGGAAAGGCCGGCGGCTCACCCTCGCCGAGATAAGCCCAGAGGATGCCGCTCTTCTCCACCACGGGATAAGAGCGCTGACGAATGTTCTGGCAGAGCTTTGAGTCCTTCGGCTCCGCCGGGGTTTCAATGCATTGCCCGGTGGCGTCGAACAGCCAGCCATGGAAGGCGCAGCGCAGGCCGCCATGCTCGAGCCGTCCGAACGCGAGATCGGCGCCGCGATGCGCGCAGTGCCGATCGATCAGCCCGTAGCGTCCGGTCTCGTCGCGGAATAGCACCAGATTTTCGCCGAGCAATCTGACGGGGCGGATCGGACGATCGCCGTCGAGCTCGTCCACCAGCGCCGCCGGCTGCCAGTAGCTTCGCATCAGCTTCCCGCAGGGGTCCTTTGGACCGGTGCGGGTGATCAGGTCGTTCTGCTCCTGGCTCATCATGGCGAGTGCATCCTTTGTGGAGTGGCGTTTGTCCGCCTATTGAACGAATGGGCGAATTATGACATGCCTTGGTCTGGCAGCAAGCACTATTTTGCAGGATCCCGACACCCATGCCCAAGCTGAAGCGAAGCGAGAGCGACGAACGCGCGACGGATTTCGTCGAGAGCCTCGATCGCGGGCTGCGCCTGTTGCAATGCTTCGGCACCACGGCTGGACCGATGACACTCAGCGATCTCGCCCGTGCCGCTGAGCTTCCACGCGCCACCGCGCGGCGCATGCTGTTCACGCTCCAGCGCGGCGGCTTCGTCAGCGGCGACGGAAAACTGTTCTCGCTGACGCCGCATGTGCTGACGCTGGCGGCGTCGTATCTGCGCTCCAGCCAGCTCGTCACGGTCCTGCAGCCGGTGCTCGACCGCGTTGCGACAGCGGCCAACGAAATCTCCTCGCTCGCGGTACTCGACGGCGATGAGGTCGTGTTCGTCGCACGCAGCAGTCCGACGCGGATGTTCTCAGGCGGATTGGAGATCGGCTATCGGCTTCCGGCGTTCTGCACCTCGGTCGGGCGCGCCATGCTCGGGCAGCTCGATGATGCCGAGCTTGCTGCGCGCCTGAAAGCGATGAAGCGCGAGGCGCTGACGCCGCAGACGGTGACCGACGCAAAGGCGCTGCTCGCACGCATCGCCGCCGACCGCACCCAAAACTATTCGCTGGTGGACCGCGAGGCCGAGCCGCATTTCCGCTCGATCTCAGTCCCGGTGCGTCGTTATGACGATGTCATCGTCGCCGCCATCAACATGGGCGCTCATGTTGACCGGGTGCCGGCCAAGGAGTTGATCGAGCGATTTTTGCCGCTGTTGCGCGAGGGCGCGGAGGCGGTGCGGTCGCAACTCTTGTAGCCCGGGTGAGCGAAGCGATACCCGGGAAAGTCATCGTGAAGACCCGGATGTCGCTTCGCTCATCCGGGCTACGCGCCTGTGCAAAAATCACGACCGGTTGCGCATCCAGTCGGCGAGGCCCGATATCGCACGATCGAGATCCTGTCGCGCAGCGCTATCCGTCACCGTCTCTTCCAGCGCGCCGCGCATGCAGAGCATCCACGCGTCGCGCTCGGTATCGCCGATGCCAAAGCCGATGTGGCGCTGGCGCAGCCGCGGGTGGCCCTTCTCGACCGAATACAGTTTCGGGCCACCGGTCCATTCGGTGAGATAGCGCTTCAGCACATCCCTGATGAGGCCGAGGTCGTCCGCATGCATTGCGCGAATGATCTTCGCCTCCGGCAGCGTATCCATCCGCTCGTAGAAGCGATCGACCAACAGGTCGATCGTGGCGCTGCCGCCGATCCGCTCGAACATGGAGATTGCGACGTCGCTGTCGGTCATGGGAGTTCGGACCTACAGCGCCACGCTGCGCAGCCCGAAGCTGCGTGCTTCGTTCTGCAGCACCGGCCGCACCGCATCAACCAGGCGCGCCGCGGCGGCATCGACGGACAGTCCTGCCGTGTCCACCACCGCCGTCGCGCGCGCATATAGCGGCTCGCGGCTCAAGAGGATGTTGCGCAGCTCCGCCATGGCGGAGCGGTCGTCGGCCATCGGACGCAGATCGCCCTGGCGGCGGACGCGGGCCATGTGCTCCTCGGGCTCGGCCTTCAACCAGATCGTGTAGAACGACGACAGGATCTGGTCGAACGTCAGGGGCTCCGAGACGATGCCGCCGCCGGTCGCCAGCACCATCAGCTCGTTGCGCGCGAGCAGCTGCTGCAGTGCCGCCTGCTCCATGCGGCGAAAGCCTTCCTGGCCGTAGAGCGCGATGATCTCGGCGACCGAGAGCCCGTTCTGCTGCTCGACCTCCTTGTTGAGCTCGACAAAAGTCCAGCCGACCTTCTTCGCCAGCATCCGGCCGAGCGTGGATTTGCCGGCGCCGCGCAGGCCGATCAGCGCGATGCCGCAGAACGGCGCGCGCCGCGGCGCGGAGGCGCTGCCGCCCGCGAGCAAATCCTTGGCTTGCGCGATCTGACTTGGCGTCGCCTTGCGCAGGAGATCGCGAAACATCTGCCAGTCCGGGGTCGGATCGACCGAGGGAAGCAGGTCCTCGAGATGCGCGCCCATCGCGTCGGAGACGCGGCGCAGCAGCACGATGGAGACATTGCCCTTGCCGCTTTCGAGCTGCGCGATGTAGCGCTCCGATATTCCTGATACCTTGGCGAGCACCTTGCGCGACATGCCGCGCAGCGCGCGCGTGGTGCGCACGCGCTGGCCGAGCTGTTCGAGAAATCGGGATTCGGCGTCGGGACTGTCGGTCATGGACTACGGATCATGGGCCTGCTTGAGCGGATGTCTTCTTTTAAGGAGGTCCTGCGGCGCGTATTAATGAAACATAGTGCCTGCTGGCATTGACAGCAAGCCAATGCGGTGTCTTTCTATGAATTATAATTCTAAATTCAGGGGAGAAGTCCGTGAGCGAGGGATCCTATAACGCGGTGACCTGGCTGCTCGACCGGAACGTCGAGGAGGGACGCGGCAACAAGCTCGCCTTCGACGACACCGTCTCGCGGCTCACCTATGGCGAGCTCCAGCGCGAAACGCGGCGCGCCGCCAACATGCTGCGCCGGCTCGGTGTCCGCCGCGAAGAGCGCGTGGCGATGATCATGCTGGATACGATCGACTTCCCGCTTCTGTTTCTGGGCGCGATCCGCGCCGGCATCGTGCCGGTGCCGCTCAACACGCTGCTGACATCGGATCAATACGCCTACATCCTCGCCGATTGCCGTGCGCGCGCGCTGTTCGTCTCGGAAGCGCTCTATCCCGTCATCAAGGACGTCGTCGGCCGCATGCCGGATCTCGAGCATGTCGTGGTCTCCGGCGCCAAGCAGAATGGTCACAAGCAGCTCGCCGAGGAGATTGCGGACGAGAGCGACCGGTTCACGACCGCTGCGACACATCCGGATGAGCCGGCGTTCTGGCTCTATTCGTCAGGGTCGACGGGCATGCCCAAGGGCGTGCGGCATATCCATTCGAATCTCCAGGCAACTGCGGACACCTACGCCAAACAGGTGCTCGGCATTCGCGAGAGCGACGTCTGCCTTTCCGCGGCAAAGCTGTTCTTCGCTTATGGTCTCGGCAATGCGTTGACCTTTCCGATGTCGGTTGGCGCCACCGTCGTGCTCAACAGCGAGCGCCCGACGCCCGCCCGCATGTTCGACCTGATGAACCGCTACAACCCCTCGATCTTCTACGGCGTGCCGACCTTGTTCGCGGCGATGCTCAACGACGAGAGCATGAAGAGCGAGCGTGGCGGCAAGAATTTGCGCATCTGCACCTCCGCCGGCGAGGCGCTGCCGGAATCCGTCGGGAACAGCTGGAAGGCGCGCTTCGGCGTCGACATTCTCGACGGCGTCGGCTCGACTGAGCTGTTGCACATCTTCCTGTCGAATGCGCCCGGCGACATCAAATACGGCTGCTCCGGCAAGCCGGTGCCGGGCTATGCGGTGCGGCTGGTCAACGAAGCCGGACAGGATGTCGCCGACGGCGAAGTCGGCGAGCTCCTGGTCGATGCGCCCTCCGCCGGCGAAGGCTACTGGAACCAGCGCCACAAGAGCCGCCGCACGTTCGAGGGACCGTGGACCCGCACCGGCGACAAATATGTCAGGGATGCCGAGGGCCGCTACACCTTCTGCGGCCGCGCCGACGACATGTTCAAGGTCTCCGGCATCTGGGTCTCGCCGTTCGAGGTCGAGAGCGCGCTGATCACGCATCCCGCCGTGCTGGAAGCTGCCGTCGTGCCCGAAGCCGATCCGGAAGGTCTGCTGAAGCCGAAGGCCTTCGTCGTGCTGCGCCCCGGCGCGACGACGACGGGCCTGCAGGAGATGCTCAAGGACCACGTCAAGCAGAAGATCGGCCCGTGGAAATATCCGCGCTGGATCGATGTGGTGGACTCGCTGCCGAAGACGGCGACGGGCAAGATCCAGCGGTTCAAGCTGCGGGACGGGGCGAATTGAGTGCGTGGATGTCTTGCGTTTCTGTCGCGCCGAATCTCGCTGCGCTCCCTTGTGGGGGAGGGCGGGGAGAGGGGTGGCCCAGGAAGCGGTGTTCGTCGTCACGCGCCAGATGTTCTTCGTCACGCCCGGAATCCCCGTGTGGCACCCCTCTCCCTAGCCCTCCCCCACAAGGGGGGAGGGAACGACTGAACCAGCGGCCGCGTCTCGTTCCAAGTCCGCGCGCGAAGAAGAGCGACAGAACATGACCAATCTCGCCTCCACCGGCTTTCTCAGCATCGATGGCGCCAGCCTCGAATACAAATGGCTGGCGCCGCAATCCGCCGATTCACCCACCATCGTCATGCTGCACGAAGGCCTCGGCTCCGTCGGCCTATGGGGTGACTTCCCGGAAAAGCTCCAGCAGGCCACCTCCGCCGGCATCTTCGTCTATTCGCGTGCAGGCTATGGCCAATCGAGCCCGGTGACGTTGCCGCGGCCGCTTGACTACATGCAGCGCGAGGCGCTGGACGTGCTGCCGAAGATCCTCGATGCGATTGCCTTCAAGCGCGGCCTGCTGCTCGGCCATTCCGACGGCGCCTCGATCGCGACCATCTACGCCGGCGCGCATCAGGATCATCGCCTGAGCGGCCTGGTGCTGATCGCGCCGCATTTCATCGTCGAGGACATCTCGGTGAAATCCATCGCCGCGATCAAGACCGCCTTTGAGACCACCGATCTCAAGTCAAAGCTCGCGCGCTGGCACAAGGAGGTCGACAACGCCTTCTATGGCTGGAACGCCGCCTGGCTCGATCCGAAATTCCGCGACTGGGATATCTCGGAATATCTCGCCTATATCCGCGTTCCTGTCCTGATCCTTCAAGGCGTGGACGACCAATACGGGACGCTGCGTCAGGCTGAGATCGCGCAGCAAGAATGCTATTGCCCGGTCGATTTGAAAGTCATGTCAGACGCGGCGCATTCTCCGCATCGCGAGGCGCCGGGAGCGACCCTTGACGCGATTGAGCAATTTGCTGCAGCGGCCCTGCGAGAAGACATGCAACAAAATGCATGTGGGAGCCGTTAAGGACTAGACGCGCGCAATAATATGCATTATTGTTCATCTAACGGTAAAATCAAAACGAACTCAAGGGTGGCCCATGGCCGGGGAAGATCGACGCCTCTCAGGCGGCGCGACATTCATCGATTTCCAGACCGAGCCGTCCCGCTACCGGCACTGGAAGCTCGCGGTCGACGGTGACGTCGCCACTCTGACCATGGACGTCGACGAGAATGGCGGCCTGTTCGAGGGCTATCTGCTCAAGCTCAATTCCTACGATCTCGGCGTCGACATCGAGCTTGCCGACGCGGTTCAGCGCCTGCGCTTCGAGCACCCCGAGGTGAAGGTCGTGGTGATGCGCTCGGCCAAGAACAGGGTGTTCTGCGCCGGCGCCAACATCCGCATGCTCGCGGGCTCGACCCATGCCCACAAGGTCAATTTCTGCAAGTTCACCAACGAGACCCGCAACGGCATGGAAGACTCGTCGGAGAATTCCGGCCAGCGCTTCATCACCGTCGTGAACGGCTCGGCCGCCGGCGGCGGCTATGAGCTCGCGCTCGCCACCGACTACATCATGCTCGCCGATGACGGCGCGTCCGCCGTCGCCTTGCCCGAAGTGCCGCTGCTCGCGGTGCTGCCGGGCACCGGCGGCCTCACCCGTGTGGTCGACAAGCGCAAGGTGCGCCGCGATCACGCTGATTTCTTCTGCACCATCGAAGAAGGCGTGAAGGGCAAGCGCGCCGTGCAATGGCGCCTGGTCGACGAGATCGCGCCGAACAGCAAGCTCGAAGGCAAGGTTGCCGAGCGCGCGAGGGAATTCGCCGACAGCTCGAAGCGCAAGGGCAGCGGCAAGGGCATCGCGCTGACGCCGCTCAAGCGCATCATCGACGAGACCAGCATCCGCTACGGCTTTGTCACGGTCGATATCGACCGCGCGGCGCGGATCGCCACGATCTCGATCAAGGCGCCTGAAGCCGCGCCGCCCGCCGACATCGACGGCATGATGGCGCAGGGTGTCGCGTTCTGGCCGCTTCAGGTCGCGCGCGAACTCGACGACGCCATCCTGCATCTGCGCATCAACGAGCTCGAGATCGCCATGCTGGTGTTCAAAAGCCATGGCGACCGCGCCCATGTGCTCGCCTGCGACGCCTTCCTCGAAGCCAACAAGGCGCACTGGCTGGTCAACGAAATCAGGCACTACTGGAAGCGTGTCTTGAAGCGCATCGACGTCACCTCGCGGACGCTGGTGACGCTGGTCGAGCCCGGCTCCTGCTTTGCCGGCACGCTCGCCGAGCTCGTCTTCGCCGCCGACCGCTCCTACATGCTGATCGGCACGCGCCAGGGCGACAACCGCCCGCCGCCGTCGATCGAACTGTCAGCGATGAATTTTGGCCCGTATCCGATGAGTCATGGCCTGACGCGGCTTCAGTCGCGCTTCCAGGCCGATCCGTCCGATGTGGAACGCGCGGAAGCCACGATGGGCACGGCGCTGGACGCCGAGCAGGCCGAAGAGCTCGGCCTCGTCACCTTCGCGCTCGACGACATCGACTGGGATGATGAAGTTCGCGTGTTCCTGGAAGAGCGCGCCAGCTTCTCGCCCGACAGCCTCACCGGCATGGAAGCGAGCCTTCGCTTCGTCGGCCCCGAGACGATGGAATCGAAAATCTTCTCGCGCCTCACCGCGTGGCAGAACTGGATCTTCCAGCGCCCGAACGCGGTCGGCGAGGAAGGCGCGCTGCGCCGCTACGGCAGCGGCCAGAAGCCGAAATTCGATATGACGCGGGTGTAACGATTCTCGTGTCCCGGGCGCGCTGCGGCACCAAAAGCGCAACGCGCGTCTTCAACGCGCTATGGTGACGCTGCGCAGAACCGGGACCCATGTGGACCGAACAATGGGTCCCGGCTCTGCAGCGCACCGCTTCGCGCTGCGCAGGGTCCGGGACAGAAGACAGACCAAGGAGCACGGCCATGAACATGAACATCATGAACGTCGACTACTCGACCAAGATTCCGAACAACGTCAATCTCGCCGAAGACCGCCAAGTGCTCAAAGCGCTGGAGGGCTGGCATCCCGGCTACATGGACTGGTGGAAAGACATGGGGCCGGAAGGCTTCCAGGAATCGCTGGTGTACTTGCGCACCGCCTATTCGGTCGATCCGCGCGGCTGGGCCAAGTTCGATTACGTGCGGATGCCCGAGTATCGCTGGGGCATTCTCCTTGCTCCCCAGGAAGAGAACCGGGTCGTGCCGTTCGGCGAGCATTTTGGCGAGCCGGCCTGGCAGGAAGTCCCGGGTGAATATCGCGCCATGCTGCGCCGTCTGATCGTGATCCAGGGCGACACCGAGCCTGCCTCCGTCGAGCAGCAACGCCACCTCGGCAAGACCGCGCCCTCGCTGTACGACATGCGCAATCTGTTCCAGGTCAATGTCGAGGAAGGCCGTCACCTCTGGGCGATGGTGTACCTGCTGCAGAAGTACTTCGGGCGCGACGGACGTGAAGAGGCTGACGATTTGTTGCGCCGCCGCTCGGGTGACGCTGACTCGCCGCGCATGCTGGGCGCCTTCAACGAGGCGACCCCGGACTGGCTGTCCTTCTTCATGTTCACCTATTTCACCGACCGCGACGGCAAGATGCAGCTGCATTCGCTGGCGCAGTCCGGCTTCGATCCCTTGTCACGCACCTGCCGCTTCATGCTGACGGAAGAAGCGCACCACATGTTCGTCGGCGAGACCGGCATCACCCGCGTCGTGCAGCGCACCTGCGATGCGATGCGCGAAGCCGGCATCACCGATCCCACCGACATCGCGAAGGTCCGCGCGCTCGGCGTGATCGACCTGCCGACTATCCAGAAGAAGCTGAACCTGCACTATACGCTGTCGCTCGATCTGTTTGGCTCGGAAGTCTCCACCAACGCGGCGAACGCCTTCAACACCGGCATCAAGGGCCGCTATCACGAGACCCAGATCGACGACGATCATCAGCTCAAGAACGCCACCTATCCGGTGCTGAAGTTCATCGACGGCGAGATCAAGCTGGTGGACGAGCCGGCGCTCACCGCGCTCAACATGCGCCTGCGCGACGACTACAGCCAGGATTGCGTCAAGGGCATGCTGCGCTGGAACAAGGTGATCTCGACCGCGGGCTACCAGTTTCAGCTCAAGCTGCCCAACGTCGCCTTCCATCGCCATATCGGCGAGTTCAAGGGCATCCACGCGACGCCGGATGGTCTGTTGATCGACGACGCAACCTGGGCGAAGCGCAAGGACGAATGGCTGCCATCGACCGCCGACGGCGACTTCATCACCTCGCTGATGCAGCCCGTCACCGAGACCGGCCAGTTCGCCTCCTGGATCTCGCCGCCGAAAGTCGGCATCGACAACAAGCCCGGCGATTTCGAGTATGTGAGGATCGAGTCGTAGGTATCTTCTTCACCTCTCCTCGCTTGCGGGGAGAGGTCGGATCGCTCTTGCGATCCGGGTGAGGGGGTACAGGTGCGGCGACAATCTCACGCGCGGAGAGAGCCCCTCACCCCAACCCTCTCCCCGTAAGAACGGGGCGAGGGAGCGCACTGTCCGCGCGGCGGGCTCGAGCCCCTACCCCGCGATCTCCAGCCCCGCGTTCGCGTACACCACGCCGCCATCCACCGCGATGGTGTTGCCGACCACGTAGTCACCCGCGCGCGAGGCGAGATAGATCGCCACGCCG
Organism: Bradyrhizobium sp. MI1.11; assembly: GCF_055811255.1. NCBI lineage: Bacteria > Pseudomonadati > Pseudomonadota > Alphaproteobacteria > Hyphomicrobiales > Nitrobacteraceae > Bradyrhizobium > Bradyrhizobium sp. MI1.11. Next base: position 42,425 of record NZ_JBVVPM010000050.1, read on the forward strand.
GCCATGTCCTCGTCGGTTCCGATCCGCCGCGCCGGAATGCGCTTGGCGACTTCGTCCGAATGGTCGCGCGCAGCCCGGTTCATGTCGGACTTGAACGCGCCGGGCGCAATCGCGGTGACGTTGATGTTGTCCTTGATCAGTTTCGTCGCCATGCGCCGCGTCAAATGGATCACCGCGGCCTTGCTCGCGGCATAGGAGTAGGTCTCGCCGGGATTGACGAAGATGCCGTCAACCGAGGCGATGTTGATGACCTTGGCGGGCCGCTCATGCGAAGCCGCCGCGCGCAGCGGCTTGGCCAGCGCCTTGGTCAGGAAGAACAGCGACTTGACGTTGATGTCCATCACCTTGTCCCAGCCGCTTTCGGGGAATTCGTCGAACTCCGCGCCCCAGGCCGCGCCTGCATTGTTGACGAGGATGTCGAGCTTCGGCTCCAGCTTGATGATTTCGCCAGCGAGCCTGTCGCAGCCGTCGACGGTCGAGATGTCGATCGGCAGCGCGATGCACTCACCGTCATATCGGCCTGACAGCTCGTTCGCGGTGGCTTCGCAAGGCCCGGCCTTGCGCGCGGTGATATAGACCTTCGCGGCCCCTGCGCTGAGAAATCCCGCCGCGATCATCTTGCCGATGCCGCGCGAACCGCCGGTCACCAGTGCGACGCGGCCTTTGAGCGAGAACAGATCGTTGAACATGGTGCCTCCCTTTGTTTGCGCCGGTTGTGGGCGGGGTGGGGAGGGGAGTCAAGGAAGGCGCCGCATCGTCGTCCTGGCGAAAGCCAGGACCCATTACCCCAGGATAGAGTTGTTTGAATGAGCTGTGGCCCGAGCGCGTCGCAAAATGGACAGCGGTGGCAATGGGTCCTGGCTTTCGCCAGGACGACGGCTGAATTCGGGACGACAGCGGAGATTCGAAACTACGCCGCCGCGATCCTGCGGAAGCCGTTCCACATCGCGGTCGCAGCGCCCGAGGTCAGCACCGGCAGAATCCGCGTGTCCTGGTAATTGCCGTTGAGCGAGACCCGTGGCAGCGCCGTCATGTGGCCGGCGTTTTCGGCGAACAGCATGCCGGGCCGCGTCGTCACTGCGGTCTTGAAGCCGGCGGATGCAGCGAGCACGAATTCACGCTCGCCCGCCGCCTCGCGATCGCCATAGGGATAGGCCAGATGCTGGACGTTGCGGCCGAGCGCTTGCTCGATCCGCGCGCGGCTCACGGCCATCTCCTGCGTGGCGATCGCTTCGCTTTGCTTGGCGAGATTGCAATGGCTGACGGAATGCGCGCCGATCGTGACCAGGGGATCGGCGGCAAATGTCTTCACCTCCTCCCAGGACAGGCAGAGGCTGCGGCACAGCGCGGCCATGTCGACGCCGTATTTCGTGCAGAGCGCCTCGATCTCGCGCTTGAGATCGTGCTCGCCGGGCAGCGCGCGCAACCAGTCGTGCAGGCGGTCGAACGCCGCCTGCTTGGCGGCTGGCGTCGTCGCATCGAGCCGCAGCGCGGCATTGCCGATCGTCACCTCGATCTGCTCGGTCTTGGCGATGACGGCCTCCAGCGCCTCCCACCACAGCCGGCCCGTGCCCTCCGCGAAATCGCTGGCGACATAGACCGCCAGAGGCGCGTCAAATTCGCGCAGAACCGGCAGCGCAAAATCGAGATTGTCGCGATAGCCATCGTCGAGCGTGAAGGCGGCGAAGCGGCGGTCGAACCGGCGCCGCACCAGCCGCTCATGCAGCTCGTCCATGCTGACGATGTCGATCTCGCGCGAGCGCAGATGACGCAGGGTCGCGCGCAGGAATTCGGGGGTGACTTCGAGATGCCTGTTCGGCTGGAACGCCGCCGCGCGGGCCGGCCGCACGTGATGCAGCATGAAAATGGCGCCGACGCCCGACAAAAGCGGCCGCAACAGGTGGTGGGCGCCGCTGAAATAGAGTGCTTCCAGCCCGGCGCGGATGACGTTGTTACGGAGTTGTTTCATGACCCGCTGGCGGACTTTGGCATTCCGCCTTCAACTTACGGAAGAACCCTTGAAGAAAAAGTTATTCCAATTGTCCACGCCCGGCCTTCGGAAGGGCGTCATTTCCGGTTTGACAGCCCGCCAAGGGTTTGTTTTGTCTCCGGTTCCAGAGTTCGGGTCGTCGAATGCAGAAGCTTTTCAGGTGGGCCAGCAAATGGTGGCCGGGGCTCATCCCCTTGGCCGTCATGTGGGGATTTGCGGCCTGGAATAACACTTTGCCGGTCGAGGCGGACCTTTCCGCCCGCAGCTCGGCGGCTCTGAAGGACACCGTTCTGGACAAGACCCGGATCGCGGTGGACGGCCGCGACGTCAGCCTGGCTGCGGACGCGTTTTCCGAGGAGGGTCGCCGCGACGCTGTTGTGGCGGTCGAGACCGTGCCCGGCGTGCGCCTGGTCGACGACCGGACCCGCCTTGTGCCCGAGGCAAAGCCCTTCGTCTGGAACGCCGAACGCGACGTGGTGCGGGTCACGCTGTCAGGCTCCGCGCCCCTGCCGTCGATGAAGGGCCGCCTGACTGAGGCGGCCCGCAAGGAGGTCGCCGGTACCGAGGTGGCCGATCAGATGGGTTTGGCGCGCGGTGCACCGCCGCGGTTCGAGGCGGCTGCGATGCTGCTGCTCGATCAGATCGGCAAGCTCAAGGACGGCAAGATCACGATCACGGACACCAAAGTCACTCTGTCGGGGATGGCGCGCGATCTCGGCGGCCGCGAAGCGGTCGCAGCGGCGCTGAAAAACCTGCCCGAGGGCTTTTCGATCGCCGCCAACGACGTCAAGGCGCCGCCTTACGTCTTCCAGGCCTACAAGGATCCGGTGGCCGCGACGGTGACGCTGACCGGCTATGTTCCCGACAACAATGTCCACGCGGCCATCGCCACCAGCGCGTCGCGGAAATTCTTCAACGAAAAAATCGTCGACAATCTCAAGGCCAGCGTCGGCGCGCCCGGCTCCTTCAGCCCCGCCGTGGTCGCGGCGCTCGGCGCGCTGTCGCGACTGTCGACCGGCACGCTCGTCGTGTCCGACCGCGAGGTGAAGCTGTCGGGCGATGCGCTCTATGAAGGTGCCGCCAACGACATCCGCGCAAGCCTCGGCAAGGATTTTCCGAAAAACTGGCAGTACAAGCCGGAAATCACGGTGAAACCCGCGGCCGGGCCGGTCGACGGCACCGTGTGCCAGCAATTGTTCTCCGAGCTTTTGGCCAAGGCCAAGATTCGGTTCGGGGCGAAGCGCGCCGAGATCGATCCGGATTCCGCCGGCATTCTCGATCATCTGATCGAGACGGCATTGCGCTGTCCCACCACCAATATCGAGGTCGCCGGGCATACCGATGCCGACGGCGAGGATTCCTTCAACCAGGCACTCTCGGAGAAGCGCGCGCAGGCGGTGATCGACTATCTGGTCAAGGCCGGCCTGCCTGCCAGCCGCTTCACCGCGGTCGGCTACGGCAGCACGCAGCCGGTCGCCGGTAATGACAGCGAAGACGCCAAGGCGCAGAACCGCCGCATCGAATTTCTGGTGAGGTGACGATGCCCTATCTCGTCTCGTTCCATCTGGGCTGGCTGATCGGCTCGCTGCTACTCGGCTTCTGCATGGGCTGGATCTCGGTGGTCCAACGCGGCAACGGCACCTCGAAGGTGACCGCGCGCTGGCTCGCCGTGTTTGTTGCCGGCCTGGTCGCGGCCTCGTTCGCGCATGTGGTCCCCGGCCGCTTCGGCTACTGGCTCGACCTCGGTCTGATCATGTTCGCCTGCTATCTCGTCGGCGGCGCCATTGGCGCCTGGCTGCGCGATCGGGTGGTCGCGCGCAGCATGCCGCCGGCCTGAGCGGCTGAGCTGAGAGGCAAACGCGCGCCCGCTATCGCGCTCATCACCTGCTCCGCCATCAGATTTCAAGGGCGAGGATATGGCGCTTGACATCAATACGTACGTACGTATTATAACGCCATGCCAAAGCCCTCACTCAAAGACGCCATTCTCGACGCCGGCCTGAAGGTCATGTTTCGGACCGGCTATCACGGCACCAGCGTGCGCGACGTCACCACTGCTGCGGGCGCGCCGCAGGGGTCCTTCACCAATCATTTCCGCTCAAAGGAAGCATTCGCCTCCGAGGTGCTCGACCGCTACTTCGAGATCACAAGGGCGCTGGTCGCCGAGGCGCTCGACGACACCTCGCTGACCCCGCGGGCGCGGCTGAAGCGCTACCTGGACATCATCACTGGCCGGCTCGAAGCGGACGGCTACGGCCGCGGCTGCCTGATTGGCGATCTCAGTCTGGAGGCGACCGGCAGCAGCGAGATGCTGCGCGGGCGCCTCGCGGCCATCTTTGCTGAATGGCGCATGCCGTTCGCCGCCTGCATCAGGGATGCCCAAACCAGCGGCGAGATTGCCTCCGATTTCGAGCCTGAGGAGCTCGCCGACTTCCTGCTCGCGTCCTGGCAGGGCGCGATCCTGCGCATGAAGGTCGACCGCAATCCCAAAGCGCTCGAACGTTTCAAGACCATCGCATTCCAAACCGTGTTCAAGGAGCTGACATGACCAAGCAGATCGAGATCAAGATTCGCAAAGCGTCCGTCCTCGGAAGCAGCATGGCCTATCGTGAGGCAGGCGCGCAGAACGCGCCGGTCGCGCTCTTCCTGCACGGCAATCCGACTTCCTCGTACATCTGGCGCAACATCATGCCCTTGGTGTCACCGGTCGCGCATTGCCTCGCGCCCGACAACATCGGCTTCGGTCAGTCCGACAAGCCCGACATCGACTACCGCTTCTTCGACCACGTCCGCTATGTCGATGCCTTCATCGAACAGCGCGGCCTTACGTCGGCCTATCTGGTCGCACAGGATTGGGGCACGGCGCTCGCATTTCATCTTGCGGAGCGCCGCCCGGATTTCGTGCGCGGCCTCGCCTTCATGGAGTTCATCCGTCCGATGCCGACCTGGCAGGACTTCCACGACACCGAGGTTGCCGAAGAGCAGGAGCATGCCGAGGCGGCGCGGGCGGCCTTCCGTAAATTCAGGACGCCGGGCGAGGGCGAGGCGATGATCCTCGAGGCGAATGCCTTCGTCGAGCGCGTGCTGCCGGGCGGCATCGTGCGCAAGCTCAGCGAGGACGAGATGGCGCCCTATCGCACGCCGTTCCCGACGCCGGAGAGCCGCCGGCCCGTTCTTGCGCTTCCGCGCGAACTGCCGATCGGAGGCGAGCCTGCTGACGTCTATGAGGCGCTCCAGTCCGCGCATGCAGCGCTGGCCGCGTCGTCCTATCCAAAGCTCCTGTTCACCGGCGAGCCCGGAGCTCTGGTCGCACCGGAATTTGCCGAACGGTTTGCAGCCTCCCTGAAGCACTGCGCGCTGGTTCGTCTCGGCGCCGGCCTGCATTTCCTCCAGGAGGATCACCCCGAGGCGATCGGGCGCTCCGTGGCCGGCTGGATCGCGGGCATCGAGGCGGTGCGCCCGCAGCTTGCGGCCTGAGCAGAACGCTACCTCCGAACGACATGCTCATCGCGGCCGCTGGCCGGCGGCCGCGATGACGTCTGTGATGTCGCAGTGCAACCGGATGATCGAGCGCGAGCCGTCGGCCACGTAATCGTGCGCGCCGCAGCGGCCGCGCGCGGAGCGACCTCTTTCAACAGCGGAATCCCGCCCATAGATTGATTTCGACTTAAGCCGTGACGGAACATTGTACGGCCGAAATCATCAAAACTTCATGGCGTCTGCGCAGGATTGCCATGGAGATTCGCGTCAGGCTTGCCGCCGAAAGCGCCAAACCGTGCATCAGGAGCCCGCAACCTGCCTAAAACCTTGAAGCCACGACTTTTTGTTCGAATTGTCGAATTCCACTCCGCCCCAAAACGCGCTAGTGGAGGGGCAGGGGGCATGCGCGATGCCGGAGCCGCTGACGAGGATTCGTCGAGTGCCCGTGCGTCGTCCGCCTGTTCGCTGGCCACCCCGGCCGCTGAAGCGTTGTTCGAGGTCTAGATGCTGGAAGCCATACGCAGGGCGATGACGTTTCTGCGCCAGAAGCAAATCCTGCATAAGCTTGGAGTTGTGATCAGCGTCGCTGTCATCGGCATCGCTTGCTATGTGCTCTACCACATGCTGCGCGGCATCGATGTCAACGAAGTCCTCGAAGCGATCAAGAGCACCGAGCCGAGCCAGATTGCGCTGGCGGCTTTGTTCGTCGCCGCGGGCTATTTCACGCTGACCTTCTACGACCTGTTCGCCGTGCGCGCGATCGGCCACGCCCACGTGCCCTATCGCATCAACGCGCTCGCCGCCTTCACCAGCTATTCGATCGGCCACAATGTCGGCGCCAGCGTCTTCACCGGCGGCGCGGTGCGCTACCGCATCTATTCCGCCTACGGCCTGAACGCGATCGACGTCGCAAAGATCTGCTTCCTCGCCGGCCTGACCTTCTGGCTCGGCAATGCCGCGGTGCTGGGCCTCGGCATCTCCTATCATCCGGAGGCCGCGGCCTCGATCGACATGCTTCCGCCCTGGCTGAACCGGATGCTGGCGATGATGATCATCGTCGGGCTGGTCGCCTACGTGGTCTGGGTCTGGACCCAGCCCCGGATGGTCGGCCGCGGGCCCTGGACCGTGATGCTGCCGGGCGGCCCGCTGACGCTGCTCCAGATCGCGATCGGCATCATCGATCTCGGCTTCTGCGCGCTGGCGATGTACGTGCTGGTCCCGGACGAGCCCAATCTCGGCTTCGTGGTGGTCGCGGTGATCTTCGTCTCGGCCACGCTGCTCGGCTTTGCCAGCCATTCGCCCGGAGGCCTTGGCGTGTTCGACGCGGCCATGCTGGTCGGGCTCTGGCAGATGGACCGCGAGGAGCTGCTGGGCGGGATGCTGCTGTTCCGCGTCCTCTATTATCTGTCCCCTTTCGTCATATCTGTAATCTTGCTGACGTTTCGCGAAGTTATCATCGGCGCACGATCGAAGCGCCTGCAGCAGGCGGCGCTCAAGCTCGACCCCGGGCCCGCGCCTAAAGCCGCTTACGTGAGAAAGCGCAGCGACAGCGGCGCCTGACCGGCGCAACGTCCTTTGGAGAAGCCCGCCCCGATGGCGATCGACGCCCCATCTTCTCCCTCCTCCCAGCCCTGGTCCGACCGGCTGCGGCACTCGACCGTCATCCTGATCGCCGCGGCGCTGGCGCTGTCGGTGGTGGTCTCGCTGGGCGAATTGTCGGCACTGCATGCCATCGCAGTGTTCTTCTGCGTCGCGGCCGCAGCGCTGATCCCGTGGCGCCTGCACGATACTGCCGCCTCGCGCGAAGAGACCCGCCGCGTCAATCCGGTCGAGAGCGCGGCGGTCGCCGCGGTGGTCGCCGGCATGCCCGATCCCGCGGTGCTGCTCGACCGCGCCGGCCGCGTCATCCATCTCAACGCTGCTGCCGCCCAGCTCGCGCCGGCGCTGCGCCGGAATGAGCTTGCCCAGTTCGCGCTGCGCTCGCCCGAGATCATCACGGCGCTGCGCGAGTCGATCGCGACCACCGAGCCGCGGCGCGCGACCTATCTCGACCATGTCCCGGTCGATCGCTGGATGGAGCTGACCATCACGCCGGTGCCGGTGCCGACCACCTTCGGCGGCGCCGACAAATGCATGCTGATGACCTTCCACGACCAGACGCCGCTGCGTCGGGTCGAGGAGATGCGGGCCGATTTCGTCGCCAATGCCAGCCACGAGCTGCGCACGCCGCTGGCCGCGCTGTCCGGCTTCATCGACACGCTCCAGGGCCAGGCCAAGGACGATCCCAAGGCGCGCGAGCGCTTCCTCGGCATCATGCACAACCAGGCCACCCGGATGGCGCGCCTGATCGACGATCTGCTGTCGCTGTCGCGGGTGGAACTGTCCGCCCATGTGCGGCCCGACACCCTGGTCGACCTGCTGCCGATCATCTTGCAGGTCGCCGACGGGCTCGAGCCGCTGGCGCGGGAACGCCAGGTCGAGGTCGAGACCCAGCTCCCTGAGACCCCGGTACTGATCGCGGGGGACCGCGAGGAGCTGCTCCGGCTGTTCGAGAATTTGATCGAGAACGCGCTCAAATACGGCGCCGCGGGCGGTCGCGTCATCGTGTCGCTGATGCCAGGCGCCGCCCCTGATGGAACTCAGGAAATCCGGGTCCTGGTCCGGGATTTCGGCCCCGGCATCGCGCCGGAGCACCTGCCGCGGCTAACCGAACGGTTCTACCGGGTCGATGTCGGCGACAGCCGCTCGCAGGGCGGCACCGGCCTCGGATTATCCCTGGTGAAACATATTCTTAACCGCCATCGCGGCCGGCTTTTGATCGAAAGCGTGCCCAAACAGGGCGCCACTTTCACCGCCTGTTTCCCCCAGGGCAAGCCTGCGGCTCTGAGCTAAATTCCAGCGATTTCAGCTGCTTAACGCTGTCATCCGACTGTCACCAAACCTTCGTAAAAGCTCAGCTGTCCGCTCCTAAAGGGGCGGCACGGGGAGCGCGATCGGGCGCGGATGGCGCTTCGCTCCCCTGTATGGAGACCAGCATGAATTTCCTCAAAACACTCGTCGCTGCTGGCATCGTCGCCGCATCGACGACGGCGGCCTTTGCTGCCGATATCACCGGTGCCGGTGCGACGTTCCCGTTCCCGATCTATTCCAAATGGGCTGACGCCTATAAGAAGGAGACCGGCAACGGTCTGAACTACCAGTCGATCGGCTCCGGCGGCGGCATCAAGCAGATCCAGGCCAAGACCGTGACCTTCGGCGCCAGCGACGCGCCGCTCAAGGCCGAGCAGCTCGAGAAGGACGGCCTCGTCCAGTGGCCGATGGTGATGGGTGCCATCGTTCCCGTCGTCAACATCGAGGGCGTGAAGCCCGGCGAGATGGTGTTCGACGGCGAGACGCTGGCCAGCATCTATCTCGGCAAGATCACCAAATGGGATGACGCCGCGATCAAGAAGCTCAACCCGAACGTGAAGCTGCCCTCGGAGGCCATCACCGTGGTCCGCCGTTCGGACGGCTCTGGCACCACCTTCAACTTCACCAACTACCTCGCCAAGGCCAGCGCGGACTGGAAGAGCAAGGTCGGTGAGGGTACCGCGGTCGAGTGGCCGGTCGGCGTCGGCGCCAAGGGCAATGAAGGCGTATCGGGCAATATCAGCCAGACCAAGAACTCGATCGGCTACGTCGAGTACGCCTATGCCAAGCAGAACAAGCTGACCTACACCGGCCTCGTCAACAAGGCCGGCAAGCCGGTGCAGCCCACCGTCGAAGCGTTCCAGGCGGCCGCCTCCAACGCCGACTGGGCCAAGGCTCCCGGCTACTACGTCATCCTGACCGACCAGCCCGGCGAGAAGTCCTGGCCGATCACGGCGGCGACGTTCATCCTGATGCACAAGGACGCCACCGACAAGGCGGCCTCGCAGGAAGCCATCAAGTTCTTCCGCTGGGCCTTCAAGAACGGCGGCAAGGCGGCTGAAGAGCTCGACTACATCCCGATGCCGGACCCGGTCGTTCAGCTGATCGAGAAGACCTGGGCTGCCGAAATCAAGAGCTAGCTTCGCGACGCTCGTGCCCCGGATGCGATGCGCCGCATCCGGGGCACGGACCAACAAAAAAACGTATGCTATTTAGTACAGGGGATCGGCGTGGCAGAGATGGCCGTTCAGAGCGATGTAATCGACGACGCCGGACCGTATGATCGCGCCAAGGCCTTGAGCGCGTTCAAGCTCGGCGACGTTACCTTCTACTGGATCACGCGGCTCTCCGCGATCTCGGTGCTTCTGATCCTCGGCGGCATTATCATTTCGCTGATCGTCGGCGCCTTCCCGGCGATGAAGGAATTCGGGGTCTCGTTCCTGTGGACGCAGCGCTGGGCGCCGTCGGCCGATCCGCCGGTGCTCGGCGCGCTCGGGCCAATGTACGGCACGCTCGTCACCTCCTTCATCGCGATGCTGATCGCCATTCCCGTGGGTCTCGGCATTGCGATCTTCCTCACCGAGCTCTGCCCGCAATGGCTGCGCCGCCCGATCGGCATGGCGATCGAGCTGCTCGCCGGCATCCCCTCGATCATCTACGGCATGTGGGGCTTCTTCGTGTTGGGTCCGTTCCTCGCCAACACGTTCCAGCCCTTCATGATCAAGATCTTCGACGGCGTGCCCGTGCTGGGCGCGATCTTCGCAGGTCCCCCGTCCTATCTCAGCCTGTTCAATGCCGCGCTGATCCTCGCCATCATGGTGCTGCCCTTCATCACCTCGATCTCAGTCGACGTGTTCAAGACCGTGCCTCCGGTGCTGAAGGAAGCCGCCTACGGCGTCGGCTGCACCACCTGGGAAGTCGTCCGCAGCGTGGTGATCCCCTACACCCGCGTCGGCGTCATCGGCGGCGTCATGCTGGCGCTGGGCCGGGCGCTCGGCGAGACCATGGCGGTGACCTTCATCATCGGCAACTCGTTCCGGATCTCGTCGTCGATCTTCGCGCCGGGCACCACGATCTCGGCGGCGATCGCATCCGAGTTCGCCGAGAGCGACGGCCTGCACCAGTCCGGCCTGATCCTGCTCGGTCTCCTGCTGTTCGTGCTGACCTTCTTCGTGCTTGCAGCGGCGCGGCTGATGCTGATGCGGCTGGAAAAGAAGGCGGGGAACTAGCGCCATGAATCCGATCTATTCACGCCGCCGCCGCAAGGACATCGTCGTTCGCGGGCTCTGCATCGCCGCAACGGCCTTCGGCGTCACCTGGCTCGCGCTGATCCTGATCACGCTGCTCTACAATGGACTGGCGGGACTCAATGTCCAGCTGTTCACCGAGAACACGCCGCCTCCCGGATCGAACGAGGGCGGCCTGCTCAACGCCATCGTCGGCTCGCTGATCATGACCGTGATCGGCGTCGGCATCGGCGCGCCGCTCGGCATGTTCGCCGGCACCTATCTCGCCGAATACGGCCGCAATGACCGGCTGACCTCGGTGATCCGCTTCATCAACGACATCCTGCTCTCGGCGCCCTCGATCATCATCGGCCTGTTCATCTACGGCGCGGTGGTGGTGCCGATGCGCGGCTTCTCGGCGATCGCAGGCTCGCTCGCGCTCGCGGTCATCGTGATCCCGGTGGTGCTGCGCACGACCGAGGACATGCTGCTGCTGGTGCCGAACGCGCTGCGCGAGGCGGCCTCGGCGCTCGGCCTGCCGCGTTCGCTGGTGATCAAGCGGATCGCTTATCGCGCCGCGCGCTCCGGCCTCATCACCGGCGTGCTGCTCGCAACCGCTCGCGTCGCCGGTGAAACTGCGCCGCTGCTGTTCACCGCGCTGTCGAACCAGTTCTTCAGCCTCGGCCTGAATAAGACGATGGCGAACCTGCCTGTCACCATCAACAACTTCGTGCAGAGCCCCTATGCCTATTGGAAGCAATTGGCCTGGAGCGGGGCGCTGCTCATCACCCTGACCGTTCTTGCCCTTAATATTGGCGCGCGCATCCTTGGCGCCGAGAGGACCGCAAAATGAGTGATCTTTCCGTATCGATGAGCGCGGCCGGTGGGCTGCCCCACGCGCCGGTGCTGCCGGAGGCGCCCCCGAAGGTGACCGTGCGCAACCTGAACTTCTATTACGGCGAGCACCACGCGCTGAAGAACATCAACCTGACGCTGGGCGCCAATCGCGTCACGGCGTTCATCGGTCCGTCGGGCTGCGGCAAGTCGACCCTGCTGCGCATCTTCAACCGGATGTACGACCTCTATCCCGGCCAGCGCGCCACTGGTCAGCTGATGCTCGACCAGACCAACATCCTCGACGGCAAGCTGGACCTCAATTTGCTGCGCGCCCGCGTCGGCATGGTGTTCCAGAAGCCGACGCCGTTCCCGATGACGATCTACGAGAACATCGCGTTCGGCATCCGCCTGTATGAGAAGATCTCGAAGTCCGAAATGGACGGCCGCGTCGAGAAGGCGCTGCGCGGCGGCGCGCTGTGGAACGAGGTCAAGGACAAGCTCAACGCCTCCGGCCTGTCGCTCTCCGGCGGCCAGCAGCAGCGCCTCTGCATCGCCCGCACCGTCGCGGTGCGGCCCGAGGTGATCCTGTTCGACGAACCCTGTTCGGCGCTCGACCCGATCTCGACCGCCAAGGTCGAGGAGCTGATCCAGGAGCTGTCCGAGGATTACACGATCGCGATCGTCACCCACAACATGCAGCAGGCGGCGCGCGTCTCCGACAAGACCGCCTTCATGTATCTCGGCGAGCTGATCGAGTTCGACGACACCAGCAAGATCTTCACGTCGCCGACCGACCGGCGCACGCAGGATTACATCACCGGCCGGTTCGGCTGAGGAGACGCGACATGGCTTCCGAACATACCGCAAAGGCTTTCGACACCGACCTCCAGGAACTCACCCGCCTGGTCGCCGAGATGGGCGGCATCGCCGAGCGCATGATCGTCGAGTCCGTCGACGCGCTGATCCGCCGCGACGTCCCGCTCGGCCAGCGCGTCGTCGCCATCGACACCGAGCTCGACGCGCTGCAGAAGCGCATCGAGGAGCGTGCGGTGCTCACCATCGCCCGCCGCCAGCCGATGGCGGTCGATCTGCGCGAGATCGTCGGCGCCATGCGCGTCGCGACCGATCTCGAGCGCATCGGCGACCTCGCCAAGAACATGGGCAAGCGCGTCGCGGCGCTGGAGACGGACTTCCATCCGCTCAAGCTGTTCCGCGGCCTCGAGCACATGACCGACCTCGTGCAGCAGCAGGTCAAGTCGGTGCTGGACGCCTATGCCGCGCATGATTTGCCGGCGGCGATGGCGGTGTGGAAGGGCGACGAGGAAGTCGACGCCATCTGCACCTCGCTGTTCCGCGAGCTCCTCACCTACATGATGGAGGATCCGCGCAACATCTCGTTCTGTATTCACCTGATGTTCTGCGCCAAGAACATTGAGCGGATCGGCGACCACGCCACCAACATCGCCGAGACCGTGTTCTACATGATCGAGGGCCAGGCGATCACCGACAAGCGGCCGAAGGGCGACATGACGACCTTCGCCAACACGGTACCGAACACCTGAAGACTTAAGGGAGCGACGACCCGATGGGCGCACGCATTATGGTGGTTGAGGACGAGGAAGCCCTGACCGAGCTTCTCCGCTACAACCTCGAAGGCGACGGCTATGACGTCGAGACGGTGATGCGCGGCGACGACGCCGACACCCGCCTCAAGGAGCACATCCCCGATCTGATCGTGCTCGACTGGATGCTGCCGGGCCTGTCAGGCATCGAACTGTGCCGCCGGCTTCGCACCCGTCCCGAGACCAAGCAGCTCCCGATCATCATGCTCACCGCGCGCGGCGAGGAGAGCGAGCGGGTGCGGGGTCTTGCGACCGGCGCCGACGATTACATCGTCAAGCCGTTCTCGGTGCCGGAGCTGCTGGCGCGCGTGAAGGGCCTGCTGCGGCGCGCGAGCCCCGAGCGGCTCGCCACCGTGCTTGCTTTTGGCGACATCGAGCTCGACCGCGACAAGCGCCGCGTGGCGCGCTCAGGCCGGCCGATCGATCTCGGTCCGACCGAATATCGCCTGCTGGAGTTCTTCCTGGAGCACCCGGGCCGGGTGTTCTCGCGCGAGCAACTGCTCGACAGCGTCTGGGGCCGCGACATCTATATCGACGAGCGTACCGTCGACGTGCATATCGGCCGCCTGCGCAAGCTGCTCAATCTCGGCCGCGAGCAAGACCCGATCCGCACCGTCCGCGGCGCCGGCTACGCGCTGGATGATCGGTTTGCGAAGGCGGAGCAGGTGTAGGGTTGCAGGCTTGTTTGTTGGCGAGCTGTCCCTGCATTCTCCGATGTCGTCCCGGACAAGCGAGCGCTGATCCGGGACCCATAACCAGTCGTCCGTGAAGAGCGGCTAAGCGATTGAGCTAGGATCGCATTTGACTTTGTGGACTGTTTTTGGAATGCAGGAT
>NZ_JBVVPM010000051.1:0-37090 GCF_055811255.1 Bradyrhizobium sp. MI1.11
TTGTGCCTGTTCCTGATCCAGCTCTGGCGCACGCCCGCCTGTCCGGCCCCGCTCAATTCGGCTTCTTAACGGACGACCAAGAATTGCCACATCTACGATTTAAACGGCCAGGTCGAACCGTTGATGGCTCGCCTGCCGGTTTTATATGCGCGCAATTGGCGTCAGGGCCACTTGTTCAAACCAGAGCCTAAGGGATTGAGGGAATCCCTTCGCAGTGGAAGCAACCGGATTGAGGATCCCGATTTGGCTCTATACTATGAAAAATTGCGGTTAATAACGCGCGGGGAACTTTTGTCCTTTGAGCGTCTCAAGACAATCTGGACCATGAACGTAGGAGGGTACAATAGATACCTAGACGCCTATGCCCATAGGCAAGAGACACACAAATAGGTCGTTCAAATCTGTGTCCTACCAATAGCTACAAATCAAGCTGCTTGTCCGGCGCGCTCGGCCTCCGATTTCCCGTAGCGGCCAATGACGGTTCGGAATGAAGAAAATGCAGGTCGCGGCCCCTGTGTCAAGCTGCAATGTGGAACTACTTGGGACCGGTTCGCTCAGGTAATTTGATCGCGTTCATCACGACTATGGCACTCGTGGGCGGGAGCTAGTAACTCTGCTATGATTAATATCTTCGACTACGCGATCGTTCACCCCGCAAGGGGAAAAACTCCAATTCTTCCGTTTGGCAAAATGGATGCCGAGTGGAACGCGGGCAAGGTCGCTACCTCTCGGCGTTTGATTGCTGCCTACAATGCAACGGTAGGACAACAATCTCAGCTGAAGCAGATCACAGACGATGACCTATGGTCCGCCCTAACGCGGGACAACTTTGGTGAGATGATGAGTTTTGTTCGTAGCGGCGACGCCGAAAGGCTGTCGCGCTACTTGGTCAATTTCGGCAAGGATTATACATGGTTCGGCGGAATCACGACGGGCGTCGACGGCTACAATCATTGGGATCCCAGCGAAGAGGCTGTGGCTTACACCTATTTCGACAAGCTGGTCTGTTTGGGCGAAGGCTTGGGTGTTCTATCGGTGGAGAACCCGGAGCAGGGAACAGGAGGAAATTGGGGGAAAAACATTCAATTGTCCCCCAGCGAGATAGTAGACACCATCGAAGCGCATCTGGGAATTAACATCCTCCCACCTGAAGGCATTATCCCCGTTGCTGGTCTTCGCGTCCGGAAGGGACTGTTACATTACCGCCACATTAACGCGCTCTATTTGGCCGTTCGCATCCGGGATCTAACCTCTCCTACCGATCGCATTTGCGAATTTGGCGGCGGTCTCGGTCTGGCGGCTCTCTATCTCAGTCGGCTAGGTCGTCCTGACGTGACGCTATTCGACATCCCGATCGTCAACATACTTTCCGGACACTTCTTGATCGAGGCGCTGGGCGAGGATGCAGTGTGCCTTGAAGGCGAGACGCCGAAGAGCGACGCGATCAAGGTGAGAGCAAACTGGAACTGCGCGGAGGAGCCCGGTGCAAGCTTTCGTCTGGCTGCTAACCAGGATTCATTTCCAGAAATCAATCGCCGCATCTTCGACGAATATGTCCGTGAAATTAGGCGCATAACGGTGGATTATTTTCTGAGCATCAATCACGAAGACGAGCACCCAATCACAGGTGGCGCGCAGCATCTTCATGTATCGAGGCTTCTTGGGTCGGAGCTGGGCTTCACGCGCCGTTACCGGGCTCCCTATTGGCTACGCAGGGGCTACGTGGAAGAACTTTATGGCCTCGAGACCTAGCGATTGCTCTCCTATTAGGCACCTTCATGCGTTGGTCGCCCGCAGATAATATTTCCGGGAGCCACCGGCGGTTATCGTGCGGATCCGATTGATCTCCCACGGCTTTGACCACGTGCGGTTTGCGACAGTTCCGGATTCGTACACCTTGGGACGCAGAGGTCGCGAAGCCCCGCCTTTTGTTGCGGTCAGCAGGGTTGCATGCGATAGGTCGATTCCAGAGCAGGGGAAACGCTGTTTGTACTCTCGGACGCACGAGCAAGGTTCGTCGCATTGAGCGAGCGCATCACATCATCAGCCGCCGCGCTAATCTTCACCTCATTTTGTGTTGTTGCGCTACCGCCTTGGCCGCCATTTGGACGGAACATTACCAATCTCGGCGACATGTCCGTCGACCTCGCGTTCATGCTCGCGGGTCCAACCTTGATGCATCAGCGTGCGCAATGGGGCCCCGATGTCGTCTTCACGTATGGTCCACTCGAATTGCTGGCGTCGTCGCCACTCTATCCAGCACAGATAGCTCCTCTGCTGACCTTTCGGCTTCTGTTTGCCGTCGCAACCGCTGCCCTCCTCTGCGTCATAGTTTGGCGATCGCTTCAGCATTGGATCGAGCGCTTGCTCGCGATCGCGCTGTTCGGGGTCAACGCATACCTATGGTTCATTGGTTGGGACGAGGCCCTTTGGATCGCCCCAGCGGTCTCCATCGGCATCCTGCAACTCACGGCAGTTGAGGACCGACCATTTCCAATCAACGCGCTGGTCTATTTCGCCACCTCGCTTTTGGGGGCTGCCGCCCTGGTGAAGTTTAGCCTTACGGCGATTTATCTCGGCATATTCGGCATATTGGCGCTGCAAGATATTCTGCAGCGACGTGTCCCGGGTCTGAGTTTGTGGTTTGGCGCCAGCGTACTCGCAGCATGGCTGCTGGCCGGCCAGAAACTAGCGAACTTTCCGACGTGGTTCGCATCATCGATCGACCTATCCCGAGGCTACAGCGACGCAATGTCAAAGGGATTCTGGATACCCTACAGTCCCGCTGTAGTAACCTTGATGTACGCTGCTGCGGCCCTGCTCGTACTCGCCCCGCTGCTGTCAAGACTGGAGCGGTCGAGTAAGATATTGCTCTGTACCATGGGGGCAGGCATAGCAGCTGTGAACATTCAGCATTCCTTCGGCGGCAACCAGATCGAACAATCCGCAATGGTTCTTATCATTGCTGCCCTCTTGTTCGGCGTCGCAACGGCCGGCTATGCTCGCCTTGCGGCGGTGCTTTGTGTTGTCGCCTGCAGCGCGGTTCTTTCCGTGACGAGCTTTTCAGCGCTCGATTTCCGCCGAGGTCCGCTTTTGATTCAATCACACATTGAGCACCTGAAGCGCGCATTGCTTGGCAGGTATGATTTCGAAATGCTCGGGATGCAGACCTTCAACGCTAATGTTCGTAAACTCACCGACCTTCCCGACAATATCTCCGGCACGGCCGACATCTATCCTCATAAAGCTGGTATCATCATTGCCTATCCACACTTGGTGTATCACCCGAGACCCGCTTTTCTCTCTCTTAACGCGCACACCGAACAGCTGTCGCGGCAGAACGCGGAATTCCTGCGCAAACCTGATGCGCCGGAATGGCTGTTGTTCGAGATCGACTCGGCCGAAAGGGTCAATAACAGATACCCTGCAACCGATGATGGCCCGTCCTGGCCAGAGATTTGGGCGCGCTATAGCTTTGAGATGAAGCGAAACGGATTGCTCGTCTATCATCGAAAGACGGAGCCGGATCGCATTGTGATTAGCCCAGTCAACCGGGCTAATGTATCCTTCGGCGAGCCGATTCCGATCGACCCAAGCGAAATGGTGTGGGCAACGATTGACTTGAAGCGAAGCTGGCTCGGAAATGTGGTGTCGCTCTTCTACAAGGCGCCGCAGGTAATGGTCGACTTGAAGTATTTGGATGGATCCCGCGCTTCATACCAAATCGTTCCAGCCCTCGGTCGAAGCGGGTTTCTGCTATCGCCAACGATCGATACAACATCGGGTTTTGCCTCGCGATCCGGCAAAATTGCGAAGTCGGTCGCTCTTCGGATTGAGGGTGGCAACAGTTGGGCTTATCAGCCGCAGTCAGAGGTGACCTTATCAGCGCTTGCCATAAAGGATGACTCTAAGGGAATGACCCGTGGATCTCCATAGCCGAACTACGCCGATCGCTTGACGCTAAATCAGCTCAGCGCGGGCTCATGTTTTGTGCCAACGAGTTAGAAATTAGAAACTTAGTTTTTTGAAGATGGACCAAGGTAGCCGGTGAATCGCAAAGGCGACTCCCGCCCAAAATCTCGGAAAGAAACGCGCTCCAAGGTCATTATGAGTATTCGCCACTACATAACTTGCAACTCGCGCAGGCGATACGACTGGGAACAGCAGACGCTGGCCGAACGATTGTTGGGTTTCGACGTAGCCAAGACGAAAGAACTGAACCAGCACGCCGCTACCGACGGTGAGATGGCGCAGGCTTTCAAAGTAGCTTTCCAACCCCCGCTTCGCAGCGGAATAAACCACGTTGGCCTTCCTGCCGCGAACGGCGGCGATCGAACCGAAACCGACAATGCGTGCATGCTTTTGTCGCAAAAGCCGCGGCAAGAAGTGCGCCGTGATTGCCATCACGACGGTTAGGTTGGAGTTCACTATTCTCAGCGTGTCCTGCGTGTTCAAAAGCCCGAGGTCATCCCGCCGCGATGCTCCGATCGGAAAATAAAGCCCGTTGATCTCGCCGAACTCCGAAGCGGCCGCGGCGATCTGATCCACACAGACGGGAGGGACGCTGGCATCGGTGACGACCGTTCGCACCTCGACGCCGTGGACCAATCGAAGATGGGCGGCGAGCGCGTCAAGGTCCTGTGCATCGCTTGCCACTAGGAGCAGCGCCGTGCCACGCGCCGCAAGTGCTTCGGACAGCGCGCGTCCCACGCCCGCGGATGCACCAATCACGAGCGCCGTCACAGGCCTAGCCTTTCGGATAGATCGGAACGAAACAGGCGTTTTGGATCGAAGGCATGGAGCGTGTCGCGGAAACGATCGGCTCCGCCATAACAGGTATCGATCACAGCGCGGGGCAAGCGCGAATCCTTGATGATGTTGGGCAGGCCGCCAAGCGCCATCACCCGTTCATCGAGAAAAGCCATGAACTGATCGGCGGCTGCACCAGCCGACATATTCAAAGCGAGGCAAACGCCTGCCCCGGTAAATCGCAGCAATTCCCGCGTCCCGACAAATGCCTTTGCTGACGACAGCGTGATCGGCAGAGGCTGGGCACGGACGCAGGTGCGGACCGACTCGACGTAGTCCTCAATCGCGTCGTCGGGCAGGATCGCCTGATACTCGCGAAAACCCTTTGCGCCGAACAGTTGAAAATACAACTGCGTCTTATGAGCCGGAAACAGCGCATCCTGCAACGAGACGACCTGCCCCTGCAATAGCTGCTTTTGCCGACGCCGGAACTCCAGGTTGAGGGCACGTGCTGAGAACGCATTCATCAGGGGAACCGGCCAGCGCCCGCGGTTCTTGGACGACAGCATCGGCGGCTCGGCATCCGAAGCAGTCGATGCGCCCTCGTCGACGAACCTGCCCTCAAAAATATAGCCGCTTCCAAAACCGGGCTTTGACGATGCCATATCATGCCAAGTATAGGCGAAGTCGGCGTCGCGCGTAGCGAGCCGCAGGCGATCGAACCCTTCTGCGGCGTCGGCAAACGGCACGGCGAGCATTTGGACCCACGCCGTTGGCGCTGTTGAGGCGCGCAGCCGTGCCCGGATGATGTGTCCGGTGAGACCGTACCCACCGCAGGTCAGCCGAAACAGGTCCGGATCTTTCTGCGGCGAGAGCTCAAGCATCCCGTGAGCCGGGTGCAACAAGGTAATCAACTCGACCTGATTGATAAACGTGCCGTCGCGACTCTGGTTCTTGCCATGGACATCGGCGGCAATGCATCCTCCGACCGAAATTCGGCCATGCCCCGGCTGGATGGGCAGATAAAGCCCGCGCGCAGACAGGAAGCGGTGTAGCGCGAACAGCGAGATGCCCGTCTCGACCTCAACGACGTGGCGTGCGGAATCGAAATCCGTGACTCGATCGAACGATCGGTGCGAGACCGACAAACCACCTTGCAGAAAGCTTGCCGCCGCATAAGAAAGCCCAGAGCCTCGCGAAATTCGCGGCGTTTCCGCCAAGCCGCTCCGCCAATAGCGATAACGGTCAGGCTGCTGCAGTTGCCCCCGCGCACGGACGCGGCCGTCGAAGCTAACGAAATCGTGGTCTGCCCGCGGAGCGGCGGATGGCCTGGACGACGAGACCTGGTCACTCGGGATAGTCACCGCGACGACGGCTTCAACGTGTTTAGCTTGGACGGCACGCCCCAGAAGGCCATCGGCTCGTAATCGGGATAGGGAAAGTGACGGCGGCGGAGTTCAATCTCGCTTGATCGCGAGATCCGATGTTGCGACACAAGATCCAATACCGATATCGGCGCCCCACTGCAGCAATTGATCACGCCGTCGCAGACCAGTGGATTCTCAAGAGCCAATGCGAAGTTCGCGGCGACAGCGTTGATTGGTAGATAGTCGCGCAGCTGGTCGCCGGCCGACATGTTGAAAAATGCCGCGTCTTCGTCAATTGCGCGGTCGAGCTGCGCGAGCACGCTATTTGGGTTTTGCCCCTCGCCATACATATAGAACAGCCGCATCCATTGCAGGGTGAACGGCTTTGGCTGCTGCAAGAACTGCAGCGATTTCCGCAGAGAGTCCTTAGCAAAACCATAGGCCGTGATCGGCGCGGTCGCGCCTTGTTCGGTCAGCGGCCCATACTGCATGCCATATTCAAGGCAGGTTCCCGCCACCATGATTTGCGACACACCCGCATCCACGGCTGCTTCCAGAAACGCTAAGTCAGCAGGAAGATTGCGGCCGAGGTGAAAGAAGTCGCGATAGTTCGGCAGACCGGGCCAGGCCAGATGGATCAGCGCATCCGGCTGAGATTCACCCGAAAGCGTCGGCCGGAAGTCGCGATGAAGGTCACACGAGATAAAGTGGACCTGCGTGAACCACGGTAGCGATCGCGCCTTTTCGGCATTGCGGGCGACAGCGGCGACGGAATGACCTCGGGCCAACAGCGCGCTGACAACGTGCCGCCCAACGAACCCGGTTGCGCCCGTCACCAAGACCTTCATGGAAGAACCTTGAGTTCCGGAACGGCTATGACGAACTTGCTGCCTGATGCCAGAAGCTGCTGCTGCTGCTGCACGACCTCGTCGGCGATGTTCCAGGGGAAGATGACCACCCAATCGGGCCTGACCTTCGCAAGCTGGGACGGCGGCAGGATCGCGAGGTGATTGCCCGGCATATAGCTGCCCTGCTTGGAGGCCGCGGCATCGCACACGAAACTCACGAGATCATGTTTGACCCCCGCATAGTTCATCAGCGTATTGCCCTTCGCCGCGGCACCATACGCAGCCACCGATTTGCCTGCGCGCTTTTGGGTAATCAGAAATTCAAGGAAGTCATCCTTGACCTTGTCCGCCTTACGCTGAAATCCTTTGTAGATGGCCAGGTCACGCAAGCCATAGGCCTTCTCTTTTTCCAGCATATCCATCACAACAGGCTGGTTTTTTCGCGGATCGCTTTCGTGGCATCCGTAGATGCGCAGGCTTCCGCCGTGCGTCGGCAGTTCTTCGAGATCGAAAATGCGCAGTCCTGACCTTGCAAATATGTGGACGACGGCGGTCAGCGAGAGATAAGAAAAATGCTCATGATAGACCGTATCGAATTGATTGAGCCTGATCAGGTTCATCAGATGCGGGAACTCGAGGTTGATGGTGCCCCCCTGCTTCAGCGCGATCCGAAGGCCGTCCGTGAAGTCATTGATGTCAGGCACGTGCGCGTAGACGTTATTACCGCAGATCAGGTCGGCGCGCTTGCCCCCTTCCGCCAGCTCCGTCGCGGTCGCCTCTCCGAAGAACTTGCGCAGCACCGGCACGCCGATTTTTTCTGCAGCGTCGGCGGTACTGCTGGTCGGCTCAACCCCTAGGCATGGGATGTCCGCCGCAACGAAGTTCTTCAGCAGATAGCCATCATTGGAGGCAACCTCGATCACGAAACTGTCACGGTTCAGCTTCAGGATTTCAGTGATCTTCTGCACGTAATGCGCCGCGTGCTGCAGCCAGCTGCGGGAGGTTGAGGAAAAATACGCATAATCGCGCGAAAACAATTCGTCGGCCGCCGCATAGTCCTCGGTCTGGACTAGCCAGCAATTGTCGCAAACATAGAGCCGCAGCGGAAACGTCATTTCCGGCGCGCGCAGTTGACTAGCCGACAGATAGGCGTTCGACGGCGGCGCGTGACCAAGATCGAGAAAAACGTGTTCGAGCTCGTGATGGCAATGACGGCATTTCATACGACGATTCCTTCGAAATTCCTGTCAAGAAGCCGATGTTGGAGGTCCCTGTCGGACAGATCGGTCGGCCCCAACGGCCAATCCACGCCAATCATCGGATCATCAAAACGGATAGCGCCTTCTGCTTTGGAGGCATAGAACTCGGTATGCAGATAGAGCAGTTCGGAATCCGGCTCTAGCACCTGGAAGCCATGCGCACATCCTTCGGGGATGACCAAGGCGCGTCGATTGTCCGGCGAGAGTTCCAGTGACGTCCATTTCCGGAACGTCGCCGATCCCTTGCGCAAATCGACGGCCACGTCGAACACGCGACCGCGGAGGCAGCGGACGATCTTCATTTCAGCATGTGGCGCATTTTGATAGTGCAGTCCCCTGAGCGCGCCGACGCGACGGGTGATCGAATGATTGATCTGAACGATCGACCGTGATCCGATGATGCCTTGTTGCTCGCGCGAGCAGAACAGACGGGAGAACGCCCCACGCGGATCTTGGTGGGCCGCGCTCTCCGCAACCCAGACACCCTCGATGCCGGTCTGCTCGAGCTTCATGAAGCCGAACCCTCGGCCCACGCCAACTCGCGGGCACTGGCGCGCGCAACATAGCGATCGAGTTGCTCACGGCTGATAACGTCGCTTCGTTCGAGCCAGACCCGATACCACTCAGCGGTGGCTGTTACTCCTTCGTCGAAAGTCCATACCGGCTGCCAGTGCATGCGCTGACGGGCCTTGTCGCTATCGACCTGAAGCAGATGCGCTTCGTGGGCCTGGACCTGACTAGCGTCGTACCATTCCGCAGCCGGCCATTGCCGCTTGATCGCGTCGAGGACCTGCCGAACCTGGCGGTTGCCTTCCCGATCGGGCCCGAAATTCCAGGCCTCGGCAAAGGTGGGATCGCGTTCGATCAATTTTTGTCCGAGCATGAGATAACCCGAGAGGCATTCGAGAACATGCTGCCAGGGTCGCGTCGCCGTCGGTGATCTGATCTCCACCGGCCTGCCGTGCCGGATCGAGCGCACCAGATCCGGAATCAAACGATCTTCGGACCAGTCGCCGCCGCCGATCACATTACCGGCGCGCGCCGTGGCCAGCAGTGGGGCGTCGGGCGCGTTGAAGAATGAATTCCGGTAGCTTGCTGCAACAAGCTCGCTGCCGGCTTTGGACGCACTGTAGGGATCGTGTCCTCCCAGCCGGTCCGTCTCGCGATAGCCCCAGACCCACTCGTTGTTTTCGTAGCACTTGTCGGTGGTCACGACGACAATCGCAGCAAGGCGCTCCGCCTCGCGGCATGCGTCGAGCACATTGGCCGTGCCCATCACGTTGACGGCCCAGGTCTCCAGTGGACTGCGGTAGGAACGCCGTACCAGTGGTTGGGCGGCCATGTGGAACACAACATCCGGATCTGTCTTGCGGATCCGATCGCGCAGCAATTGTTCGTCGCGAATATCGATGAAGTGGGACTCGATGTCTAGATTCAGCAGGCCGAAATGGTGGGGATTGGTCTCCGGCGGAAGCGCTATTCCCGTCACCTTCGCGCCCAAAGCCTTGAGCCATAGCGCCAGCCAGCTTCCCTTGAAGCCGGTGTGTCCGGTCACCAGCACATGGCGGCCCTTGTAGATATCGCCGAACATCGTCACCAACACTTCCAGGGGGCCTTCCCTGACGACCACAATTCCTCAAGATGACTCTTGTCACGAAGCGTGTCCATCGCCTGCCAGAAACCACTGTGGCGATAGGCTGATAATTGGCCCTCGGCAGCCAGCCGCTGCAATGGCTTCTGCTCCCATACCGTCTCGTCACCGTCGAGATAGGACAGCACGCCGGGCTCGAGCACGAAAAACCCGCCATTGATCCAGGCGCCGTCGCCCGCCGGCTTTTCCTGGAAATGGTGGACCGCTTCGTTCTCAATGTGGAGCGCGCCGTAGCGACCGGGGGGCTGGATCGCGGTCACGGTCGCCAGCCGTCCAGCGTCGCGATGCTTGGCGATGAGAGCCGAAATATCAAGGTCCGCGACACCATCGCCATAGGTGAAGCAGAACGATTCATTGCCGATATACGGCGCGACCCGCTTCAGCCGACCGCCGGTCATGGTAAGTTCGCCGGTATCAACCAGCGTCACGCGCCAGGGCTCGGCGAACTTCTCATGGATCTCCATGCTATTCTCACGCATGCTAAACGTGACATTGGACATGTGCAGGAAGTAATTGGAGAAGTACTCTTTGATGACGTAGCCTTTGTAGCCAAGACAAACCACGAAATCATTGATCCCGTGATGCGAGTACATTTTCATGATGTGCCAAAGAATCGGCTTCCCGCCGATTTCAATCATCGGCTTCGGCTTAAGGTGCGACTCTTCGCTGATACGGGTGCCCAAACCACCGGCGAGAATGATCGCTTTCATCTTGTCTCTCACTCAATTCGAGAACGGAATTGCCCTTTCGGCTCGGCAGCTCGAGAGCGACGCGCGCCCGGATGCATGGACCAGAAAAGCCCCCGCTTTTATCAGGAAAATGCTCAGAACCCCATACCGACAGGCTTGGCGAAAATCAAGGAAATCTGGGCCTTAAACCCTCGCCGCCCCAGGAGAGGCAGAGGCCGGCGCCGCGCGAAATCGCGACGGGAGGTACTCACGAGCCCCCGGGGGGCGCAGTTCTCGTTCACGACGCTACGACAATCGCGAAAATCAGCGGTTCGGACAGCCTGAACCTTCAAGACAGCGAACGTTAACTGGAACAAGACGATCTCGGACGAATCTTCGATTCTTGGTGTCCAAGTTGGTGTGCAAGTTGAACTACGACAGCCCGTGCCAGCTCGGATCAAAGAGGCTGGCCGATGCCATGGTCAAGCTCACCGGGCACGAGAGTCTGTCGGGCGAAGGTGCGCCGGCGGCCGGCCGAAAACGGTCTCAAGCCTGGCAAGGATATGTGGTGCATTCCTCGGATCAACGGGGAATATGTTGCCCGCATTGAAGGCGTGCTCGACCTCTATGCCGAAGCGCGCCATCCCAAGCGGCCGGTGGTCTGCTTCGACGAGAGCCCGGTGCAGCTGATCGGCAGGTCCTCCAACCGATCCCGGCCGAGCCGGGCCAGATCGAGCGCTAAACCGCCGCAACGGTACCGTCAATCTCTTCGTCTGCATCGACGTGCATTGGCCCTGGCGCAAGGTCAAGGTCACCGAGCGGCGGACGGCCGAAGACTACGCCCATTGGATGCGCGAGCTCGTCGATGTCCACTATCCTGATGCCGCGTGCATCCGGGTCGTACAGGACAACCTGTCGACGCACTCGGCCGGCGCCCTCTATGAGGCATTCCCGCCCGCCGAAGCCCGGCGAATTCTGCGCCGCCTGGAGTTCCACTACACCCCGCCAGCTGGCTCAACATGGTCGAGATCAAGATCGGCGTGCTCCGCGGCCAATGCCTGGATCGCAGAATCGACGACCCCACGCGCCTCATCAGCGAAATCGCCGCATGGGAGAAACAACGAAATGCGCACGCCATCAAACGGATGTTCACAACCAGCCCGCGCCAAAATGGGCCGAGCCTATCCGTCACGTTCCAAAGAGTCACAATCACTGTGCCGAGGTACTAGCTAACCAGAAGAGCCCCCCGGCTCTGCCGGGGAGGCAGTAAAGGTTTGACATTTACGGCGGTCGCCCATCGCCAAGACTTTCGGCGCCGCCGCCGGGGCAACGCCGCGCTGGTGACCGCCTTCGCGGGCATTCCCTGGCAAACGGCGGCGGTGATCGTCGGAGTGCTGGCCGTGGCGGGGCTCGTGCGCCTTCTCGGCGGCCGACGGCGTCTCTTTCATCAGTTTGTCGGCGGGCACGATGCGGCTGACGAGGCCGGAGCGTTCGGCCTGCGCGGCGTCCGGTGAGACAGAGGTCCATCGCTTTCGACTTGCCGATCGCGCGCGTCAGGCGCAGCGTGCCGCCGATGCCGGGGCCCTGGTGATAGCGGACGTGGTTACCCGCACGAAACGATCTCCTCGACATACCCGCGGCGCATCCAATAGGGGTACGCCTTACGTGAGTGCGTCCGATTGTTCGGCAAAGTTGTCCAACCGTGAAGTGCTTGAACTCGTGATTAATGGAAAGTATCTTTCCGACTCTTGGCGAGAGAGGCTCTCAACTATTGTCCTGCTGTCGTAGCGTCCATTTCTGTTAGTGAGTCGACATCAACAATAAGAGAATACTGCGGGTCATCGCCGAACAGATCGGGCCTTTTATCTTCACGCTAGCGGTTCTTCGTGTCTCGCCGTGCAGGGCCACTGCGTGAGCGCCGAGAGTGCTGCCTAGGAAGCAACCTGGTGACACGTTCGTCAAAGGCAGGTCGATAATGGTATAACGACCAACGCCCATCTTCATAACGTAATAGGCAGTGCGGCCGAGACCGGCGCCAATTTCAAGGACTGAAGCGCTGCTTGGAAGTTCGTCGAGATTGTCGACGATACGCCACGCCTGATACGACGCTTGGATCGCCCTATAGTTCGCAACACCGCGGCTAGTCTTCAGCCCGATCTCGCCACGATAGAGGTTCGAGAAGTCGATCTTGAAGCCCAACCTTTCATCAAGTTCGTTCAGGAGCGTTTCAACGTCTGGCGCCTCGTCAATTCTACGCCAGCCTCGGGGTACTCTACTCGCCTCCTGATCCCCAGAGCCCGCGCAGTATGGAGCAAATTGTCGTAGCAGAGTCGATGCTACCATTCGCGCCAATGCGACAATTCATTGCTTGGCGAATCTCGCGCATGGATGCTTTCAAACCCGTAGAATAGATGATTTGATCCGGGGTCGCGTAGCATGGCCGAAATATCTTCGGCGCCTCCTTGCAGCAACGTTTTTTACTCTGACCCATTGAGGTCGGAAATCTCCTTGAGCCATTGGCTTTCGTTTCCGCCTAAATCAACCCCGACCGTCTTCCTGAAGGCTTCGTGATACGGTCAACAAGCTTCGCGCCGCCCTCCTCCGAATTTTTTCTCGACGACTACGATCTCCCCACCGACGCGGCGGGGGATCGTGATGCAATATGCGCCTCTGAATCCGTCTATTGTGGAAGTCGTCTATTGTTTGGAGGCAATCTCGGCCATCACCCGAGCCTCCATCTGCTCCTTGTCCTAAAGCAGCCGATAGTGGCGCCCCCAGTAAGAGATTTCTGATTTTCCAGATCAAATTCATCATGCTCAGTTGATGTTGAAGGTCGATGGCGTAGAACCTACCGCAATTGCCTTGGCGCATCTTATAGGGTCGGTTTGGGGGATTTTCAATTTTTGTGGCTGGGTGTTGCGGATGCAAAACGTGCGAGATTGGTGACGTGGGCTGTGAGCCAAGCGACGACACCATCGCCATCGCCATCGGTGAAGCAGAATGATTCATCGCCGATATACGGCGCGACCCGCTTCAGCCGACCGCCGGTCATAGTGAGTACGCCGGTATCAAACCAGCGTCACGCGCCAGGGCTCGGCGAACTTCTCATGGATCTCCATGCTATTCTCACGCATGCTAAACGTGACATCGGACATGTGCGGGAAGTAATTGGAGAAGTACTCCTTGATGACGTAGCCTTTGTAGCCAAGGCAGATCACGAAATCATCGATCCCGTAATGCGAGTACATTTTCATGATGTGCCAAAGAATTGGCTTACCGCCGATCTCAATCATCGGCTTCGGCTCGAGGTGGGACTCTTCGCTAATAGCGGGCCGAGGCCGGAGCAGTGATTCTGTTCTCGAATTGAGTGAGAGACAAAATGAAAGCGATCATTCTCGCCGGTGGTTTGGGCACCCTCAGAGCGACTGCCCCCCAGGAAACGTCACTTTTATCAGGAGCATGTCCAAAATCCCATACCGGCACGCATAGCGGAAATCAAGAAGATCTGCCCCGTTCTCGCTACGACACCAAGACGGCACGCTGGGCGTGCGTGAAGCGGCGGTTCACTACATAGTTTGGCCGCCCGAGGCCATTCTTGTAAGACCGCGCCACGTACAGCGCTGTGAATGCCGCCGTGAATCCGAAATACGTGCAACCGCACAGAACGTTCAGCAGCAGCAGCCACGGGCTTTCGGCTAATATGTACGCAGCTCCCAATACAGCCGTGAGCAGCAGCCACAATGGCAGCGCGTAAATTGGCAGGCGCAGGGGCAGCGTCGTCGACGACAGGATGCCAGCGATCGCAAAAATCGTCATTCCAACGAAATTGTAGTTTGTCTTCCCCGCGATGCGGCGTTGCCGCTTGTAAGGCAGGCCGATCCGCTTGAAGCCGACCCGCGAGATCGACGCACGGATGAACGGGAACGAGCTGTGGTCGTTTACAATGGCATCGCGCACTTCGGAAGTAAGCAGCGAGAACTCGGCCATGTACAGGATGATGTCCTCGTCCGCCAGCGATCGGACGACATGGTAGAACAACTTGCGCAGCATCTTGACTGGCCGCGCTTCCTCGCGATCCACGCGCGCACCATAAACGATATCGAAGCCCTTCTCGTAATAGCTGACGAAATCCAGCAGCATTTCCGGCGGGTCTTCACAATCGACGTCGATGAAGGCGATGACGTCGCCGTGCGCATTGCGCAGTCCACATTCCAGCGAGCGCTGGTAGCCGACATTGGCGCTCAACGTGATCACATAGACGAAATCATATTGCGCGCGCAGCTTGCCGATTTCGGCATAAGTTCCGTCGGCAGATGCGTTGTTGAGGAACAGCAGCTCGACGCGGTAACGCGCCGCCAGCAGCTCGATTACCGGCAGCGCCCGCGCGAAGAATAGCGGAACAACCTTTTCCTCGTTATAAACAGGACAGACAATAGTCATACGCGGCAACTGCCGATCGTCGTTCACTTCGCATACTCCGTTGTCAATTCCATGACCAAACGTCCGCGCTGCGCATCGTCATCGTCTGATAGCACCACTGCCTGACCGCTGCCCTCCACAGGCTCATAGAGCGGCAACCCAAGAGCGGCCACGTCCTCGCCAGCGCCCGAGAAGGTCAATTCATATGTACGCCCCTTGCTGCCTGCGACATAAGGGAGCTTTAGGCTCACGGTCGCCCAGTCCCGCGCGCCAGCCGCATCGACGTCACCACGCGCGATCGGCTGCTGGCCTCCGACTTCCGACAGTTCCCATGTCACGATGCCCTTTGTGGCCTTGCCGTTCGGCGTGACAAATTTGAAGGAGAGCCGTTTTAGGCCATCGTCGGTTGCAACGAAGCGTTGTTTGACCGTTCGCCGGGCCGACAAATAGACGGGCTTGTCGAAGTTGCCTACCGGAGATTGCGCCTTGACATAGGCCCGATTGCCGTAGGGACCCAGTTCGAGTAACTGAAGTTCGCGTTTTAAATAGGTTACTGCTTCTGGATCAGGATGTATGAAGCGATCCTCAGGAACCGGATGGAGCCCCCAGACATAGGCCTGCGCCAGTTCCCGGTTGAAGTCGTGTGCGTTAGCATAGACCCGCCATGCCCGGCCGTAGCTCACAAATGCTGCGGCGATAAGAATTCCCGCCAGCGTAAAGACGATCCGGCGCGCAAGCATCGGATGAGCCCATTCGTCCCACCATCGGTGCGCCAGACCGGCGCCGACGTAGTAGACCTGTCCGAGCATCAGATATGTACCAAAGATCGTGTAGCGGCTGGCATTGCCGTTGGCCACACCGAATTCGTCAAAAGCGGCTCGCGCCCAGCCGGTCGCAACGGCCGACAGTATTGCATAACCTCCGAAGCCAAACAGAACCATCGCTGCCGGATTGCGCTTGCGCAGCCGCGGGAGCGCGTCAAGGCTCAGCGCAGCGCCGGTCGCCAGCAGGATGCAGCTGCAGACCACGTTAGCCGCGATCGACAGCGGGAGGTGAAACATATCGCGATAGGAAAACCAGAGCAGTCCGCTGAGCGGCGCGCCAAGATAAGCCAGAGAGAATTCCAGCAGTTGCAAAACGCTCGGATGCGTTGGACTGCTGTCCATTTTTATGCCCGGCAAATAACAAGCCGACGCAACCAGCAGATTGACGACCCAGAAAACTGCGAATCGGTCCGGCCGCATCAACTTCGCTGCGGAGAGCTGGAACGTGACGATGATGGCGATGAAGGCAAAGAAGCCGTTGGTCAGCGTAAAGGCTGCCAACCAGCAACTGGCCGCGGCGACGATGTGACCGCTCCAGATCTTCGGTCGGGTAAACACGATCAAGAAGCTGAGCGCAATGAAGAAGTTGGTGGCGTCAAGCTGAAACATCATCGACCACCAGTGATTATTGTGGCCGACCGGCGAAAACACGATCAGCGAAACGATCAGCAGCGTGACCGCAAACACCTCGTTCGCCTCACCAACCAGCCGGCGCGCCAGCCAGACGAAACAGGCAAACGTCCCATACATCGACAGGTAGAGGTAGATGTATTCAGAGCGGATATCCCAGTCGGTCGCGACGGCGTTGATTAGCATCACCAGCCGATAGACGAACGGCCTGGTGTGATTGTGAGGCGCCCAAAGACTAGAGAAATGAAAGTTGCCCTCTCGCCACTCGGCAATCCAATGGATCAGTTCGGTATGATCCCAGAAAGGCACCGTAATCGCCGAATACTGAATCGCCAACAGCAGATAGACCGCCGGAATGGCTGCGAGCAGTATGAGCAGCGAATTGCGTGTCTTCGGCGATACCAAGGGCGTCTGTTGTCCGGTCATCAGTCAACGGTCCAATTGAGCGGCACGCATCGGCCCGTCCGACCGAAATTACGCGGGATTGTCTGATCCGTGCCACGTCCAATGCTCGTACAGCTTCTTACCTGCTGGCAACATCGTCTCGAAAGCACGCGTTCGATTATCTGATACAAGGATGTTCTCTTGCGCGCCAGATCGGAAAGTCTTGCTGCTCGACCACTCAGAGGAATGGTATGCCCTAGCATCATCGCCAACGACAACGGCATGCAGGCCCCGCTGCACAATGCTGTTCGTCATGCTTGTATGGCCGCTCTCGAATTCAAGG
Organism: Bradyrhizobium sp. MI1.11; assembly: GCF_055811255.1. NCBI lineage: Bacteria > Pseudomonadati > Pseudomonadota > Alphaproteobacteria > Hyphomicrobiales > Nitrobacteraceae > Bradyrhizobium > Bradyrhizobium sp. MI1.11. The sequence continues at coordinate 17,143 of NZ_JBVVPM010000051.1, forward strand.
CAATCTTCCTTGGTCCCAAGCGTCGGTGGTAGCACTTCCAGAAACACTGGCCGTCGCATCATGAAGGCGTTAGTGCGAATGTGGGGGTTGGGAAATGAAGGTAATTTAGCATAGATAGCGCCTCGCTTCGCGCATACGATCTCGAAGTGATCTTCGACCTCCTGACGGCTCGGCGGCCTTAGAGCGAACAGCTTGAGCGCCAGCACCCGTCCGGCAGGTCGTCGGGCCCGCCTATACAGCGATGGCGGCCGTCGTGCCAGCCAGTGCGGAGCAAACCTGAGGATCTCGTGGCCCCATCGCTCGACGATCAGCGGATCATAAGGGATACCTTGCACGCAAAGCCAGACGGCCTTTGACATGCTCTTCATGCTCTCACGGACGCTTTCCAGTGACGCAGTTGCACGGGCAATGCCGATATCGGCCCACGAGGCGTGATCATGGAGCTTTCGCAGCCAGCCGTCTGATTCGATCTCGGAAAAAGTGTTCAAAAAGCAGAGATAATCGTGCGGCAGCGCTTCTGCGGCCATCTTGTAAGCTGTGATGTCGAAGCCTTCATCGCTCATGGTGATCGATCGATGCTCAATCTGCTTGCAAATCGCTTTTTGCGGGGAACCGGCGGGATCTTCATTGAAAGCCTTTCCAGACAATCACCAGGTCATGGGCGATGCCGACTGGGCGGCGCTTATAGGAATCGATGAACTTGCTAACCCGCGCGACGCCTTCTGCGCACCTCGCTAGGTACACGACAGCGATTTTCGGCTGGACCGCGGCGGCAACACCCAATGACATGAGCAGCTTCCACTTTCACCCGCAATTTGCGGCAACCTTACCGCGTAAAGCGAACCCAAACACGCTTCCGTCATCCATTCGTCCCCGTAATTGAGAGCTGTTCCGGATCTAAGCCGCGCCCGGTTTTCGCGCGAAGATCGGGCAGCGGTCGAGCTGCCACCTGCGTCGCTCTGGACCGGTCAACCTTCCAAGCGAGCGACATGCGTCGGACGATCAAAGAACGAAATTACGCGACATGCCATAGCGGACAAGCGCGCGGGGAGCGGTTGAGTTTTCTGCCGGCAGCCGCGCCGTGCACTGCAACACTGCCAGCGCGCGACCACGGATCAGGGGCGAGAAACCGACGGTCCAGCCGGCCGCTGAAAGTCTCTCGCAAAGCTGCCACACGAACGACGCCTGATTTGCTCCCGTAGTCAGCGGCCACAGTCCCACCTGTTTAAGGGCCGAAACACGGAAAAACGCTAGAGCCGCGCCGGGTAGGTCGACACCTTGAGTCTTCAATGCCAGCGCATACGGCCCGCCGTTGGTGGCGGCGCGGCCCATCCAGGGCGCCTCCAGTTCACCGTTCACGTTTCTCATGTAGCAACCGTCAATGATGACGTTGTCTGCGTTGACGACATTGCCGCCAAGCACGCCCACGCCCGGGTGCAGTTCAAACAGGCGTGTCGCTTCAATGAAGACGCTTCGGCTGTCAATGGACACGCCATTGCTGGCGAACACCATAATCGCATCCTGACCACAAGATAACTGACGGTCTGCTAACGCGTCGCCATACCAAATAAGCTCGGACAGATCGTGTGGTCGCCGCGCGATATAGAGCTCGCGCGCACCGCGGCTCTCGGGCCAGTCGGCAATCTCGAAATTCTGCGGCTTCGCGCAGCGCGCAATATGTCTCGCAAGAATATGTCTGACCGAATCAAGCTGGCGCGCATCACCTTCGGAATTATTGGTGGTCGAGCCGCTGTGCTGCCGCCAATGATACAGAATCTCGGGAATATGTTCGATCCGGCCGCCCCTGTCGGCGATGCGAGACACGCTATCCCAATCTTGGCACCAGCTTGCCGCCGCGTCGCTGTAGACCCCGGCCGCAATCGCGGCTTCGCGTTTCATGGCGCAGAGATGCCAGATGGTCGAATTGTCTAGCGATAGCAACGGATCGTAGGCTCCCCGCAAATAAGGCTGGGCCGGACGGCCGGCGACGAGCGTGTCCTCATCCGAAAACAGGAAGTCGGGATGGCCCTTCACCTCAATCTGGTGCGCCAAGATCTGAATGGCATCATCTGTGATCAGATCATCAGCATCGACCGGAACGACGTAGTCGCCGGTAGATGCCTCGAGGCCTCTGCGAAGTGCCGCAACAATCCCGATGGCTTCGGGCTCGACAAGCACTTGCCCGCCCCAATCGCTTTCGGCGCGCTGGTGGATCGTCGTCAGCGCAGCCTCGGTCATCTGGCCATTCACGATCAGCAACCATTGCGAAGGCTTCAGAGTCTGCCGGCCGATCGCCCGCGCTAATTGGTCGAGTAAATCAAGGTCACTGCCATGGTAAATTGGCGTCACGATTGAGATCGTCGCCGGGCTGGCCGGCGTCGGGTAGCGCGCGTGGCGGGACCTTAAGTCACTTGTCAGCCAGTCTTGATACGATAGCGTGCGCGCCTGCAAGACTCGCAGGTGATTGAGGCGCTCCTGTTCAGAAACAGGTGCGTAGGCGGTCTCGGGGGTCAATCCGAGTCGTGGTGAGTAGAATCGCGTCTCAGGGATCAGTGACCAGAAGCGTGACAACCAACGCGCCGTCCCGCTCCCGGAAACAACCGCAGCGTCGGCTCTCTCCACACGCGCGCGCATGAACGGCGAATAGAGCACCCTCTTACCTGCCTCCGCCGCCATTGCCCCCAGCCAGGGGCCGAGCATTCCAATCGCGACGGCTTCGCGCTGCAGTTCACCCAGACACTGCTTCAGAAAGGATGTCCTGACGACGCAATGCGCCGTCGAAACCGCCGAAACCGTATGCGCCTTCCACATCCGCGCGCCGTAGCCAGGATCGGTCAGCGCGCGCCCCTGATCCGGACAACCGCAGCCATCGCCGTAGCCAAACACGCGCGGACCATCCACGATTGCGGAGCTGTCATCCAGCATGCCGCCAACCATCACTGCATCGGCGAACAATTCAAGCAGCCCCATGGCGTCCCAGCGCCACTCGTCATCGAGCGGCAAAACGCCGTGCCATTGCAGATGGACGAGATCGGTGCCGATTCTGTCGACTGCATTGGCGAGATCGGCGACGTTTCCACGCTCCAGCACGATGGCAGTTACGTCCGGGAACGCGTCAGCCGTACCATTCGCCGCGCCAATCAGGATCGTCTGAATCGATTGCGCATGCGATCGCTCTCGCCGGAACCACCAGTCAACATTGTATTTGAACAGCGGGCTGTTCATGAGCCCGATATTCGTTGCGCCGGAGCGATCAAGAAATCTCTGCAGCGTCCGCCGGTGGGACTCAGTAATGTAGGACTTCGATTCGATGTTTCCGGACGTCGATGCCGTATGCACGCGCCAACTGTAAAGCACTTCCGGAACATGTTTTGGCCTTTTGCCGGCGAGCATGAAACGGATAAAGCTGTCCCAATCGTGGCAGCCTTCGGCAGAGCTGTCGCTGTATAAGCCAAGCTGAATTGCCAGTTCGCGATCGATGGCGCAAAGATGCGCTATGTAACACGAGTGCACGAACAGCACCGGATCCCAGTCCGGCTTAAAGTACGGCGAATGAAACCGTCCCGCGTCCAGCTTGTCTTCGTCGGTAAAGAGCAGCGCTGGATAATTGTTATCCTCGATGAAGCGAGTGAGAACGTGGACGCAATCGGGCTCGATCAGATCGTCGGAGTCCAGCGGCAGAATATAACGCCCGGACGCCCGTTCGAGGCAGTACCGCATTCCGCCGATGATACCGAGATTGCTCTCGACGCGTTCGAGCCGCACGCCCGGATGTCGTGCGAGCCTCACAAGGGTGCGGCGGGTGCCCTCCTCTGTGGAGCCGTTGTCGAGGATCAGCCATTCGAAACGCATTCCCCCGTCCTGAAGAAAAACGCTGTTGCCAAGCTCTTCGAGGAATCGGGGATCGGTGTTGTAGGCGGTGGTTACAAAGGAAAGCAGGCCGGGCGTCTGATGGTACATTCCATCCCGGCGACGACGGGCGAGACTCGTCTTGCGGTAGGCCTCGTAGTCGCTCTTCGCCACCGACGGCAGGCCCGGCGCCACCGACTGCGCGGTTTCCAGCGCAGGCTCGCGCATCCCTTCTAGGCGCGTAAGCAATTCCGTGACGATTCCATTGAGGCTCTGATCCCAGTCCGTGGGCAATGCGATCGCGCCCGAGGGATCGTAACTCGGCAGCCCGCAATTGATCCGCCCTGCTGCGTTCTCGATAGCCTGCGCGACGCTTTCGGCATTCGGCTCGGCAACGATAATATTCGGGGACAACGCCCGCATGCGCTCCGCCGTCTTTACCGAGAAGCTGTTGGTGACGACCAGCTTGCCCGACGCAGCCATTTCCAGCGGCGGATAGCTCGGATGCGGTGACAGCATCAGCGACAGCATGAGATCGGCCGTGCGCACGCGTCCAGCATATTCATCGAATCCCATCCATGGCAGCGGATTGAGCATGACGCCTTCGCCGAGTGCAATCGGCGGAATGTTTTCGCCCATCGCCCAGACTTCCCAATTGTTCTTGTCGATCGCGCCGGAGGCGACTGCACAACGCAACGCGACCAGCCCAAGTTCGAACAGGTTGCGGCGGGCGATGTTGGGGCGAGCGTAGAACAGCAGCACCTTCTTTTTGGAGTGAGAGGGGACGGGAAAATAATGGCCGCGATCCAGGGCGGGATTGAACCATAGCGCATCGGCCGCAAATGCCGGGTCTGCAAAGCGCCCAGCACCTTCCCGGACCAAATGGTCGAGCAGAAGTCGGGTATTGATCACTGGGATATGCGGCAGTCCATAGGTTTCGAGTGCACGGGCCTGAAAAGTGGAGCCTTCGTGAAGAATCGGCTCGAAATCCTGAATCAGGTAAACGAAGGTCTTGTTGGCAGTATTGGCGACCGCGTATTTCGCGATCTGGGCGGTCCACCAGGCAGTTGCGAAAAATACATCGCAGATGCCGATCGGGATCGGTCTGGTGCGGTCGAATCCATCGACGATCTCAATGCAGTCCCTGGCGATCGGCCGGTTCAATAGCCGCTCCATGTAGGGGAATAACGCGGCCTCTTCACCCTCCAGCGACGCGTCGCAGGCGATCAGTCGGATGCGCTCGCCGCGCTCCGCCAGCATGGACGCGACCAGCAGGGCGGTATTGGGACCGCCGGACATGTGCTTGAGGCGGAGACCTGGCAACAGCACATTGACGGAGGGGCGAACGGCGAGGTCGTCGGCCACCTCGAAATTCAGCGGGAGACTTAGGTGGTAGCCCGGCACTTGCGAAAGAGCCTCGACGTCCGAGACTGGCGCAGATTCGGACGCGGCGATCTCTAAACTGAGCAAGCTCGAATGCGGGTCGAGTGAACTGATCAGCCCGCGATCACGCACATATTGCGCGATGGCGCGGCCCAATTGAGTGTGCCTCATGTGCTGTCGATAAAAAGCGATACCGTGTCGCAAGACGAACTTACGAAGACGCTCGGTGGTCGTCGAATTACTCCTCGAAAAGGCGCGCCGGAGCGACTTCACGCCTGCGCTGAGTATCCGACGAAGATTGCCGGTCCATGGCGCGTCGGACGCCAGACTTCGCATGCGAATTACTACAAGCCGCGGGATCGCCATCATTCGCCAACTGATCGATCTGCGAATGTCGTCGAGCTCGCGAATTAACTGGTCGTTTCTCTGCTTCAGACCCTCGAGCTCGCGAATTAGCTGGTCGTTTCTCTGCTTCAGACCCAAAATGATCTCGGCTGACGCGGCAAGGTCGCGCTCTATCTCCATGAACGACTCGTCGGGCGGCGCGGATCGATTGGTCCAAATATTCTTGCTTTCGTCGAACGCCGCATCCGGTTGGTACGAAACACCGTCCCATTCCTTGTTGAGCGGAAACACCAACTCCAAGGTGCCGGAAAGGACGCGCAGACCCAGGCCATTCTTGCCGGCGGGCGATTTCCTCACCACGCACATCGAATTGATGAATTCGACCGAATGAACTAACGCCAGACTTTCTTCGGCCAGCTCGCAACCATATTTGCCCAAGATGCCGCGCAGAATTTCGCCACGGGCCTTGGGCACCCCCCAATGCTCATGGTTGATGACATCCGCAAGGCGCTTGAAAAACGTGATCGAGGAATAGGGGTAGTAGAGACCGCCTTCGTACGCACCCCAGTAGCTGCAATGCAGATCCTCGGCGATGAAGATTCCGCCTTCCGCAAGGTGCGGAAAATACAGCGCGAAAGTCTTGACGATGTCGCTGGACAGATGAGATCCGTCATCGATCACGATGTCGAACTGTCCGGAGCGCTGCAGTATTAGCTGCTGGGTCTGCCGATCGTTCGCATCGCCAACAACGACACCGATGCGCGGATCATCATATGTCAGGCGCTCGCAATCCGGATTGATGTCGCAGCCGATAATGGCTTGCGCCTTTGGAAAGAATTGCGACCAGAGCTCGAGCGAACCGCCGTTCTGGACACCGATCTCGAGCAGCCGGACCGGACGATCCCACATCGACGCGAACAGGCGGTCATATTCATCGAGATAGAGCGACCACTTGTCGGACATCTTTCCAGCGTGGTTGGCGTAGAGCTCGTGGAGCGTTCGCTTAATCATTGGTAACCTGCAACTCTACCCGCTCGAACGGAATGCCAACGAGTCCGTAACGAATCTTGCTTGAAGCGACGTTGACGATCAGTGCGTCATGCATCCAATGATGCTGAATGTTGTGATAGCGATCGCCGTCTGCGACCGACGCCATCACGGCATACTGCCCGTTCGGAAGCATCGGCAGACGGAACTCGAACACGCCCTCGAATGTCGTGCCCGGCTTGACGCGAATCGGCATCCGATCGGTGAACGGAAGCGTATTCTCTCCAAAAAGATCCTGCCCCAAGCGATCGCGAATCAGAAATCCCAGGATCGGCTTGTCGACTGGACCATGTGCTTTGGCTCGGACGGTCATGCGAACGCGCTCGCCGCCTTCGTAAATCCCCTCCGGACCGGCCGACAATTTCGTTAAAGAAACGGAGTGGATTTCGGCATGGCCGGTCTTCCAGCCGGTGGCGACGGCGGTATTGTCCCGTACGCTGGCCACGGCGCCGTAATCCACAGCCGGCGCCGCATGCGGCTCCATTGGCAATGTTTCGGATGCCGGCCCGCCAGCCGGCCGGTCTGAGGTGACCGAGATCAACTTGGCTTCTTCGCCGTAGACTTCCTGAAGCGTGAACTGGAGGTAGCTTTCAGAAACCTCTCTCGACGTGCCGGTCATCCGGATCTGGCCGTGGGACAGCCAGATCGCGGATTCACACAGGTTCTGCACGGCAGCGGTATCGTGGCTGACAAACAGCAACGTGCCGTGCTTTTGAAACTCTCGGATGAAGCGCATGCATTTTTGGGTGAACACCGCATCCCCGACCGCGAGCGCTTCGTCGACCACCAGAACATCGGCGTCGACATGCGCAATCACCGCAAATGCCAGCCGGACATACATGCCGCTCGAATAGGTCTTCACCGGCTGTTCGATGAACGCGCCAATATCGGCGAACGCAGCGATCCGCTCGAAACGGCTGCCGATCTGCGCTTGGGTCAGCCCGTAGAGCGCGGCGGCCATAAAAACATTCTCGCGGCCAGTGAATTCCGGATTGAAACCAGCCCCGAGCTCTAGCAGCGCTGCCACGCGACCGTTAACCTGGATCGCGCCACCGCTCGGATTGAGAGTTCCGCAGATCATCTGCAATAGGGTCGATTTTCCACTGCCGTTGCGCCCGATAATGCCAACGGTTTCGCCCTTCTTTACCTCAAAGGAAACGTCTCTGAGCGCCCAGAACTCCCGAAAATACTGCTGCCGCGTCTTGCCGATCAGCGCTCCGAGTCGCGGAAACAAGGACTGCTTTAGACGATCGTGCGGCTTGTTGTAGATCTGGTAGCACTTGCTGAGGCTCTGTACCTTGATTGCAGTTTCCCTAGAGGACATCGGCGAACCCCCGGCGGGTCTTCTGAAACCAGGCAAAACCACACCATGCGACCAAGGCGCCGCCTAAAAGATAGATCAGGTACATCGACGAGTCCGGCACCTTCCCCCAGAACAACACATCCCGCGCCTGCTCGATCGCGGGCGTGATCGGATTGAGGAACAGCAGGCCGCGATATTTCTCCGGAAATGCATTCACCGGATAGAAGATCGGCGATAGGAACATCAGGATCGTGGTAATCATGCCCATGAACTGCGCGACGTCGCGCAAATAGACGCCAAGTGAGGCCAGGAACCAGCTCACCCCCAGAATGAAAAGCAGCAGCGGCAGCAAAACCAGGGGGATCAGCACGACGGTGAGGTGCGGCATTCCAAACAAGAACAGATACGCAATAAACCAAACGCACATGCTCACCGCGCCATGAAAGATCGCCGAACCCAGCGCAACCGCAGGAAGTATCTCTAGCGGAAAAACCACCTTTTTGACGTAGTTCACGTTGCTCAGGATCAGGCTGGGCGCGCGGTTCAAGCATTCCGAGAAAAGCGTGAATACGATCAGGCCGGGAAACAGCACCATCGCAAACTCAGTCTTCGAGTCACTCCCGACATTCCAGCGCATCTTGAAAATCACGCTGAAGACTAGTGTGTAGATAATTAGCATCAGAATCGGATTGAAGAATGACCAGAACAGTCCGAGCACGGATCCGCGATAGCGTCCGACCACTTCCCGGTGCACCAGAGCGCGTATCAGGCTGCGGTTGCGCCACAAGTCCACCAGCATTTTCAGCGGAGAAATCGAAAACTCCTGCATCAACCAAGAACCGCTGCAGCTTCAGATCGCAGAGCCCCTGCTTCTTCAGTAAGCAAATCTGACCAGCAGCTAGAGAGCCGCGATGCCCTTTCAAGCCACCCGTTTCCTGGGATGCCACCCACGCACGCCGATCCTACCGCAGTCACATCCTGGACGGAAAAACCGGTGGGATCCAGCAATCGGACACAGCAAATTTTCTCGACAATGCCCATTCTTCTTCACCAGGAACTGTGAATCTCGGTTCAACCGTTGGAAGTGCCCGCGTTCTCGTCCCCGCGAGGCCCACCCTTCGCTGGCCTATGTAACAATCTATGCCACGCAGCACAATCTAACCGCGCTCCGCAGTTGGCAATTCTCCCCTTCCCCTCACCCCTCCCGCGGCGATCGGATTCCGGTGCATTTGCCCTGCTCATAACCTACCGGGAGATGGTACCTTGGTCGTCGCCCCAGGTCATCCTCGTGAAAGCACGCTGCCCGGCCGCATTCATGTTTTGGAACGCCCGAGTCTGGTTGTCCTTGACGAGAAGATTGCGCTGGCCTCCAAGGCGAAATGTGCCGCTTTCGGCCCATTCTTCCATCCCGTAAACGCGTCCATCCGCACCCACCACCACGATTTGCAGGCCGCGCTGAAGGATTCGCTGCGTGAGCCCGTCCGGCCCGCTCTCGAAAAGGTATGAATCGTTCTTGGTTTCGATCGAATCCGGCAGCACATCGAGAAAGACCTGTCGTTCGATCATGAAGGCATTCGTTCTGATGTGCGGGTTCGGAAAAGGCGATATTTCGTTCAGGCGCGCCAGCGCGCCGCCGGGCCCGATCTCGTTGTTCCAATACGTTTCAAACTTGTCGTCCAGTGTGCTGTCGTGGCCTGACGAGCGCACGGCGAAATAGGAAATCGCGGCGGCCACCACTCTAGTCGCCAGGCGCTTCGGTAAGCGAGCCCTGATTGCTCGGAACAACCGTCGGAGGCCCGCCGGTTTTGGAATCCCCTCATTCTGAAATAGCCACCATCCCTTTTGGACGTGCTTCATGCTGCTGAGAAGGCTTTCATAGGAACCGGTGCCTCCGGCGATACCCACGGACTGATCCGCAAATGCCGAATGAAGCTTGCGAAGCCAGCCGTCCGCCGCGATTTCAGAAAACGTGTTGAGGAAGACCACGTACCGGTGCGGCAGCTGCGCAGCAGCCTTGGCATAGGCGTTGATGTCGAAGCCATCATCCGACACTGAAACGAAATGAGGGAATGCACGCTTCAGGACTTTGTCGAGCGTGGATTCCCCCGGCGGGAAGCCTTTTCGGACCACCACGCAATCATGCGCAATCCCGGGTGGATGACGCTCGAAGGATTCAATGAAATTCGTGACCGGTCCTTTTCCTTCGGCATAGCGTGCCAGATAAACAACAGCGAGATCGCTGGTGAAGGTTGAACCCTGGCCTGGCACGACGTTGTTGTCCTTGTTGCTGGATCACCGAAGCACTAGAAGACCTCCGGCGATGATCGGAAAGACGGGGCTCACAGGGCTTCAGCCAGGTCGCTGATGTAGCGCGCATAGGCGCTCTTTCCCAGCGCCGCGCCCAGGCGTGCCAACTGATCGCGATCGATGTATCCTTGGCCGAAAGCCACCTCTTCGGGACAGGCGATCCGAAATCCCTGTCGCCGCTCGAGCGTGGCGACAAAGTTGGCGGCTTCCAACAGGCTGTCCGGCGTACCGGTGTCCAGCCAGGCGAAGCCGCGACCCATCAGCTCAACCGCAAGCTCTCCGCGCTCAAGATAGGCCCGGTTCACATCGGTGATTTCGAGTTCGCCGCGTGCTGACGGCTTGACGTTGGCGGCAATATCGACAACTCGGTTATCATAGAAATAGAGTCCGGTAACGGCGAAGTTCGACTTCGGCTGTAGTGGCTTTTCCTCGATCGAGGTCGCATTGCCCTTCCGGTCGAACGCGACCACGCCATATCGTTCCGGATCGGCGACGTGATAGGCAAACACCGTTGCGCCGGTGGTCCGCGACGTGGCGCTGGCGAGCAAATTCGGCAGGCCATGGCCAAAGAAGATGTTGTCGCCGAGAATGAGCGCCGAGGCGTCGCCGCCAATGAAATCGGCGCCAATCACGAACGCCTGCGCCAGACCTTCAGGTTTGGGCTGCACCGCGTAAGACAGCGACAGCCCCCACTGATTGCCGTCTCCCAACAACGCCTCGAACAACGGCAAGTCCTGCGGCGTCGAAATGATCAGGATGTCGCGGATGCCGGCCAACATCAGCGTGGTCAGCGGATAATAGACCATCGGCTTGTCGTAGACGGGCAGCAACTGCTTGGAGGTCACGAGCGTCATCGGATAGAGGCGCGTCCCGCTTCCGCCAGCAAGAATAATGCCCTTCAAAGCAGATCTCCCGTTCAAATCCTAAGAAGACGATCAAGGCAATCCGTCAGAGACTGCTTCAGCGGAGGCAGCCCCACATCGAACACCGCCGCCAGTTTCGCGCTCGAAAGCTGCGAATTTGCTGGTCGGACGGCAGCTGTCGGATAATCGGAAGTCGAGATCGGGTCAAGCAATACGGACCGCCCGCCGCGGGACGCCGCGAGATCGGTGACCTGTTTCGCGAAGGCGTACCAAGTCATCGGGTCGGGCCCAGCAAGATGCGTGACACCCGCATAACGCGGCTGCCAGCCCCCCGCCACCCGCCCGGCGATGGCGCGGATCGCGTCGGCGATATCCGGCGCATATGTGGGGCAACCTACCTGATCATTCACTACCCGCAGCCGGTCACGTTCCGATGCAAGGCGAAGAATCGTGCGCACGAAATTACCTCCAAACGGCGCGTAGACCCATGACGTACGCAAGATAACGTGCCTTGGGTTCGCCGCGGCGACAGCTAGCTCGCCCGCCAACTTGGAGCGGCCATAGACGCTTTGCGGGTTGACCGGATCGCTCTCAACATAGGCGCCGGTCTTCATCCCGTCAAAGACGTAGTCGGTCGACAGATGGATGACCGGAATGCCTTGATCCGCGGCCGCCGCCGCTACAAGGCCTGCGCCATTGCGATTGAGCGCAAATGCGAGATCGGGTTCCGACTCAGCCTTATCCACCGCCGTGTAGGCCGCGGGATTGACCACCACGTCGGGACGGAAAGCGGCAATGGCTCGCTCGATCGAGACTGCGTTCAGCAGATCGACGTCCGGTCGTTGGCCAAAGCCGAACTCAATCTCCTTGTCGGCGGCCGCAGCCTCCCGGAGCGACCGCGCGACCTGGCCCTCGCCGCCAATCACATAGATCCGCATCTGTGGATTCACGCCCCCACCAGACCAAGACGTTCGCCGCCATAGACCTTGTTCCGCAACGGTTGCCACCAATCTTCGCGCGCGAGATACCACTGCACTGTTTTTTCGATCCCGGTTTCGAACGTTTCCCGCGCTCGCCATCCCAGATCGGTTTCGAGCTTGCTGGCATCAATCGCGTAACGCTGATCGTGCCCCGGGCGATCGGCAACGAACGAAATCAGCTCGTGATGCGAGGCGTCGTTCGGGCGCAGGCGATCCATCCACGAACAGATCTGCCGGACCACTTCGATGTTGGTCCGCTCATTGCGTCCGCCGATATTGTAGGTTTCGCCGGGTCTGCCTGTTGCGAGAATGATGCCAAGCGCCCGGGCGTGGTCGTCGACAAACAGCCAATCGCGGACGTTGGATCCGTCGCCATAGACTGGAAGCGGCTTGCGATCCAGTGCGTTCAGGATAACCAGCGGAATCAGCTTTTCGGGAAAATGATAGGGCCCGTAATTGTTGGAACAATTGGAGACTATGACAGGCACGTCATAGGTTCGGTGCCAGGCCTTTGCCAGATGGTCGGAAGCAGCTTTGGTGGCCGAATAGGGAGAACTGGGATCGTAGGCCGTGGCTTCTGTGAACAGCCCGTCCTCTCCGAGCGACCCGTAAACCTCGTCCGTCGAGACGTGCACGAAACGGAAATCATCCGCATTTTTCTTGGCCGATGCGATGTAGCGGCGAGCCGTCTCGAGCAGAGTGAAGGTACCAACCACATTGGTTTTTAAGAACAGGTCGGATCCGGATATCGAACGATCGACGTGGCTCTCAGCGGCGAGATGAACTATCGCCTCCGGCTGGTATTTCTCGAAGATCGCAGCCATCGCGGCGCCGTCGCAGATATCGTGCTTTTCAAACGCAAAATGCGGACTGGACGCAACCAGCGCCAGCGATGCCACGTTGCCGGCATACGTCAATTTATCGACCACGACGACGTGATGGCCGAGATCGGCGATGAAATGACGACATACCGCCGATCCGATAAAACCGGCTCCTCCAGTCACGATCACCCGCATTGCGCCACCTCCTCAACCGCCGAATTGAAAGCCCGGAGGGACATCTTTCAAACGCGGCTGCTTCCGGTCCTTGTCCGATAAGACCACGTCACCTGGCGAAATCCGCCAATCGATGGCCAGGTCAGGATCGTCCCATGCGATACCACGATCGCAGTCCGGCGCGTAGTAATCGGTAACCTTGTAGATGACTTCGCAATCGTCGGTCAGTGTGACGTAGCCATGAGCAAAGCCAGGCGGCACCCACAATTGACACCAGTTCGCCGCCGACAGTTCGACGGCAACGTGCCGGCCGAAGGTCGGCGAGCCTGCCCTGATGTCAACGCCGACATCGAGAATTGCTCCGCGCGAGCACCGCACCAACTTACCCTGCGCGTGGGGCGGAAGCTGGTAATGCAATCCGCGCAGCACGCCTTTCTGCGTCGATAAAACGTGATTGTCCTGCACGAACGCCGCTTCGACGCCACTCGCAAGAAGCGCGTCCGCACGAAATGTCTCCGAGAAAAATCCCCGGGGGTCGCCATGCCTCGCCGCGGTCACCAGCAGAATGTCTGGAATCTCGAGCCGTTCAATTTTCATATCCACTTTCGGATGTTGGTCTTTTGTATCCGCTTGCGTCTGCATGCCCCAATTGGAAGAACATGATCAACAGAATTCTGCTTCGCGCCAGGTTCCTCTGGCTGCATGCCTCGTTGGCACCTACTGGTCACGTGGATGCTCGCTCCCAAACCGGCCGCAATCTATAATTATTCAAGCGTCTGCGCGCTAGACGCGACTGACGTTGTATGGCCTAAGGCATTGTCTGGAACTTGCATCATGCCTGACGGCATCGTGCACCTTGATGGTGGCATGATACTGAAAGCATTGCGCTTTTCCGGATCGAAATCCGAGATTCGTCTGCAGCCACCACAAAAGTTGAAATCGATCGATGTTAGCGACTGTCGAAACACGAACGGGCGAAAGACGTCCGCCGGGGACCGTTACTTGGGGCGCCGGACAAAAGTCCGCCGAAATGGCCATTGCCGACATTCGGGACGGTTTCGCCGCCTGGCGCCTGTGGGGCCGGATGGGATGGAACGACATCCTTCAGCGCTATCGCCGCTCCCTGCTGGGACCGTTCTGGCTGACCGCCAGCATGGCAATCATGGTGGTGGCGCTGGGATTCCTCTACGCTGGACTGTTCAATACCCCGATTCGCGATTTCCTGCCCTTTCTCTGCACCGGTCTGCTGGTCTGGAATCTTCTCGCGACCTTCCTCAGCGAAGGCGGCATGATCTTCACGGCGGCCGAGTCCTATATCAAGCAGGTCCGGCTGCCCTATTCGATCTATGTGTATCGGTCGAGCTGGAGCAAGATCATCATCTTCGCCCATAACTTCGTGATCTATATTGGGGTACTGATCTATTTTGGGATCTGGCCCGGCGCCACGGCCCTACTGGCCATTCCCGGACTGACCCTCCTGGTGTTGAACGGCATGCTGGCGACGGTCTATATTGGCATCCTGTCCGCCCGATTCCGCGACATCCCGCCGCTCATCGCCTCCGTCGTGCAGCTAATATTTTTTGTTACGCCGATCATGTGGAAGCCGGAATTGCTCCAGCGCCGGGCCTACATCGCCGACATCAATCCGTTTTTCCATCTGATTGAGATCGCGCGGACACCGTTGCTGGGAAATGTGCCCGACTTGAAGAACTACCTTGCAGTGCTGTTGATCACGGCGGTCAATCTCGGGCTTGCCGGACTGGTCTTCACACGCTTTCGATCGCGTATCGCCTACTGGATCTGAAGACGATGAAAAACGACAAAATGCTGTCAGAGCTGACGCTGGAAAATGTCAGCGTGTCGTTTCCCATCTATCATGGCGGATCGCGGTCCTTGAAGAAGAGCCTACTATTCCGTAGTTCCGGTGGCCATGTGGCAACCGACGCTAACCACCGCGTCGTCGTTGAAGCACTGCGAAACGTCTCGACGCATATCACCGCCGGCGATAGGGTCGCGCTGATCGGATCAAACGGCGCCGGCAAGACCACCTTGCTGCGCGTGATGGCCGGCATCTATGAGCCGCTTGTCGGCACGGTCCGCACTCGCGGGATGATCTCTCCGATGCTCGACATCGGTCTTGGCATCGACCAGGACATCAGCGGCTACGAGAATATCCGCATGCGCGGCCTGATCCTCGGCATGACGCCCGATGATATCGCCAGCAAAATGCAGGATATTTCCGACTTCACAGAGCTTGGCGAATATCTGGACATCCCGGTGCGCACCTATTCTTCCGGTATGATGACGCGATTGACTTTTGCGGTGGCGACCAGCTTTGCCCCCGAAATCCTGTTGATGGACGAGTGGATCATGGCCGGCGACGACAGCTTCATCACCAAGGCCAGGCATCGCATCGACAATTTCGTCGCGAAGGCGAGCATCCTAGTGCTCGCTTCCCACAGCGCCGAGACCTGCCGCCAGTTCTGCAACAAGGCCCTCTGGATGGATCAGGGCATGATCAAAGCTGCAGGTTCCCTCGAGGAGATCCTCGAAAGGTACGCGGAGAGGCAAAGAGAGCGCGTCGCAGTAGCGTGAACTACCGCTATAGCCGGCCAAATAACGCCCCGACGAAAAGGCCAAGATTGTCGACGAAGCTTTGCCGGTAGACACCGGACTTCCAGACCAACCACAGCCGCATCGGCCATGCGGTCTGACGGATCCTGGCGTAACGGTCGAGGACGAGTGCATTGTGCGGCGATAGCAGGTCTCGCATCCTGCCCAGCGCGTTCAGGTTGACGTCGTTCCACATCACCATGCGGCCGGACGCGAATGCTGACAGTCGGACAAGCCGCGCCCGCAGACCGATATTCGCCCCAACCAGATTGAGCCCATGTTGCCTATATCGGAGGCTGGGCCAGGGGTCATAATGCGCGGTGCCGCCGATCCCTGTCACGACCTGATAGGTCCACCAATCGTGCGATACCAGAGCAACGTCGATCGGCGTGGCCTGAAGCGCCAGCTTCGCCGCCCGATTGAACACCATGGTGTTGCCGCCGCCGATGTTCTGCACCAGCGCATTCTGAAACGTTGGCTCGCGTAAGAAGAGAGGTGAGAAGCCGATCAGCGCACCGCTCTCTTCGATCAACTCGGTTCGCGTAAAATACAGAGCCGGACGATCGCTCGGACGCGCTTCGAACCAGCTCACCGCCTTCGCAAGTTTCTCCGGAAACCAGACGTCGTCTTGGTCGCTGTAGGCGAACAGCTCGCCGTCGATATCGTCAGATCGGACCAACGACGCGAAATTCTGCCAGAAACCCATCTGCGGCCCTCGCCGCACCACCACCCGCTGGGGAACCTGCTTGGCAAACTCCTGGATGATCTGAATCGTATCATCCGTTGAGCCGTCGTCGGACACCAGCAATTCCCAGTTGCGATAGGTTTGCGCCTTATAGGAGTCGATTTGCTCCTGAATAAATGCGGCGCCGTTTCTGGTCGCGAGCAGAATGACGACTTTAGGGCTTGCTAACGGCAACTGGGAAGATTCCTGATTGAGCCTCTTACAGCCATCACCACGGCGACGCTGGAGCTCGGCTTCTCTTAGACTATCCATCTTATTCTTCAAATCGCGGATGAAAACCCCGCGGATTCCAGCCAAAATCGCGGACCGCCGGCGCGGGATCGAACACCATGTCCTTCGCCATCCGGGCGCCCATCGCGGCATTTGCATTCGGAAGGAACGGCTTTGCCAGGGCAAATGCCAGCCGCCAAACGAATGGCGGCGCGGATATGATCCGGCGCGGTTTACCGAGTGCGTCGAAAATCCGACCGACCATCTCACGATAGCTAATCGTCTCACCGCCCGGCAGCGCATAGGTTTTGCCGATTGCCGCCTCGCTTGCGGCCGCGGCAATGGCGCCGATCGCCAGGTCTTCGGCGTGCACGGGCTGCCGTAGCCCAGCACCTTTGCCCATCAACGGCAGCACGCCGAAGCGTCCACAGAGCCGCGCCAGCCGCGAGACGTTGCCGTCGCGGCCCTCCGCATAGATGATGGTCGGGCGCAGGATGGTCCAACCGACATTGTAGCGCTCGCATGTGGCGATCAGCCGTCTCTCCCCCTCCGCAAGCCGCTGCAGCAGTTCGCGCTCCGATGCGATCTCGGAGTCTATCTTGGTGACGATGCTAGTGGAGGTGAAGGCGACAACGCGCTTCAGCGCCGTCGTATAGATGTGCGGCAGCGCATCCGCCAACAGGCCAACCTCCACCGTGCAATACAAGGTCTCGAACGAAGGCGGCTTCCAGGTTTCGGGCGCAGCGAGATCACCCTGGAGCCACACTGCTCCGCAATTGTTGTGCCGCGCCCGGGACAACGCCAGCGGCGTTTCACCGGACCTGACCAGATGCTCGACGATGTAGCCTCCGACGATCCCGGTGGCGCCCACAACGAAACTCTGCATCCCTAACTCACTGCGGCGGGCGCCTGTCGGCGGCCTTTATCCAACGGACCAGCATGCCCTATATCAGACGTCGCCACCTGCCACTACCGCCAGTTCCGCGCTTCATGAGGAGGCAAACCTTCAACCGACGGGCCCGGTCCCTCCTGCTGAATCAACTCGCCGAGCAGCACATCCGGGCGAGGGGAACCTCGATCTTCTCGCGTTCGGATCGTCATGGAGCCGGCCCAGATGCTGGTCGACGCAAAACCGAACGTGCCCGGTCGTTAGTCCTGATTGGGTGGCGCCGGGAGTTGGCAAGTTGGCAGCCCGGGCGCTCTATTAGCGTCCCTCGGCCGATCGCTTCAAGCCGCCCCCGCCGCACGGTCGGAAAGAGGCGCGGTTAGATCGCAACGGTCCAGCCGAAATGGCCCACTCTCCGGAATTGATCGCGTGGCCTGAATTGCGCTGCACGCGGTAAAATACGGACAAAAACCACCGTTCTGACTTTGCGATCGCCCGGAATTCGAGCCACACCTTGTCTAGCCATGTCAACGGCCCGATCCGCTTTCGTATTCTTAGTATTGGCTGCTCGACAAGCAGTGCCGTAAGCGTGCCTACCACGAGCGTAATAGCGAAAGCGAGGAGACCTTGCTCCAGAAGCTGAGAGGCAGGCCCGATGTCAGATGTTGAATTGGAAGGGCATACAGATAGACGTCAAAGGAAATATCGAGTCTGGGCGCGGTCCAGCGGGGCAGCGGGAGATCAATCAAGATGACGCAGACCGGCGCGATCACCACGAGAACGAACGTCTCGCTATGCCCGCACAACAGCAGCAAAAATGCGATCGAAAGAAAACAGGCGATCGCAGTCTACTTTGCCAGCCGCGTACCAACGCGGCAACGCCGACCCCGCTGGCGAAAAGAATTGCGCATATCAGACCCCGCTTCCCGAGACAAGACTAGAGTCGTCGCCCGGCGCTCTTGGCGCGCGACGACTAATCTCCCATCACAATCCGTGCTCTCTAGTCTGACCAAGAGTCGTTGGGTCATCAGCAAACAGCGAGGCGTCCCCCGAGCGCAAGCCACATTATTAGTTGACACTTTTCAGCCGTGGTCCCTCCCACCCTGAGCGAGTTCCAAGCAAGATTGAAATTAGCGGCGCATCATTTTGCTGCTTGATGCGCCCGCGGTCCGCGGCATCGTGCCAAGCTAGTCTTTACGGCCGCCGTCACCTTTGTGGGTGGCGCTAAGCGAGCGAGGACCTTTTCGCATATCGATCAGAGGATGTGAAAATCGCTCAGATGTAGCTGCAGGGTAGCCGTCGTCATATTTTGAATGACTGCGTTTTCATGCCCATCTTCCGCCGTGTGGGAAACAATGGAGGCGACGTCCGCAAATACCGTGTGGGTGAATTGAATAATATCGGCGCCCGGTTCAATTTTGGCGATGGTGTCTTGGCCGAAGTTCGGGCTGAACACAAATGTGTCGCGGCCGGCAGTGCCGATCATCAACTTGCTGTTCGCGTCGCCGAGGTAAACATTGTTGGACATGGCCTCGTTGGCGTTCGAGCTCGCGATCATCGTGGCGGTCAAGCCGATATGTCCGTCGCCGTTCAGGTCCTGGAAAGAACTCGGCTCGGCCGATTGCAACGCATAGTCAGCTCCTGATAGGGCTACTGTCGATGAGATGAAGTTGCCGCCGCTGTCGGTGGTCCAAATCGAATACATGTCGGAGCCCGTAACCTTCCAGACAACCTCGTACCCGCTTGCCGTCCGCTCCGCGCTGATCGGCAACCAGCTGCCAAACTGGCCCGCCACAAAGTCGGCACCAGAGACCTTAAGCGACGGGCCCGAGCCAGCGCTGTCGTAGAGGAAGAAATGATTGCCGGCCCCGGTCAGATGGGTTGATCCATTCGTCTCGATCACCGTGGTGGTCAGGCCGATATGTCCGTCGCCGTTCAGGTCCTGGAAAAAACTCGGCTCGGCCGATTGCAACGCATAGTCGGCCCCGGATAAGACTGCTGTCGATGAGATGAAGTTGCCGCTGCTGTCGGTGGTCCAGATCGAATACATGTCGGCCCCCGTGACCTTCCACGCGACCTCGTATCCGCCCGTCGTCTGCTCCGCGCTGATCGGCAACCAGTTGCCGAACTGACCCGCCACAAAATCGGCTCCAGAGGTTTTTAGCGACGGGCCCAACGCGGCGCTGTCGTAAAGGAAGAAGTGGTTGGCGCCCTCGGTCAGATGGGTTGATCCATTCGCTTCGATCACCGTGGTGGTCAGACCGATATGTCCATCGCCGTTCAGGTCCTGGGAAAAATTGGACTCCGCCGTTTGCAATGCATAGTCGGCTCCCGGCAAACCCGCCGTCGATGAGATGAAGTTGCCGCTGCTGTCGGTGGTCCAGATCGAATACATGTCGGCCCCCGTGACCTTCCACGCGAC
>NZ_JBVVPM010000051.1:37190-54774 GCF_055811255.1 Bradyrhizobium sp. MI1.11
CTCGTATCCGCCCGTCGTCTGCTCCGCGCTGATCGGCAACCAGTTGCCGAACTGACCCGCCACAAAGTTCACCCCGGAGGTCTTGAGCGAGGGACCCGACGAAGTACCGTTCGCATATAGGTAATAGTTGCTGCCGAGCAGCGTCAGGGTGGTCGCACC
Organism: Bradyrhizobium sp. MI1.11; assembly: GCF_055811255.1. NCBI lineage: Bacteria > Pseudomonadati > Pseudomonadota > Alphaproteobacteria > Hyphomicrobiales > Nitrobacteraceae > Bradyrhizobium > Bradyrhizobium sp. MI1.11. The sequence continues at coordinate 37,350 of NZ_JBVVPM010000051.1, forward strand.
GAGCGACTCGATGACGACAGGAACGACCGCAACGCCGATCAGATCGGACGTGCTTATCGCGATATTGCCCGTGAGATCGATCGCAAAGTCGGCGAGGCGATCGCCATTGGTGTCGCCCTGCAGCGTGGTGACGCCAAGCGAACTGTTGTAGCTGTAGTTGAGTTCACCGGCAGATCCGTCGAAAGCGGAAAGGCCGATGAAATGGAAAAGATCGTAACCGGCCGTACTGCTGATCGCGTCGATTCCGTGGAGGTCGATCTTGTCTGTGCCCGACGTGAAGTCGGTGATGCGGTCATGTTGTCCGCTAGCAGCCGGGCTGTCGCTGAGCGCAAATACAAAGGTATCGGCGCCGCCTCCGCCGGTCAGCGTATCGGTGCCACGTCCGCCCTTCAGCACGTTGGCGATTGCATTACCGATGAGCGTATCGTTGCCCGAGCCGCCGTTCGCGTTGTCGATATAGGACCGCGCGTCGCCGTTGTACAAATACGCGTTGAAGATGTTGCCCTGCGCATAGTGGCCGTTGCCGAGATAGGCGAGCTGAGTCGTCGAGGTGATCGACGATGCGCCCGGGTTAAGGTTGATCGTGACCGCCGTTGCGTAGTTCGACAGGTCATAGGTATCGATGCCGTTGCCATCCCAGATCGTCTCGAAGATGCGGTCGGCCGATCCGCCAATGCCATTGCCCGGCGCGAGTTGGGCCGCGCCGTTGATAAATTCCTGACCGGTCGTCGGACTCCAGGAGTAGACCGTGTTTTCGCTGTGGGTCGAGAAGTTCGCGCCGTACATCGTCTGCAGTGCGAGAATATCGTTGGCCATATAGGTCTGCGAATACCCATAGGCTTCGTTGGTGTAGCCGCTCGTGGTGGAAGCACCGACATAGCTGCGATAGCTCATGACGGTGTATTCGCTGTCGTCATGCGCGCTCGGCACCGCGACATTGGCGGGGCCGCCTGCCTCCTGACTGTGCTTCAAGCCAAGGGCGTGTCCGAGCTCGTGCAACGCAGTCGTGAAATAGTAATTGCCAAGTGCAGCCTGCGAATAGTTGTAGGCAGTTCCGAACCAGACATCGCCGCCGGCCGCGTAATTGCCGGGGTAATAGGCGTAGGATGTCGGATTGGCGGCCGGCGACTGCGCGACCATGATGTCGGCGCCGTTCGTCCCGGCGTACTGGATGTTGGCGTTGGTGTAGCCGAGGATCAGTCCGATCGCGTAATTGATCGCCGTCTGCATCTGACTCGGCGCCGAGGCAAAACCCGACGTCGTTGGCTCACTGCTGCCGCCGCTGTAGGGACTGGCGTAGTCGCTTGCAGCGTCCGGAAAGCTGTAGGTGATCGTGCCGGACCATTTGTAGCCCGACAACAAGCCGTCGATATCTGAGTTGTTGGTCGCACTTACGTTGACGGCGGTGGCCAAGGGAACCTCCGAAGCAGCAAACCCCATGTTCGATTCGGGGCGCGACAGGTGATTCTAGCTGGAGGAGTAAACGTTTGGTTTAATTTTGGCGAGCCGGTCCGGACTCCTTCCATAAGGCCGTGTTAGCCATCAAATCCCGTATTCATACGGGCCAGGACAAGGATGCTGGTTCCGGCTAACTGCCGTGTTGCGAGTGAAATCATGAAACGATGTTCCCTCTCGGCCGGTCTGTTCGGCGCCCTGATGACGCTGGCCGGGCCGGGCCATCTGCCTTTCGGAGGACTGCCTGTCGTGGTCGGAAAAGCCAATGCAAATGAGAGTGGCAAGGAAGGCGGCACAGCGGGGCGTGCCCCCTCCGTTCCATTGGCCCGCGACCCCTCCGCTGCGGTCGCGGAGGAGTACGAATCGGCCCGTCGCTTGGGAACGCGGGAGGCGTTCGAGCTGTTCATTGCGCGCCACCGTGATGACCCGCTGGCCGAGCGGGCGCGCGCCGAGCTGAAACAGCTGGCGCGCTGATCCTTCGCCGGCACCCCTCAGGCATTGCATTCGACAGGCGGCATCCGCGCGGCCCTGACCTGCCGCGTGATGTCTTGCTGCATGGTCTTTCGGCACTATGGTAGGCCCGCAATCAGTCCCGGAGCCCATCAAGATGCCCTTTCCGCATGCCTCGGAAGCCCTGTCACGCTTCACCGTGCTCGATCTGACCCGCGTCCGGTCCGGGCCCACCTGCGTGCGGCAGCTCGCGGACTGGGGCGCCAACGTGATCAAGATCGACGCGCTCACCGAGGATGCCGGCGGCGAGCAGCCGGGCGGACCGCGGCGGGGCTCCGACTTCCAGAACTTGCATCGCAACAAGCGGGCGATGACGCTGAACCTCAAGGACGAGCGCGGGCTCGCCGTGTTCAAGGGCCTCGCCGCCAAGGCCGACGTTGTCGTGGAGAATTTCCGCCCGGACGTGAAGAAGAAGCTCGGAATCGATTATGAGGGCCTCGCCAGGATCAATCCGCGCATCGTCTACGGCAGTATCTCCGGCTTCGGCCAGGACGGGCCCTACCACAAGCGTCCGGGCTTCGATCAGATCGCGCAAGGCATGGGCGGGTTGATGTCGATCACCGGCGCGCCGGGCGAAGGGCCGATGCGGGTCGGCATTCCGGTCGCCGACCTCACCGCCGGTCTATTCTGCGCCATGGGCATCCTCACCGCACTGCTGGAGCGCGAGGTCTCGGGCAAGGGCCAGTGGGTGCAGACCTCGCTGCTGCAGGCCCAGATCTTCATGCTCGACTTCCAGGCCGCACGCTGGCTGATGGAGAAGGAAGTGGCAAAGCAGGCCGGCAACAACCACCCGACCAGCATTCCGACCGGCGTGTTCAAGACCTTGGACGGCTACATCAACATCGCCACTACGGGCGGCCGGATCTGGGAGCGCTGCGCGCAGGCGATCGGCGCGCCGGAACTCTACAGCCATCCCGACTATCTGACCGCGCCGGCCCGCTCCAAGAATCGCGACGCGCTCAATGCCGAGATCGAGAAGCGTACCTTGACGAAGTCCACCGAGACCTGGGTCCGTGAACTCAACGAGGCCGGCGTGCCCTGCGGGCCGATCTACGCCATCGACCAGATGTTCGAAGACGAGCAGGTCAAGCATCTCGGCATCGCGCAGGAGGTGCCGAATGACGAGGGTCGCGACATCCGTCTGGTCGGCCAGCCCGTGACGCTGTCGCGCACGCCGAGCAGGATGGTGGCGCGGCCGCCGGAATTCGGCGAGCAGACCGACGAGGTTCTCACCGAGTTCGGTTTTTCTCGAGAAGAAATCGTCGCTCTCAAGGCCGCGAGGGTTGTGTGAGCTTCATGCAAGGCCGAGAGGGATGGCAGACTGAATGGGTCGGTCCGGCGACCTGCGGGCTATCGTGGAGCTTTTTCGCCCGAAGCCCCTAGATCAGCTGAAGAAGGGCGCACCACCGGCTCTCGGGCGGGCGGTGGCTCATTGAGGTCGCGAGCCCATGGGGCGCTGGTCCGAACTGCCCTGTCTGAGGAAGTCTGCTGGGAGCTCACGCATGACGAAACAAAAAGGCTGACCAAGACCGCCAAAGCATGAGCCGCGAATTTCTTCTCGTTCTTAGTCATGGGAAACTACCCGTGCGTTCGTGGAGACTCCTCCTGCGATGTTTTTATCCTATATAAGCTGCGCGCCGAGCGAAAGCGTTGGGTGGGGCGACCTAAGCCGGTCCGCTTTCAAAGCTACGGTGAGGAATTGGCACGTCGACTTCTCATTTTCCTATGGCCATGTGGCCTGTCTGACGTGCCGCTCTGTTTACGCTCGTTCAATTCGGCCCGCCGTGGCTCGCAAGCCGGAGAATTCCACTCTATCGCTTGCGGCGAAGTATTTGCGCAATGGAGAACACAATAGTGTGCCTACTTATCTTTGTCTGAAGCTCCCGCCGTACCGGAGCACTGGTTTCGTCCGACCGCGGTATTGGCACATTAAATCTGGCGGAAATCATTGCCGAAAGCCTAGAGGGAACAACTGACTACGATTTCTGTTCTCGGCTCGAAGCAGTCAGATTAGAGGGTGTAGGCCGATCTCACACTGGCGAATGATCTTGCAGCGCGGGAACTCTCGCGTTCAGAATTGAAAATTAAGGCCATCTGCTGACTGAAGATTTACTCAATTGGAGCGACGCGGGCGTGGCGTCCGCGTCAATCCGACACGGGCGAGCAAACCGTCGATCACAGGCCAAAACAGGAGCACGATCGCCAACGTCGTGATCGAGCCGACCAGTCCGTTCGACCAGAACACCTTGAGATCGCCGCCGGCGCCGATCATCGACAGACGGAAGGCATCCTCGGCGCGGTTGCCGAGCACGAGCGCCAGCGTGAACGGCGCGAGCGGAATGCCGATCTTCTTGAAGACGTAGCCAACGACGCCGAAGCCGAGCATCAGCCAGATGTCGAACATCGCGTTCTGGATCGCATAGGCGCCGATCGCGCATGACACCACGATCATCGGCGCCACCGCGGCGAACGGCACGCGCAGGATCGAGGCGAAGATCGGCACCGTCGTCAGCACCAGCACGAGGCCGACGACATTGCCGAGATACATCGAGGCGATCAGGCCCCAGACGAAGTCTTTGTGCTCGACGAACAGCAACGGTCCCGGATTGAGCCCCCACACCATCAACCCGCCGAGCAGGATCGCGGCGGTTCCGGAGCCGGGAATGCCGAGCGCCAGCATCGGCAGCAGCGCCGCGGTGCCGGAGGCATGCGCCGCCGTCTCCGGCGCGAACACGCCCTCGATCCGGCCCTTGCCGAAGCTCTCCGGGTCCTTGGAGAAACGCTTGGCCAGATTGTAGCCCATGAAAGAGGCTGCGATCGCGCCGCCCGGGGTAATGCCAAGCCAGCAGCCGATGAAGGAGGAGCGCAGCAGCGTCACCCAGTATTTCGGCAGGTCCTTCCAAACGCTCAGCACGACGCGCAGCGAAATGCTCGCCGCGTGTCCGCGCAGCGCGAGGCGCTCCTCCATCGTCAGCAGGATCTCGCTGATGCCGAACAGGCCGATGACGGCGACGAGGAAGTTGATGCCGCGTAAAAGTTCGGACGAGCCGAAGGTCATGCGCAGATTGCCCGACACCGTGTCCATGCCGATGCCGGCGAGCAACAGCCCCAGCGACATCGAGATGACAGTCTTGTGCTTGGCCTCGCGCCCGAGACCGACGAAGGAGCAGAAGGTCAGCAAATATACCGCGAAGAACTCGGGCGGGCCGAACTTCAGCGCAAAGGACGAGATCATCGGGGCGAGGAAGGTGATCAGGAGCACCGCGACCAGCGAGCCGATGAAGGAGGACGTGAACGCCGCCGTCAGCGCCTCCGCCGCCCTGCCCTGCTGCGCCATCGGATAGCCGTCGAAAGTGGTCGCGACCGACCAGGCCTCGCCCGGGATGTTGAACAGGATCGAGGTGATCGCGCCGCCGAACAGCGCGCCCCAGTAGATGCAGGACAGCATCACGATCGCCGAGGTCGGATCCATCGTGAAGGTGAGCGGCAGCAGGATCGCAACGCCGTTGGGGCCGCCAAGGCCCGGCAGCACGCCGACGAAGATGCCGAGCACCAGCCCGACCATCATCAGCACGAGCGTCTTCCACGTCAGCAGGACGGCGAAGCCATGAAGCAAGAGACCGAAAGCTTCCATCGCGGGCCCGCCTAGTAGCCGAAGGCCGCTTCGAGCGGCCCTTTCGGCATGATAACGTCGAAGGCGATGTCGAAGGTGACGAACATGATCGCCGTGAATACGACAGCGGTGAGCAGCGACTTCCACAGCGCGATCTTGCCGACGAGACGCATGAAGCTGGCGATCAGCAGGAAGCTCGCGACATAGAGGCCGAGAAACTGCGTCGTCAGGCAGAACAGCAGCGTCGGCAGGAACACCGCCATCACGCGGCGGGCTTGCGCGCGCGTGACGAAGGTTTCGGGTGCCGCGCGGTGCGCGACCAGCGCCACGATCAGGCCGTAGAGGCTGGCACCACCGAGAATGACGGAGAGGTAGAACGGGAAATAGCCGGGCTCCGGCCCGGTCGAATCCCAGGAGGCGCCGGTGCGCCAATTGTCGTAGCCGAGCGTGGCGGCCAGCGCGAGCAACAGGAGACAGACGAATATCTCGATCGTGCCGGAGGAGACGACGGAAGGCGAGTCGTCTTCGGGCGCGGTCGGATCGTCGACGACAATTTCAAGATCGGTTTGGGGCATGAGCCATCAGGTGCAAACTGCGTTCCCCCTCTCCCCGCTTGCGGAGAGAGGGTTGGGGTGAGGGGGAGTCTCAACGGGGACGGCGAGAGCTGGACTCGCGGAGAGAGCCCTCACCCAACCCTCCCAGCGCGAGCGAAGCTCGTCGCGCTCCCGCAAGCGGGGAGAGGGAGAAGCCAAAGCTACTTCGCGACGAACCCGGCTTCCGTCATCAGCGACTTGTTGACTGCATCGTCCTCCTCGAGGAATTGCACCATGTCCTTGCCGGTGAGGAAGATCGGCTTCAGCGCCTGTTTTTCCATGTAGTCCTTGTATTCCGCGGTCTGTGTCACCTTGTGGAACAGCTCGACATAGAACGCCTGCTGCTCAGCGGTGACCTTGCCGGGCAGGAACATCGCACGCAGCATCAGATACTGCACATCGACGCCCTCCTCCTTGCAGGTCGGGATGTCGGCCCAGGACTGCGTCTCCGTCACTTTGCTGGTGTAGGAGATTCGCTCCTTGTCGAACACGCAGAGCGGACGCACCTGGCCCGCGCGCCAGACTTCGAGATTTTCGGATGGATTGTTGACGTTGGATTCGGTGTGGTTGCCGACGAGTTGGGTCGCGGCCTCGCCGCCGGACTTGTAGGGCAAATAGGAGAATCTCGCGCCGGTCTTCTGCTCGAGGAACACGGTCAGCACGTGATCCTCGCGCTTCGAGCCGGTGCCGCCCATCTTGAATGGCGCGCTCGCCGCCTTCGCCGCGGCGACGAACTCCTTCACCGTCTTGGGACCCGCGCTGTTGTCCCACAGCACGAACTGGTCAAGCGCGATCACCGAAACCGGGGTCAGCTCACGCCAGTTGAACGGGATCTTTGCCGACAGCGGCAGCATGTAGATCAGCGAATAGGCGATCAGCACCTTGTTGGGGTCGCCCTCACTGGATTTCATGTACATCAGCGCTTCGGCGCCGGAAGCTCCGCCCTTGAGCGAGACCACGATCGGCTGCTTCATCAGATTGTTCTTCTGGATGGCGGCCTGCATCATCCGCGCCATCTGGTCGGAGGCGCCGCCCGCGCCTGCCGCCACCACGATCTCGACCGGTTTGGTCGGCTCCCACCCAGCCAAGGCCGGCGCGCTCAACGATAGCACTGCTGCGACGCCAACAGCTTTCATTAGGATTCGCACGAGTTTCGTCCCCTGGATTGTTGGCTTTGTTTGCCAGGAATTTATCGATGCATTGTGCGGACTAATGCGGGCGAGTTCAAGCACACAGGCATCCGCTGTCACTGACTTTCGACTGATGAAGCCAAGCCCGAGATTCGCTACTTGCCCTTCCAGTTCAGCGTGCGCTAGTTGAGGAAGGCGTCCATTCCCACGCGGAAATCTTCGCTTATAGGGGCCTCGAGGATCAGGTCCTCGCCATCCTCGCGCGCGACCGCGGGCGGCGGATATGGCGCACCGCTTCACCGGCAGCTTCCCCCGCGTGAGCGCATGGCGAGCGACATGGATATGTTGCCTAATGGCCACGATGGCTGAAAATGCAAAGCGGAACAGGCCAGAACCCGGCGCGAATGGATAGCCGTTCATTGCAGGCTGTTGCGGCGCCATGAGATCATGTCGCAGGGTATAGGGGCATCAGTACGTGCCCGGGTTGCATGCTCGCGATAATTTCATTGCTGATTTGAGAAGATTAGATGGCCGAACCGATGGCAGGTGGGCGGATCGGATACGGGCTGCGATCCGTCGTGCGCCACTCCTTGGCGACCCTGCTGGCGACCACTGCGCTCGGCGTGGTCGCCGCGCGAGCCGTCGACGGCACCTGGGCCGGCGGCAGCAGCGACTGGACGAATGGCACGAACTGGTCATCCAACCCGGTCGTGCCGGACGGGACCGCAACGTTCACCAACACCGGAAGCACAGCGGTCGACAACAATAACGGTGTCGTTGTCATTGGCACGGTCCAGTTCACGAGCATCGCCCAGGCCTACTCCATCACGATTGGCAAGCCGTTCACCGTCAACGCGGCAGGCATTGTCAACAATTCCGGGACGACGCAGAATTTCGAAGTCACCTCCGGCAACAGTCTGGTGTTCCAGAACAGCAGTACCGCGCGCGGCGGCGTCGGGGCTGGAGCCGTCATCATCACGAACGACGCCGGCGGCCAGATCGATTTCTTCACCAGCGCTTCGGCCGGCAGCACCACGATCAACAACCTCACTTCGGCGACGCTGAACTTCCACAACACCACGACCGCCGCCACTTCGACCATCACCAACGACGGAACGGTGAACTTCGACGGCTCCAGCACGGGCGGCAGCGCGCGTTTCGTTAACAATGCCGGTGGCACGGTCGATATTTCCGGCCTGACCAGCGGCGGGATGACCGCGGGCTCGATCGAAGGCGCCGGCAATTACGTGCTTGGCGCCAAGACCCTCACCACAGGCAGCCTCAACACCTCGACCCAGGTCGACGGCGTGATCTCCGGCATCGGCGGCGGACTGACCAAGGTCGGCACCGGCACGATGACGCTGACCGGCCTCAACAGCTACACCGGCGCGACGACGATCTCGGCGGGGACGCTTGCGATCTCCGGCTTCGGCAGCATCGCGAGCTCCAGCATCGTCACGGTGAACGCGACGTTCGATATCTCGGCAGTGACCCCGTCATCCGCCGCGATCACGACACTCGCCGGCAGCTCGAGCGGCGTCGTCAACATGGGCGGCAACGGGCTGTTCATCACCAACGGCTCGACCGAGTTCGCGGGCGTGATCCAGGGCACCACCGGTGGATTTGACGTCGCTGGCGGAACGCAGACCCTCTCCGGTGTGAACACTTACGCCAATGCCACACAGATCGATGCCGGCGCGACGTTGGCGCTGAAAGGCGGCGGATCGATCGCGAACTCGGCGAGCGTCACGTTCACGCCAGGCGCAGGCGGCACGTTCGACATCTCGCAAACAACCTCCGGCACGTCGGTGAACGCTCTGTTCTCCTTGACCGCTGGCGGCAGCGTCGCACTTGGATCGAAGACACTGACAATCACCAGTGGCAGCTTCTTCGGCGGCGTCATTCAGGATGGCGGCATTGCGGGCGGCACCGGTGGCAACGTCGTGATCGCCAACGGCGCCACCCAGCAGCTCTACGGCACCAACACCTATACCGGCACCACGACCATCGCGAGCGGCGGCGAGCTCGATCTCATCAATTTCGGCGGCAGCGATGGCAGCATCGCGAGCTCGAGCAATGTCATCGCCAACGGCATCTTCGACATCTCGGCCCTGAGCACGGGAACCTCGATCAAGTCGCTGGCGGGCTCCGGTAACGTCAACATCGGGGCCAACACACTGACGATCACCAACGGCATTGGCAATTTTGCGGGCGTCATCGACGACGGCGGCGCGGGTGGCGGCCTCACGCTGACCGGTGGCACGCAGGCACTGTCCGGCGCCAACACCTATACCGGCGCCACCACGATCAACGGCGGCAAACTCGTCGTGGACGGCTCGATCCTGAGCCCGATCACCGTCAATGCCGGCGGCACACTCGCCGGCGGCGGTACGCTGCCTGGCCAGGGCGTCGTCGGCAACGTCGCGATCAATGGCGGCACGCTCGCGCCCGGCAGCAGCACGAACTCGTTCGCACCGCTAACGATCAACGGCCCCCTCAGCTTCACGGCGGCCTCGACCTATCTCGTGCAGATCTCCTCCGGCAATGCCAGCCTCGCCAATGTCAACGGCGCGGCCACGCTCGGCAACGCGACGGTGAGCGCGATGTTCGCCTCGGGCACGATCAAGAAGCAGTACACGATCCTGTCCGCGACCGGCGGTTTTGGCGGCACCTCCTTCAACGCAGCCGTCCTCTCCAACATGCCGACGATCAACGCGTCGCTGAGCTACGGCACCAACAATGTGTTCCTCAACATCGGCGTCAACTTCGCGCCGAGCGGGGGCGGCCTCACCGTCAACCAGCAAAACGTTGCGAACACGCTGACCAACTTCTTCAACTCGACCGGCGGCATTCCGGCAGCCTTCGCTGCGCTGACGCCGGCCGGACTGACCACGGCCTCGGGCGAACTCGGCACCGGCATTATCCAGTCCGCGATCAATGCCGACGGGCAATTTCTCAATCTGATGCTCGACCCGACCGTCATCGGCCGCTCGGGCGGTTTCGCCAAGGCGGGCAGCGTGGCGCAATTCGCCGCGAGCGACGACGCGGCCGCCTATGCGTCCATGCGCCCGGCCAACGCGCGCGAGCGCGAGGCTTATGCGATGGCGACCAAGGCACCGCTGCTCGTCTCGCAGCCGGCCAGCCGCTGGAGCCTCTGGACTGCCGGCTATGGCGGCTCGGCACAAGTCGGCGGCAATGCGCCGGTCGGCTCGCAAGACCTGACCGCACGGGCCTGGGGCGGCGCGGCCGGTGCCGACTACAGGGTTTCGGTCGACACGCTGGTCGGCTTCGCGCTCGGCGGCGGTGGACTGAGCTACTCGCTCGCCAACGCGATGGGTTCGGGCTCGGCAGACCTGTTCCAGGCCGGCGTCTACGGCCGGCACAATTTCGGGCCGGCCTATATCTCCGCCGCGCTCGCTTATGGCTGGCACGACGTTACCACCAACCGCACCGTGGCGCCCGGCGGCTTCGACCAGCTGCAGGGCCGCTTCAAGGCCGACACCTTCTCGTCCCGCTTCGAGGGCGGCTACCGCTTCGCGACGCAGATGATCGGCCTCACCCCCTATGCGGCGGCACAGGTGACGAACTTCAACCTGCCCAACTACTCCGAAGTCAGCCTCAATGGCGGCGGGCTGTTCGCGTTGAACTATGCCTCGCAATCGCTGACTGACCCCCGCTCCGAGCTCGGCCTGCGCACCGACAAATCGTACGCGATGCAGAACGGCGTGCTAACGCTGCGCGGTCGCGCCGCCTGGGCGCACGATTACAATCCGGGCCGCGCCGTCACCGCGCTATTCCAGACCCTGCCGGGCACCAGCTTCGTCGTGAACGGCGCCCGGGTCGACTCCGACTCCGCGCTGGTCAGCGCCAGCGCCGAGATGAAATGGCTGAGCGGCTTCTCGATCGCCGGCACCTTCGACGGCGAGTTCTCCGGCAACGTCACCAGCTATGCCGGCAAGGGCGTGTTCAAATACGCTTGGTGAGCCGACGTCGTGAGTTGACGAGGCCCCCTACTTCCCGCCTGCCATTGGCCGGAGACGCCCAAGATCACCCTGACGCGGCCGGTTGCCACATCACTCAGCGACGTGGTCTGCGGCACCTGGACGTCCAGCTGGTCGACGAACAAGAACGGCATGCCGGCTTCGCATAAAGGGAGAAGCGGGCAATTGTGATTCCGACAGGCGGAACCACTTGAATTGAATAGTTGCACGGCGCAATCGGCAGAGGACGCGCGCTACTTGCCCTTCCAGTTCGGCGTGCGCTTGTTGAGGAAGGCGTCCATTCCCTCGCGGAAATCTTCGCTCATATAGGCCTTAAGGATCAGATCCTCGCCTTCTTCGCGCGAGAGCGTGCGGCGGATGCGGCGCACTGCCTCCTTGGTCGCCTCAAGCGTCAGCGGGGCGTGGCTCGCCACGAGCCTGGCGGTTTCGTCGGCGCGGCGCTGCAGCGTCTCGACATCAGAGACGATCTCGTTGAGGAGGCCGAGCGCCAGAGCTTCCGGCGCCTCGACGAGGCGCGCCTTGAAGATCAGATCCTTGGTGCGGGCGGGGCCGACCAGCGAGACGACGCGGCTGATGTTCGACATCGACAGGCAGTTGCCGAGCGTGCGGGCGATCGGAAAGCCGATGCGCGTCGCTTCAGTCCCGATGCGGAGGTCGCAGCAGGCCGCAATTCCGGCGCCGCCACCGGTGCATGCCCCCGCGATCGCCGCGATCACGGGCACGCGGCACTGCTCCAGCGTGCCGAGCACGCGGTCGATCCTCGCTTCATAGTCGAGTGCGTCCTGCGCGGTTTTGAACGCACGGAATTGAGAAATGTCGGTGCCGGAGGCAAACGCCTTGTCGCCAGTGCCGGTCAGGATCAGCGCCTTGATCGAGCGGTCGGTGTTGATCTCCTGGCAGATCTCCGCCATGCGCTCGTACATGGCGAAGGTCAGTGCGTTGCGCGCCTGCGGGCGGTTGAAGGTGATCCGCGCGATGCCGTCCGTGACGGAGTAGAGCAGGTCTTCGTTGGCGGTCGTCGGTGCGTTCATCGCGCGCTCTCTTTTCTCGAAGTTGGCTCAGGCAACCTGGGCCTTCAGGCCACCTGAGCTTTGGTCATCGGCACCGCGTCGCGTCCCTTCAGGACGTCCATGGCCGCCAACACGCCGCCGCTCCGGTGCGGGATCTTTGCAAGATCGAGGCCCATCTCGACGCCGGCGAGCGTCCCCATCAGCATCAGGTCGTTGAAATGGCCGATATGGCCGATGCGGAACACCTTGCCCTTAAGCTTGTTCAGGCCAGTGCCGAGCGACATGTCGAAGTTTTCCAGCACCACCTTGCGGAAGGCATCGGCGTCATGGCCATCAGGCACGCGCACGCCGGTCAGCGCCGGCGAATGCGCGGCAGGATCGGCGCACTGCGTCTCCAGGCCCCAGACCTTGATCGCGGCGCGCGTCGCCGCGCTGTGGCGCTTGTGGCGGGTCCAGACGTTCTCGAGCCCCTCCTCTTCCAGCATCTTGATCGCCTCGCGCAGGCCGTAGAGCAAATTGGTGGCCGGCGTATAGGGGAAGGTGCCGAGCTTGTTGAAGCCGATGACCTCCTGCCAATCCCAATAGGAGCGCATGCCGGGGTTGGCCTTGGCCACCGCGAGCGCCTTCTCCGAGACGGCGTTGAAGCCGAGGCCCGGCGGCAGCATCAGGCCCTTCTGTGAGCCGGCGACCGAGACGTCGATGCCCCAGGCATCGTGCTCGTACTCCATCGAGCCGAGGCCGGAGATGGTGTCGACCATCAACAGCGCCGGATGCTTGACCCGGTCGAGCAGCTTGCGCACCTCCAGCGGCGGCGTCACGCAGCCGGTCGAGGTCTCATTGTGGACGACGCAGACCGCCTTGATCGTGTGCTGCTTGTCGGCGGCAAGGCGCTTCTCGATCTCGGCGAGATCGGCACCATGGCGCCAGTCGCTCGGGATGAAGTCGACGTCGAGCTTGAACTTGTCGGCGATGCCGCGCCACAGCACAGCGAACTGGCCGGTCTCGCACATCAACACCTTGTCGCCGGGGGCGAGCACGTTGACCATCGCAGCTTCCCAAGCGCCGGTGCCGGACGAGGGGAAGATGATCACGGGCTGCTTGGTGCGGAACACCCGCTGCATGCCGGCGAGGACGGCGAAACCGAGCTCTGCGAACTCCGGACCGCGGTGATCCAGCGTCGGCATGTCCATGGCCCGCAGCACCCGGTCGGGCACGTTGGTCGGTCCTGGAATCTGGAGAAAATGCCTTCCAGTGTGCACGGTCATCGGCGTCCTTCCCGGTCTTTGAGTCTGTCTTTTGCGTCTGTCTTGGCTTTGAGCTCAACTTGACTTCGAGCCCTTTGGCCTCAAGGGGTGCGCAAGCCGCTCGAATATCACTATTCGCCGGGCTTGTCCCTCGCCCGGCGGGGTCCGTCAATGCACAAGAAGCAGGGCTCGCCTTGCCAAGGGCCGTGACCGAAGGCAAGACGGGGGCGGCGAACAGGCAAGAGCGGACCATGGCGGCGGAAGTGCCCGGGAAATCACAGGAATCGGCCAAAAAGGACGGCATCGCGGCCCGTCTGGCCCGGGAAGTGACCGGCGACGTCCTGTTCGACGCTTTCAGCCGGGGCCGCTACGCCACGGACGCGTCCTTCTATCAGATCGTGCCCACTGGCGTAGTGGTGCCGCGCATCATGGACGAGGCCTTGCGGGCGCTGGCGATCGCGCGCGACGAGGGATTGAAGGTGACCCCGCGCGGCGGCGGCACCTCGCAATGCGGCCAGACCGTCAATGACGGTCTCGTGGTCGATCTCTCGAAGCACCTGAACCGGATCCTGTCGCTCGACGTCGAAGGGCGCACCTGCGTTGTCGAGCCCGGCATCGTGCTCGACGACCTCAACCGCCAGCTGAAAAAGCATGGCCTCTGGTTTCCGGTCGACGTCTCCACGGCCTCGCGCGCCACCATCGGCGGCATGGCGGGCAACAATTCCTGCGGCGGGCGTAGCCTGCGCTACGGCACCATGCGCGACAACACGCTGTCGATGGAAGCCGCGCTTGCCGACGGCACGCTGAGCCAATACGGCGAGGTGTCGCGCGATCTCTCCGATCTCGATGCGAACGGCAGCGCCCGTGCCCTATTCCGCGACATGCTCGATCTCGGCGCCCGCGAGGCCGGGGAGATCGCCGCGCGCTTTCCAAAAGTGCAGCGCCGTGTCGGCGGCTACAATCTCGATGCGCTGGTGCCGCGCAACGCCCGCAACAACATGGCGCATCTGCTGGTGGGTTCCGAAGGCACGCTGGCGTTCACCACCAAGGTCGAGCTGAAGCTCTGGCCCGTGATCCGCAACAAGGCCCTCGGCGTCTGCCATTTCGGCAGCTTCTACGAGGCGATGGATGCGGCTCAGCATCTGGTCAAGCTGAAGCCGATCGCGGTCGAGCTGGTTGACCGCACCATGCTCGCGCTCGGCCGTGACATCGCGATGTTCCGGCCCATCATCTCCGCCGCGATCAAGGGTGATCCGGATGCGGTGCTGGTGGTCGAGTTCGCCGAGGAGGACCAGGCGGACAATTTCGTGCGCCTGAAGCAGCTCGGCGAGCTGATGGGCGATCTCGGCTTCAACTGGAATAACGACAAGCGCAAATGGGGCGGCGTGGTGGAAATCACAGAGCCCGCACTCCAGAGCGGGATCGCCGATTTCCGCGCCGCCGGCCTCAACGTCATGATGTCGATGAAGCAGGAAGGAAAGCCCGTCTCCTTCGTCGAGGACTGCGCCGTGCAGCTGCCGCATCTCGCCGACTACACCGCGCGGCTGGGCGAGGTGTTTGCCAAGCACGGCACCAGCGGCACCATGTATGCTCACGCCTCCGAAGGCTGCCTGCATGTGCGGCCCGTGCTGAATTTGAAGCTGGAGAAGGACGTCAAGGCGATGCGGGCCATCGCCGAGGAAGCCTTCGAACTGGTGCGCGAGTACAAGGGCTCGCATTCCGGCGAGCACGGAGATGGCCTGGTGCGCTCCGAATTCCACGCAACCATGTTCGGCGAGCGCCTCGTCGCCGACTTCCGCGAGGTGAAGCAACGCTTCGATCCCGATGGCGTGCTCAATCCCGGCAAGATCGTCGACGCTCCCAGGATGGACGACCGCTCGCTGTTTCGCTTCAAACCGGACTATCGCGTCGCTGAGCTCAAGACAAAACTCGACTGGTCCGCTTATCCCGGGGCCGGCGGCGGTTTCCAAGGCGCGGTCGAGATGTGCAACAACAACGGCGCCTGCCGCAAGCTCGAGGGCGGCGTGATGTGTCCGTCCTACCGGACGACGCGCAACGAGAAGGACGTGACGCGAGGCCGCGCCAACACGCTGCGCCTCGCAATCTCCGGCCAGCTTGGCGCGGGCGCACTCTCCTCCGACGAGATGATGGAGACGTTGAAGCTCTGCGTGTCCTGCAAGGCCTGCCGCCACGAATGTCCGACCGGCGTCGACATGGCCAAGATGAAGATCGAGGTGCTGGCCGCACGCGCGGCCTCGCACGGTCTGACCTTGCGCGACCGGCTCGTCGCCTATCTCCCGCGCTATGCGGGCCTCGCCTCACGCTTCGCGGCGCTGGTAAATTTGCGCAACCGCAGCCCGCTGCTGCGAAAGCTGTTCGAGCGCTTTGCCGGCATCAGCGCGCGGCGGGCGCTGCCCGCCTTCCGCAGCGACGTGTTCGCGCCGCCTGCCGAAGCGGTCGGGCCGGAGACTGGCCGCGAGGTCGTGCTGTTCGCCGATACCTTCAACCGCATCTATGAGCGCGAAAATCTCGACGCCGCGTTGCGCGTGCTCGCAGCCGGCGGCTATCGCGTGCATCTGCCGAAGCCCGCGAGCGGCAGCCGTCCGCTGTGCTGCGGCCGCACGTTCCTGTCAGCTGGCCTCGTCGACGAAGCCAGAGCCGAACTCGATCGTCTCGTCGCCGCATTCGCGCCCTTTGCCGGGCGCGGCGTCCCGATCGTCGGGCTTGAGCCAAGCTGCCTTTTGACCTTGCGCGACGAGCTCGCCTCGCTGCGCAAGGACGATGACGCCAAGGCGGTTGGCGCCCACGCGCTGACCTTCGAGGAATTCCTGGTGCGCGAGGCCGAGGCCGGCCGGCTGAAACTGCCGCTCGGCCCCCTTGCCGACAAAGCCCTGGTGCACGGCCATTGCCATCAAAAGTCCTTCGGCGCCTTCAAGCCGGTCGAGCAGGTGCTGCGCCTCATCCCTCGCCTTGAGGTCGAGACCATCGAGTCAAGCTGCTGCGGCATGGCCGGCGCCTTCGGTTATGGCGCGGACACCTACGATGCCTCGATGGAGATGGCCGAGCTGTCGCTATTGCCCGCCGTGCGGCGCGCGGATCAGGCGACGCTGATTGTTGCCGACGGCACCTCCTGCCGGCACCAGATCCACGACGGCGCCCAGCGCGAGGCGCTTCACGTCGCGCGCGTGCTCGCGATGAGCCTCGATCGTGCGAAGACCCAATCCACAACCCCTCCCATTGCAAAGGAAACCAATCGTGGCTGACCTCACCCTCGACACCGCCCGCAAGATCCTCGACGCCGCCTTCGCGAAATCCACCGAGTTGAAGCTGAAGCCGCTCGTCGTCACCATCCTCGACGCACGCGGGGTGCTCAAGATCGCCACGGCGCAGGACGGCACCAGCCTGATGCGCGCCGAGATCGCGCACGGCAAGGCCTATGGCGCGCTCGCATTGGGCATGGGCTCGCGCGCTCTCTTCCAGCGCGCGCAGGAGCAGGCCTATTTCATCGACGCCATGAACACCATGGCCAAGGGCGCGCTGGTGCCGGTCCCCGGCGGCGTGCTGATCATGGACGGCACGACGCTGCTCGGCGCCGTCGGCGTCTCCGGCGACACCTCGGACAATGACGAGGCGTGTGCCGTGGCGGGCATCCAGGCTGCGGGGTTGAAGGCCAACGCGGGATAGTGATCGTCCACGCACGCAGAGCTCCTGCGCTTCACAAGACGTTATGGAGTGCGTCGCGTAGGATCGCCTGTCGGGGGTTCGAGTCCCTAGAGGGCTACCCACGTTCCCCTGTCCAGACCGGAGACATAGGTAACAGGTCGTACCTAAGACATGGGTGACAACCTCGTGCCGAACGGGTTGTCGAG
>NZ_JBVVPM010000052.1:0-54404 GCF_055811255.1 Bradyrhizobium sp. MI1.11
CGAAAACCGAGGAGTCCGACGAGCTCTAACGGTTAACTGGAAAGATCAGCGCGCTGCGGCCTACCGCGTAGGGTTACCGTCCGTCGAGGGTCACGGCCGGGGAGGGCTGCTTCTTGCGCGAAGGGGAGACGAGTGCTCTGATGGCAAAGTTTTCCGATGTATTTCCAGTGTTGACGCACGGGACCGTTTGACCTTCTGGTCTCGATTGGGGCTTTCTCCAACTCTTCTGCCCGTCTCCAGCCCTTGGTAAGGCAATTGGTCCGTGGTAGCGCTCCCGCTACCACCTCCCGTCCCTCGCGCACGCCCGCGACGCCCCCTTCCATCGGCGATCGCCACCGACATGGGATGCTGTGTGGCTGTAGGCAAACGTCCCAATTTGTCACTCTCCAAACGGCGGCGTCAAAAACCCGCTCGCGATGCCGCAATCTGGCGGCAGTTCATTCCATCATTCAACCGATACATGCGTCACGGGAGACGACCTCATGAGCGTCTCGCGCGCCTTCGGCCGCCACAACGCGCCCCGACGCCGCGCCATGCAGAAACGCGCCTGTACACGGTCGCGTGAGCTCCATAACTTCGGCAGCGCAATTTGAGGAGATGCGACGTGGCGAAGAAGACGGCGACCAGGAAGAAAAGTGCTGCAAAGAAAGCAGCGAAGACCTCCAGCAAGAAAAGCGCCGTTCGCAAGAGCAAGGTCGCGAAGGCTGCAACGAAGCCGGTGAAGCGGGCCCCCCAGCGCAAATCATCAGCACCACGCCGCCCAAAAGGCCCGGCCTGGCAATGGTCGGCGGTCGAGACCGCAGCCGCAATCCGCTCCGGCGCCATCTCCGCGGTCGAGACTGCCGAGGCGCATCTGGAGCGCATGCGTGCCGTCAATCCGAGGCTGAACGCCGTCGTCGTCGATCTCTCGGAGGAGGCGCTGGCTGCGGCCCATGCGGCCGACAAGCGGCGCGCCAAGGGCGGCGAGCTCGGCCTTCTGCACGGCGTACCGATCACGATCAAGGAGAATGTCGATTACGAAGGCCGTCCCAATTTCAACGGCGTGCCGGCCAACAAGGATCTCATCGCGCCGTCGGATTCGCCCGTGGTGCGCAACCTGAAGAAGGCCGGCGCGATCGTTATCGGCCTCACCAACACGCCGGAATTCTCCTTCCGCGGCTTCACCGACAATCCCTTGCACGGGCTGACGCTCAATCCCTGGGATCCTGATATCACCTGCGGCGGCTCCTCGGGCGGTGCGGGTTCGGCCGTCGCGGCTGGCATCGGCACCATCGCGCACGGCAACGACATCGGCGGCTCGCTGCGCTGGCCGGCGCATTGCAACGGTGTTGCAACCATCAAGCCGACGCAGGGGCGTATTCCTGCGTTCAACGCGAGCGCAACCGCCGAGCGGCCGATGCTGGCGCATCTGATGTCGGCGCAGGGGCCGCTCGCCCGCCACGTCGCCGACGTCAGGCTCGCGCTGGAGGTGATGAGCCAGCGCGATCCGCGCGATCCCTGGTGGGTGCCGGCGCCGCTGGTCGGACCGAAGTCGAAGGGGCCAATCAAGGTCGCGCTCGCCAGGATCCCTGAAGACATGGACGTCGATCCGCACGTCGCGGCGGCGTTGCGCCAGGCCGCCGATCATCTGGAGCGTTCCGGCTATCGTGTCAGCGAGGTCGACGTGCCCGACATCGACGGCGTCTGGCAGACCTGGTGCGACATCATCACCAACGAGACGATGGTGATGCAGGAAGCCGGCATGCTGAAGGTGACGTCCGAAGACTTCCACAAGGCGTGGGGCGGCATGAAAGCCAAGGCCAACGTGCTCGACCTCAAGGCCTGGATGCAGGCGACCGCCGCGCGCAACGGCCACATCCGCGCCTGGCAATTGTTCTTCGAGGAGTATCCGGTGGTGCTGGCACCGACCACGGTGAAGCCGACGGCTGGCCCGCGCGAGGACACTGTCAGCCCCGAGCGCGTGCGCGAGATTTTCTGGGGCGAGATCCGCTTCATCTCCGCGATCAACGTGCTGGGCCTGCCCGGCGCCGTGGTGCCGGTGACGCTGCACGATGGCAAGCCGATCGGCGTGCAGCTCATCGCCGGGCGCTATCGCGAGGACCTGGCGCTCGACGCGGCGGCCGCGATCGAGAAGCGGGCCGGCGTGCTCGCCCATCGGCTGTGGGAACAGATGGACTGAGAGGTAGCGAAGGGTGTTTCCCTCTCCCCCCTTGTGGGAGAGGGAGTGCAGCGTGGTCGCTGCCGCAAACCGCAAAATTTCATTCATCCAATTTGACTCGAATTTTAGCCAATTCCCCAATAACCGTTAGGGTTACTTCCTCGATCTCTAGACGAATTATTGTCCGCTTTACCACCCGCCTCTAACAGAGGGACGGCGGACAACGCACATGCCTCATACAGGCCCATAAGTGCGGCCCGCTCCACGCGGAGGTGGCACGATGCGCAACGAGACGATCGCTATTCACGCCGGCTACGAGCCCGAAGCCACCACGCACGCTGTTGCCGTGCCGATCTACCAGACCGCGGCCTACGCCTTCGACAGCGCCGATCACGGCGCGGCGCTCTTCAATCTCGAGACCGAAGGCTATCGCTACAGCCGCATCGCCAATCCGACCAGCGCGGTGCTGGAGAAACGTATCGCCGAGCTCGAGGGCGGCGTCGGCGCGCTTGCGGTCGCGACCGGGCAGGCCGCGCTGCATTTCGCCTTCGTCAACGTCGCCGATCACGGCGGCAACATCGTTTCCGTGCCGCAGCTCTACGGCACCACGCATACGCTGCTCTCGCACATCCTGCCGCGGCAGGGCATCACCGGCCGCTTCGCCGAGAGCGACAAGCCCGAAGCAATCGAAAAGCTGATCGACGAGAACACCCGCGCCGTGTTCGCCGAAACCATCGGCAATCCCGCCGGCAATGTCTGCGACATCGAAGCGCTGGCGAAGATCGCCCATGCCCATGGCGTGCCGCTGATCGTCGACAATACCGTTGCAACCCCCATCCTGCTCAAGCCGTTCGATTACGGCGCCGACATCGCCGTGCATTCGCTGACGAAATTCCTGGGTGGCCACGGTACCACGCTCGGCGGCGCCATCGTCGATTCCGGAAATTTCCCCTGGGCCAAGCACGTCGATCGCTTCCCCGGCTACAACAAGCCGGACGCCTCCTATCACGGCCTCGTCTATGCCGAGCGCTTCGGCAAGACGGCGTACATTGAGCGCGCGCGCAGCATCTATCAGCGCACCATGGGTTCGGTGCTGTCGCCGTTCAACGCCTTCCTGCTGCTCCAGGGCATCGAGACCGTCGCGCTGCGCATGGAGCGCCACTGCGAGAATGCCCGCAAGGTCGCCGAATTCCTGCGCAAGGATCCGCGCGTGGCCTGGGTCAATTACACCGGTTTCCCGGACAGTCCTTATTATCCGCTGGTCCAGAAATATCTCGATGGCAACGCCTCGTCGCTGTTCACCTTCGGCATCAAGGGCGGCATGGAAGCCGGCAAGTCCTTCTACGATGCGTTGAACCTGATCACGCGCCTCGTCAATATCGGCGATGCCAAGTCGCTGGCCTGCCATCCGGCCTCGACGACGCACCGGCAGATGTCTGCCGAGCAGCAGCGGGTCGCCGGCGTTTTGCCGGAAACGATCCGCTTGTCGATCGGCATCGAGCATTGCCAGGACATCATCGAGGACCTCGACCAGGCCCTGGAAAAGGCCTGCCGGTCCGCGCGCCTCCAGGCCGCGGAGTAGGCGGCGGCGCCGATGACGATCCTGATCGACAGGGATCAAGGCATATCGAGCCCGGCGCTGGTGCCGGGGGCGGGCGATCTGGCGCGCGAGCACGGCGACACAGAGCTCACCATCGGATTGATCAACAACATGCCGGATCCGGCGCTGAAGGCGACCGAGCGGCAGTTCATGAAGCTGCTGCGAGCCGCAGCAGGTCCGCGCCGCATCCGCTTTCACTGCTTCTCGCTGCCCTCGGTCAAGCGCTCGCCGGAAGCGAAGTGGCATGTCGATAGCGAATATTCGGAACTCACCGAGCTCAGGCGCCACAGGTTCGACGGCCTGATCGTGACCGGCGCCGAGCCGATCGCGCCCGAGCTCGACCAGGAACCGTACTGGCGCGACCTCACCGAGCTGATCGACTGGGCCAAGGTCAACACGCGCTCGACGATCTGGTCGTGCCTCGCTGCGCACGCCGCGGTGCTGCATCTCGACCGCATCGAACGGCGGCCGCTCGCCGCCAAATGTCACGGCATTTTCGACTGCGAAGCCGTGACCGGCGATCCGCTGACGCGGGCCGCGCCTGCGCCGCTCAAGGTCTCGCATTCGCGCCTGAACGAGATCGCCGAGAGCGACCTCGCGCAGGCCGGCTACCAGGTGCTGACGCGTTCGGCAAAGGCCGGCGTCGACATCTTCGTCCGGCAATATGCCAGCCGCTTCGTGTTCTTCCAGGGCCATCCGGAATATGACGCGCTGTCGCTTCAGCGTGAATATCTGCGCGACATCGGCCGTTATCTCGCGCGTGAGCGCGACAATTATCCGCATTTGCCCGTGAGCTATTTTGACGCTGCGACGGAAGAGAAGCTGGTCCGCTTCGAGAAGCAGGCAAGGCACCAGCGCCACCCCGCGCTCAGCAACGAGCTGCCCGCGCTGAATTTGCGCACCGATATCGCCGCTGGCAGCGCCGCGGCGGCATTGTTCCGGAACTGGCTGCAATATCTCGGCGCGGGGACCGATGCGTCGGTGCTTGCGCGTTAGGTCGGGACGACGAGCTCGACGTTAGGACTAACGAAGTGTGAAGCTTGCCTCGAGCAGCGTACGAATGCTTCAGTGAGGGGCGGGACAGACAGGAAATGCGAGTCGTGTGGTCGGCACTCCAGGGACGCGTGAGCAATCGGCTGGCCCGGCATTTCCGCGCCGCGCCGCATCGGCTGCCCGCGCATGCGCCCATGGTGAGCTTCACCTTCGACGATGCCCCCGATAGCGCCGCAGGCGAGGGCGCCGGGCTTCTGGAGCAGCATGGCGGTCGCGGTACCTTCTATCTCGCCGGCAGCCTGGTCGATCGTCCCTCGGACCACTGGCACGGCCTGTCGAACGACGCCATCGTGCGGCTTCACCGGGCCGGACACGAGATTGCCTGCCACACCTTCTCGCACCAGAGCGCGGTCGGTCTCGACGAGACCGCCATGGCCCGGGAGATCGAGCGAAACCGCAGCCATTTTCGCGGCATTGATTCCTCGATCACGCTGGAAAATTTCGCTTACCCCTATGGCATCGCGTCGGTGTGGCGCAAGCCGCAGCTCGCCAAGACCTTCCGCTCGGCGCGCGGCATCCTTCCCGGAGTCAATCGCGACGTCATCGACCTCCAGTTCCTGCGCGCCTCGCCCCTGGTCGATCGCGAGATCAATACGACGGGTGTCGATCGCTATTTCGACGAGGCGGTCGAGAGCGGCGGATGGCTGATCTTCTACGGTCATGACGTCGCCGACGCGCCGAGCCCATATGGCTGCACGCCGCACCTGATGCGCCATGCGCTGCAGGCCGCCGGGAAACGCGACATGCCGATCGTCACGGTCGCGGAAGCGCTGCGAAGGATCGGGGCGTAAGAAAGTTTTCTTCCCACAAAGGGTGGGGGAAGGCGGCGTCCGGCGGAGCAAACGGTCTTGCCACGCCTGCGCGGTCATGCGACTGGCCTTGGGACGAATCTCACGGCCTCACCCCGACATGCCCATGTCCTCTCCTTCCACCGCTCCGCTGTCCGCGCCGGCCCAGGGCCGCGATGCGTTGTCGGTGCTGCGTTCGGTGTTCGGCCTGCCCGGGTTCCGCGGCGCGCAGGGTGAGATCATCCGGCACGTCACGGACGGCGGCAATTGCCTGGTGTTGATGCCGACCGGCGGCGGCAAGTCGCTGTGCTATCAATTGCCGGCACTGCTGCGCGAAGGCTGCGGTGTCGTGGTGTCGCCCTTGATTGCGCTGATGCGCGATCAGGTCGCCGCCATGCTCGAAGCAGGAGTCAACGCCGCCGCGCTGAACTCATCGCTGACCCCGCAGGAAGCGTCCGACATCGAGCGGCGCCTGATCGCGGGTGATCTCGACCTGCTCTATGTCGCGCCGGAACGGCTGCTGACGCCGCGCTGCCTGGCGCTGCTGGCGCGGGCGAAGGTGGCGCTGTTCGCTATCGACGAGGCGCATTGCGTCTCGCAATGGGGCCATGATTTCCGCCCCGAATATGTCGGCCTGTCGGTCATCGCCGAGCGTTTTCCCGACGTTCCCCGCATCGCGCTGACCGCGACTGCCGACGAGTTGACCCGCAAGGAGATCGTCGAGCGGCTTGCGCTTGCAGACAGTCCGCACTTCGTCTCCAGCTTCGATCGTCCCAACATCCGTTACGAGATCGTCGACAAGCGCAACGCGGTGTCGCAGCTCAAGGATTTCATCCGGGAGCGTCACGCGGGAGATGCGGGCGTCGTCTATTGCCTGTCCCGCAAACGGGTCGAGGAGGTCGCCGCCGCGCTCGACGACGCCGGCATTGCCGCGTTGCCTTATCACGCCGGGCTCGACAGCAGCGTGCGCTCGCGCAACCAGGACCGCTTCCTCAACGAGGACGGCATCGTCATCGTCGCGACCATCGCTTTCGGCATGGGCATCGACAAGCCCGACGTGCGCTTCGTCGCGCATCTCGATCTGCCCAAGAGCATCGAGGCCTATTACCAGGAGACAGGGCGCGCCGGCCGTGACGGCAAGCCGTCGGCGGCCTGGATGGCCTACGGTCTCTCGGACATCGTGCAGCAGCGCCGTATGATCGACGAGTCGAGCGGCTCCGACGAATTCAAGCGGGTCTCGATCGGCAAGCTCGATGCGCTTGTTGGCCTGGCCGAAACGCCGCACTGCCGGCGCCGGCGGCTGCTCGCCTATTTCGGCGAGATCGTGATGGGCGAGGGCTGCGGCAATTGCGACAATTGCCTGATGCCGCCGAAAATGCGCGACGGCAAGGTGCTGGCGCAAAAACTGCTATCCTGTGCCTATCGCACCGGGCAGCGCTTCGGCGCGATGCACCTCATCGACGTGCTGATCGGACGGCTCACCGAGAAGGTGACGCAGTTCGGTCACGACAAGCTCACCGTCTTCGGCATCGGACGCGAGCTCAACGAGAAGCAGTGGCGCACGGTGCTGCGGCAGCTCGTGGCGATGGGACATTTGCTGAGTGACAGCGAAGCGTTCGGCGCGCTTAAGCTGACGGATTCGTCGCGCGGCGTGCTGCGGGGCGAAACGGAAGTGTGGCTGCGCGAAGAAGCGCCCGGCGCCCGGATCCGTTCAAGCCGCGCCAAGTCCCGCCGCGGTGATCTTGCGCCTGCGGCCGGCGCGGCGCAGGGCGATGTCGATCCTGAATTGCGCGCGCGGCTACGAGCATGGCGCTCGGAGATTGCCCGCGCACGTGGCGTGCCGGCCTACGTCGTGCTGCACGACGCCACCATCGACGGCATCGTTCGCGCATGGCCGACCACGCTGGACGAGCTGCGCAATGTGCCCGGCATCGGCGACAAGAAGCTCGAGCATTACGGCGACGAGCTGCTGCAGATTGTCAGGACGCGGTAGGGCGCGCCACACCCCCGCCGTCATCCCGGACAAGCGCAGCGAAGCGGAGCGCCCGATCCGGGATCCATAGCCACAGGCCGTAGGAAAAGGCACGCTGAATGCCTCAGCGTGTTTCAACAATTGGCAGTCGGGGTAATGGGTCCTGGCTTTCGCCAGGACGACACTCGTGGGGAGGTGCGCGCCGCCTCACATCACCGACGCGCTAGCCGTTCCGGAACGCATACCCGTAGCCGTTCAGCGCCGGTGCACCGCCGAGATGGGCGTAGAGGATCTTCGCGCCCTTCTCGAAATAGCCCTTCTGCGTAAGGTCGATCAGGCCCTGCATCGACTTGCCCTCGTAGACGGGATCGGTGATCATGGCTTCGAGACGCGCGGTGAGGCGGATCGCCTCCTTGGTCTCTTCCGACGGCACGCCGTAGGCTGGATAAGCGTAATCCTCGATCAGAACGACGTCGTCTGCGACGAGATCCTGGCCGAGTTCGACAAGCTTGGCCGTGTTCTGCGCGATCGAGAGCACCTGCGCCTTGGTCTGCGCCGGGGTGAACGACGCGTCGATGCCGATCACCTTTCGCGCGCGGCCATCGGCGGCGAAGCCGACCAGCATGCCGGCATGGGTGGAGCCGGTGACGGTGCAGACCACGATGTAGTCGAACTTGAAGCCGAGCTCGGCTTCCTGCTTGCGCACTTCTTCGGCGAAGCCGACATAGCCGAGCCCACCGAATTTGTGCACGGAGGCGCCGGCGGGAATCGCGTAGGGCTTGCCGCCCGCCGCCTTCACCTCCTCGATGGCCTCCTCCCAGCTCTTGCGAATGCCGATATCGAAGCCGTCGTCGACCAGGCGCACGTCGGCGCCCATGATGCGCGACAGCATGATGTTGCCGACGCGGTCATAGACGGCGTCCTCGTGCGGCACCCAGGCTTCCTGCACCAGGCGGCACTTCATGCCGATCTTGGCAGCGACCGCCGCGATCATGCGGGTGTGGTTGGACTGCACGCCGCCGATCGAGACCAGCGTGTCGGCGTTCGAGGCGATCGCGTCGGGGATGATGTATTCGAGCTTGCGCAGCTTGTTGCCGCCATAGGCGAGCCCGGAATTGCAGTCCTCGCGCTTGGCGTAGACCTCGACATTGCCGCCGAGATGCTTCGAGAGCCGCTCCAGCTTCTCGATGGGCGTCGGACCAAAGGTCAGCGGATAGCGCGCGAATTTTTCGAGCATCGTCAGGTCATCCCGATTGGCGTTAAATGTCTGCGAAAACACTAACATCGCGCCGCAAAAAGGTGCTTTCAAATATTGCGCGTTTATTGCGCTCGATCTTGCGATAAGGGCGCCAATATGTGCTATTCCTTCCGGAATAGACGCTCGCCACGGAAGCTTCTTCCATGTCCGCCCGCCTCGACCGTATCGACCTTAAGATGTTGCGATTGCTGCAAAATAACGGCCGGCTCAGCAACGCCGAGCTGGCCGAAACCGTCGCCATCAGTCCCGCCACCTGTCATCGCCGCACCCAACGCCTGTTCGAGCACGGCTTCATCGCCGCCGTCCGCGCCATGGTCGCGCCGAAGAAGGTGGCAAAGGGCACGCTGGTGATGGTCGGCGTCGTGCTCGACCGTTCGACGCCGGAGAGCTTTGCGATCTTCGAGCAGGCGATCACCAGGCTGAAATTCGTGCTCGACTGCCACCTCGTCGCCGGCGACTTCGACTATTTCCTCAAGATCCGCGTCGGCGACATGGAGGACTTCAACCGTATCCATGGCGAGCAGCTGATCGCGCTGCCCGGCGTGCGCCAGACCCGCACCTTCTTCGTGATGAAGGAAGTCGTCGACAACGCACCGCTGGAGTTTTGAACGGCCTCACAACGCCTGTTCGACGATGCCGTCCGCGACCTGCTCCCGTCCGGCGTCCTCCGGTCGCATCGCGATCACCGCGATCAGCCCGAGGCCGACGCCGATCATCACATAGAAGATCGGCGCCAGCGGGGAGCCGGTGAGCGCGATCAGCCATGTCACGAAGAACTGGGCAAAGCCGCCGAATACCAGCACCGCGACATTGTTGACGATGGCAAGCGCGGTCGAGCGGACGCGGATCGGGAACAGCTCGACCAGCGTGGTGCAGTAGACGCCGAGGAAGAAGGCGCTGAAGAAGCCGATGACGACCTGGGCGACCAGGAGCCTTGCGATCGACGGCTCGGAGATCACCCAGCTATAGAGCGGATACAGCGAGACGAAATAGCCAATGAGCGAGACCAGCAGCAGCGGCCTGCGCGGGTAGCGGTCGGAGACGGCGCCGGCAACGGGAACGACGATCACCATCACGATCGCCGCGATCATCTGAACCAGGAAGCTCTGCATCAGCGGCAGCTTCAGCACCTCCTTGGCGTAGGTCACGGTGTAGCCGAAGGTGACGTAGAACGACACGGCGCTTGCCACCACCATGCCCATGCCGATCAGGAAATTGCGGCCGGGATTCTTCAGCGCGGCGATGAAATCTTCCTTGTGCACCGTCGCCATGCTGCGCCGGGACGCTTCGGGCTCGATGACGCTGGCGCGCATATAAAGCAGGATCGGAACGATCACGAGGCCGACGAAGAAGGGGATACGCCAGGCGCCGGCGGCAAGCTGCTCCTGCGTGAAGGTCAGCGTCAGGGCGGCGCCCAGCACTGCGCCGAGCACGTTGGCCATGAGCTGGCCGGCGATTTGCCACGAGCCATAGAAGCCGGTGCGGCCGGGAGGCGCCGCTTCGATCAGATAGGCGGTCGAGGTACCGAACTCGCCGCCGACCGAAAAGCCCTGTAACAGCCGCGCCAGCAGCACGATCAGGGGTGCCCCAATGCCGGCTGTCGCGTAGGTCGGCGTCAATGCCAACAGCGCGACCGACAGCGCCATGATGCCCATGCCGAGCGTCATCGCCGCCTTCCGCCCCTTGCGATCGCCGAAATAGCCGAGCACGAGGCCGCCGATCGGCCGCATGAAGAAACCGGTGCCGAACAGCGCGGTCGTCAGCAGCAGCGCGTTGATCTCACTGCCCGGAATATTGGGGTCGACCGGAAAGAACAGGTTCTTGATGACCGGTGTCATCAGCGCGAACACGGTGAAGTCGTACCACTCCATTGCGTTGCCGGCGACCGCGGCCACGATGGCCTTCCTGTTCGTCTGCATCTCTCGCTTGCCTGTCCGGTTGTGCCTATTCGGCGGGTTGATGGGTGGCGTCGGCATCCTGCCATTCGTCGCCGGCGAGTTCCGGCGTTGCGAAGGCCTTGAGGTTGGCGAAATGAATCTCGCGATCCTCGACGAAGAGGCGGCGGACGATGCCGCGCGCGAGCCGGTCGGCGCCCTCGCTGATCGCCGGAATATCGCCGGAAAGTTTCCCGTGGCTCAGCGTCGCCGGATAGTTGAAACAGTGCAGCCGTGCCAGCATCGGGCAGGCGCCTGACTGCTTCTCCAGGAACTGAAAGCTGTCGCCGAGGTCGGGCGAGTTTTCCAGCTCCGCATTGTTCATGCCGTCAGGCGTCGGGAAGCGATCGCTCCAGAAGCGGATATGCGGCGCGAACGCGGCAAGCTCGTCGCGCAACGCGAGGTCGACCTTGAAGCCGGTGCCGAAGATGATGAAGTCGGTCGCATAGCGGCCCTTCGGCGTCGTCACCATGAGATGATCCTCTTTGACGACGAGATCATCGATCGGGCTTGCGAGATGGAAATGCGCCTGCGGATAGGCGGAGACGCGCAGCACGCTCTGCCGCGGCGGCGGCGTCTGCGCTTTCAGCGTGTGATCGAGGAAGCGCCATTTCCAGTCGTCCGTCAGGCCGGCAAAGCCGTGCACGACCCCCTGGCTGCCGATGCCGGTGAATTTGTTGACGCGCGGGATGTCTGCGCGCCGGATGAAGAGATCGAGGCGCGCGGCGCCCGCCTCCAGCGCCATCGCCGCGTTGTCCATCGCGGATGCGCCCGCGCCGACGACGGCCACGCGCCTGCCGCGAATCTTTTCGAAGTCGATCGGGTCGGAGGAATGGGCCCAGAAGCGGCGGTCGATGCCGTCGGCGAGCGGCGGCACGTAAGCGCCGCCGAGGCCGTCGCGCCCCGTCGCCAGCACGACGTGACGCGCGAGAATGTGTCGCGACGTGCCATCTTCGCTGATTTCAAGCTCGAACAATTCATCGGGGCGCGCGTGGATACGCTCAACGGAGACCCCGTTGCGGACCGGCAGGCCCAGCACTTTGCGGTACCATATCAAGTAATCCATCCATACCGTGCGCGGCGCGCGGTCGAGCGCCTGCCAGGCTTGCTCGCCATATTGCGCCTCGTAGAAGGCGCGGAAGGTCAGCGCCGGCATGCCCATCGCGGGGCCGGTCAATTCCTTGGGTGAGCGCAGCGTCCGCATCCGCGCGAACGTGACCCAGGGACCTTCCTCGCCTGCGCACGCGCGGTCGAGCACGAGCTGGTTGTCGACGCCGAGACGCTTGAGCATGGCGGAGGCGACGAGGCCGGCCATGCCGGCACCGACGATGACGACGTCGACGACGCCCTCGCCATCGACGACGCGGCGGGGCACCCATGACTTGGCCGGCAGTTCGAGCCAGGCCAGATCCTGCTTCAGGCGCGCTTCAAGTGCCCCGAGGCCCGCCGCACCAGGTGTCATCGTCGTCATGAGGGAGCTTTCTCGAATTTAGTGGTTTCGTCGCCGGCCTCGGCTAGCGCGATGGCGCCGCTATGCAGCCTTGCGCCAGGCATCAGCGCGACCGCGGCGCGCAGAGCGCCGTTGAGTGCGGCAACCGTCGGCGTCAGCTCGCGCCCGGTCGGCGCAATCGCGGCGAACAGGAACGAAATGGACACATCCAACGGCCGGGTGACGACGCCTTCAACCGGCAGGCTGGAAGTCAGCACCGGCTCGACCACGGCGATGCCGAGCGACTGCTTGGCCATGGCAATCGCCGTCAGTGAAGCGTTGGTGTCGATGACCTCAGCGGGCACGACACCTTCACGCTCCAGCGCCTCCTCCACGCGGCGGCGAAGCCGGTAGGGGTTGGCCATCGTCAGCAGCCGGACGCCACCAAGATCCTTCAGGCGAATGACCTTCTTCTTCGCCAGCGGGTGATCCATCGCGAGGCACGCAACGCACGGCACCTCGCAGACCCACTGCACGTCGAGTCCGGGATGCTGGATCGGCAGGCTCGCAAGACCGAAATCGACCGACTGCGACAGCACCGATTGAACCACATTCTCGGCCGAGAGCGCCTGCACGTGGATCTGGCTTGGTAGCAACTCGCGTTCGAGCGCTGCGAGCGCAGCCGGGACGAAGCCGGCCGCCAGCGCCGGGATCGCCGCCAGGCTGAGCACGGGAAGCGCACCCGCGCCGATCGCGTTGGCACGCTGGCGGATGTGCTTCAGGCCCATCAGAAGCCGCTCGACCTCAGCATGAAACAGGAGGCCTTTCGGTGTCGGGCTGATGCGCGGGCCATTCCGGGTGAACAGGAGATAGCCGACGTCGGCCTCGAGATCCTGGATCTGACGCGTCGTGACCGGCTGCGAACGGCCGAGCAACCGCGCCGCACCGGTGATGCTGCCGGCCGACATCACGGCGGCGAAGGCCTCGAGAAGGCGAATGTCGATAACGTCCTGGTTCATGGTCTGGTTGTCCGAATTATGCGAATATAGAATGAACAATATTTCTTGATGTGCAATAGGTATTATGAGAAGTTGAGGTCATGTCGATGGAGCCAAACCCCTTTCGCCACCACAATCCGGCCGGACCGGCCTATCGGCGCGGCTGGGTCGATGAGGCTGTGGCGGCGATCGAAGCCGACCAGTGCCGCACGGCCGACACGCATCTGATCCGGCTGATCGTGCCGGCGCTATCAGGCATCGACATCTATCTGAAGGACGAGTCCACGCATCCGACCGGCAGCCTGAAGCACCGGCTCGCGCGCTCGCTCTTCCTTTACGCGCTCTGCAACGGCCACATCCGCGAAGGCACGCCCGTCGTCGAAGCCTCGTCGGGATCGACCGCGGTGTCGGAAGCCTATTTCGCGCAGATGATCGGCGTGCCCTTCTACGCCGTGATGCCGCGCACGACCTCGGCGGAGAAGATCGCTGCGATCGAGCATTACGGCGGCAACTGCCATCTGATCGATGACGGCCGTGCACTGTATGCGGAAGCGGCGGCGCTCGCCGCCCGGCTGAACGGCCACTATATGGACCAGTTCACTTTCGCCGAGCGCGCCACCGACTGGCGCGGCAACAACAACATCGCCGAATCGATCTTTACGCAATTGAAGGGCGAGACGCGTCCGTTGCCGGACTGGATCGTGATGGGGGCGGGCACCGGTGGCACCTCGGCCACGCTCGGACGCTATCTGCGCTATCGCCAGTACCCGACGCGGCTGTGCGTTGCCGATGTCGAGCATTCCGCCTTCTTCGACTGCTTCCGCTCGCAGGACCGCTCCCATGTCTGCGAGCGGCCTTCGCTGATCGAAGGCGTCGGTCGGCCGCGCTGCGAACCCTCCTTCGTGCCGGGCGTCGTCGATCGCATGATGAAGATCCCGGATGTCGCAACGATCGCAGCGATGAACGTGCTGTCGCGCCGGCTCCGCCGGCCAGTCGGCGGCTCGACCGGCACCAATTTCCTGGCGCTGTGCCGCATTGCCTCGGAGATGAGCAGCGCCGGCCAAACCGGATCGCTGGTCACGCTGATCTGCGATTCCGGCGAGCGCTACCGGCAGACCTATTATGATCCCGCGTGGCTAAAAGCTCGCGGCCTTGATCCGATGCCGATCGAGGCTGCCCTGTCGGGGTTTCTCGATACGGCGCAGCCGCCGGCGCTCGCCGTCGAGGACGTCGCCAATCCACAGACCTTGCGGAGCAGTGCTTGACCACGCTGATCGAAACCATTGTCGGGGTGCCCGCGGCGTCGCGGCTCGGCCACGCTCTGAACGCCCGCACCGAGATTTTGCGCCTCAGCGAAGCAGCCCATGACGCGGTGCTGCTGCCGCGCGAGCCCGGCGGTCTGAGCCACGGCTTGCGGGCGGCACTCGCGGCGCGGATGTGCCGGCATGTCGGCGACGAGGCGCTGACCGCGCACTACGACTCCTATCTGGCGCATTCGAGCGATCTTGACTTCGCCGTGCTCGCCCGGCCCGGCGGTGTGTGTGGCGATCCCCTGCACGATGCCATGGCCCGCCACGCCGATCTGCTGACGCTTTCGCCGCGCGAGTCGACGCGACAGGACATCGCGGCGCTGAAGGCGGCCGGCGTCAGCGAGGCCGATATCGTGCGGCTGTCCGAGCTTGGCGCCTTCGTGAACTACCAGCTGCGGGTCCTTGCCGGCCTCAGGCTCCTGAAAGAGGTCGAAGCCTGATGAGCGAGGTCGTCCACAACTTCACTACCACGATCCCGACCTGGTCGCCTTATGTCACGCCGGTCGAGCTCGCCTCGGCGACGCCCGAGCAGCTCGCGGCGATGAAGGTCACCCCCTCCAACAAGGGCGTCTCGCCTTACGTGCTGACGCTGGCGCATGACCCGGAGTCGCTCGCGGTGCGCTCGCCGCTGTTCAACCTCATTATGTATGGCAAGGACGGACTGTCCCCGGCGGAGCGCGAGCTCGGCGCGCTGAGTGCCTCGGTCGTCAACCGCTGCATCTATTGCGCCGCCGTGCACGCCTCACGCTTCATCAATTACTCCGGGCGCAAAGAGGTCGTCGAGGAGATCTTTACCGACGAGCGCGATGCCACGCTGGAGGCACGCGAGCAGGCCCTGTTCAATTTCGCTACAAAACTCTCGACGACTCCGATCGAAGCGAGCGCAGACGATGCGCGCGCACTTGGCGAGGCCGGGCTCAGCGAGCTTGAGCAGCTCGACCTGGTGCTGTCGGCCGCGATCTTCGGCTGGGCCAACCGGCTGATGCATACGCTGGGCGAGCCGCTGGTGCGGCCGGAGGCATCGTAACCGACGCCATCGGGTCGCTCGCCCCGAACCGAATGTCACGGCAACTTCACTTGCCTTGCGCGCGCGTGCGGGCGAGTTTCGCGGCTTCTCAACGAGGAGACCTGCCGTGCGCCTTCCCATTCTCGATCCGAAAGACCTGAGTGCCGAACAGAAGCCGCTCTACGACGACATGCGAGCCGGCATCAAGGATCACTTCAAGGGCTTTGTGAACATGCGCGACGATGGCGCGCTGCTCGGGCCCTGGAATCCATGGATCCGCGAGCCGCGCTTCGGCAAGCCAGTGTGGGAGCTGGTCAAGGCGATCGCGGCGAACCCGCTGCTGCCGGCGCCGGTGCGTGAGGTCGCGATCCTCGTCACCGGCTCGCATTTCCGCTCCGGCTACGAGCTCTATGCGCATGTGCTGGTCGCCGAGCAGCGCGGCCTCTCCGACGAGAAGCTCGCGACCATCGTCGCCGGACAGCGGCCGGTCGATCTCACCAAGCAGGAGGCGGTCGCCTACGATGTGGCGTCCGCATTGGTCAGCGGCGGCGTGCTGCCGGAACTGACTTATCGGGCCGCCGTCAAGGAATTCGGCGAGCACGGCGCGGCCGAACTGTCCTATCTCGTCGGCATTTACTGCATGGTGTCGGTGACGCTCAACACGTTCGACGTGCCGGTGCCAGACTGACCACGCTGGCTCAGCTGCTGGACTGGACGGAGGCGTCACGGTACCCTGCCGCCGCCATGGCGACGCATCGCCGGTCACGATCGAAGTGCAATGAAGAGGGAACGACAGCCATGGACACGTCACGCCGCATCCTGCTCGCCGGACTGGCGGGACTCGCCGTTGCGCCGACCGCCGCAGGAGCCGCGCCCTCGGCCGCGTCCGACGACGTGACGGTCGCCGAAGAGCGCTTTGCGCGCATAATCGCGGCTGCGCATGCGCCCGACGTCACCTGCGCGCGACAGGCCGAGCGTTATGCGGATGCGCATTGGCCAAACTACGTCGCGGCGGCGCGTTCCGTCATCGAGGCGAGAGCGTGAGGCATTCTCTTTCCTCTCCCGTTGCGGGAGACGGCAAGAGGAGGTGCTTCACGCCCCCACCGCCCGCCTGACCTGCTCACCGATCTGCGACAGCACGAGCTGCGCCTGCGGCAGGATTGCGCCCATGGCGTGGAAATTGTGGACCATGCCCTCGTGGCAGACGTGCTCGACCGTGACGCCCGCAGCGAGCAGCTTGCGGGCATAGGCATTGCCCTCGTCGCGCATCGGGTCGAACTCGGCGGTGTGGATGATGGCGGTCGGCAGGCCCGCAAGCCGTGTCGCGCGCAAGGGCGAGATGCGCGGATCGGCAGCATCAAGGTCCTCGGGCAGATAATCGGCGAGATCGGCTTCGATCGTGACGCGGTCGATCAGGTGCCCCTCGGCGAACGCCTGCCGCGACGGCGAGGCCTCCTCGAAATCCAGCACCGGGCAGATCAGGCATTGCGCGACGATGGAAAGGCCAGCTGTCTGCGCCGCCTCCTGACACACGATCGCGGCGAGCGTTGCACCGGCGGAATCGCCGCCGAGCACCAGACGTCCGGCGTCGATGCCGAGCGATGCGGCCTCGCGCGCCACCCATTCGGTGGCAGCAACCGCATCGTCCACGGCGGCGGGGAATTTGTGCTCGGGCGCCAGCCGGTAATCGACCGAGACGAGGCGGCAGCCGGTCGCATGTGCCAGCGCCGCCGCGATGCGGTCATGCGTGGCAATGCTGCCGGCAACGAGCCCGCCGCCGTGAAAGAACACGAAGCCGGGCGCGCGATCATCGGCGCCTGCCGGTGAATAGAGGCGATAGGGCAGCGCGCCGCCGGGACCAGGCAGCATGCCGTCGGACGTCGTCACGTCAGGCGCATCGGCTCGCGCAAACTGCATCAGCTTTGCCAATGATTGCCGCCGTGCCTCCACGCTGGGCCGGCTCCGTGCCTGCGGCGCAGCCGCAGCCATCATGGTCAACAAACGCTTTGCGAGCGGATCGAGCGGCATGGTGCTTCCTTTCCCCGTCCGGGAGGGTAACTCACCATTTTCCCGCAGGGAATCATTTAGAAATTGCGCCCAATAGTGGCGCTATAATGCGGCACCACGCCAAGGGAGAGGCCGGTCATGGCCGAGATCAAAAAGCCCATTGCATATTCGCCAAGCTGGACCTTCTTCGAGGGCAAATGGCATGACGGCAATGTGCCGATCATGGGTCCGCGCACGCATGCGGCCTGGCTCGGCTCGGTCGTGTTCGACGGCGCGCGGGTGTTCGAAGGCGTCGCGCCCGATCTCGACCGCCACGTTGCCCGCGCCAATCAGTCCGCCATCAACTTTGGGCTGAAGCCGGTGGTCGATACCGGAACCTGGATGACACTCGCAAATGAGGGCATCGCGCGCTTCGCGCCGAATGCCGAGCTCTACGTCCGTCCGATGTATTGGGCGCAGAACGGCTCGGGCGGCGGCGTGCTGTTCGATCCCGAGACCACTGATTGGTGCCTATGCATCTACGAGGCGCCAATGCCGAAACCCGTCGGCAATGCGATCACGCTGTCGCCGTTCCGCAGGCCCACCGCCGAGTGCGCGCCGGTCGAGGCCAAGGCCGCCTGTCTCTATCCGAATAATTCGCGCGCGCTTGCCGAGGCCGCCTCGCGCGGCTTCCAGAACGCGCTGATGCTCGACATGCTCGGCAACGTCGCGGAGTTCGGCAATTCCAACGTGTTCATGGCCAAGGACGGCGTGGTCTACACGCCGGTGCCGAACGGCACCTTCCTCAACGGCATCACCCGCCAGCGCGTCATCAGCCTGCTTTGCGCCGACGGCGCTACCGTGGTCGAGAAGACGCTGCGTTACGCCGACTTCCTCGCCGCCGACGAGATATTTTCCACCGGAAATTTCGCAAAAGTCGCGCCGGTGATCCGCATTGACGATCGCGAGCTGCAGCCGGGCCCGCTCTACATTCGCGCGCGCAACTCTATTGGGACTTTGCCCATGCCGTGAAGCTGGCGGCTTGAATAGCACTGTCCTAGCTGCGTCGCTTGAACCGGCTGAACTGAAACGCCTGCATCGAATTCCACGGCGTCTGGTGCGCCTCGTTGCGCGTTTCGACGAGCTCGAATCCCGGCCCGAGCTCCGCCGCAAGACTCGCGCTGTCATGACGCTGCACCGGCAAGCCGCTGCATTTCTCGGGGCCGTCGAGTGCAAACGTCGCAATGATGACGTGGCCGCCGGGCGCAACCGCCGACCGCAGCCGCTCGATGTATGCGGTCCTGTCGCGGGAGTCGGTCAGGAAGTGAAACGCCGCCCGATCGTGCCATAGATCGTAGGTCTTTGCCGGGTGCCATGTCGTGGCGTCGGCAACGATCCAGTCGACCGTCGAAGCGGCTGGGCCGATTCGTTTCTTTGCAGCGTCAAGCGCATTGGCTGAGAGATCCAGCACGGCGACGTCGCGATATCCGTCCAGCAGGAGAGCATCGACAAGTCGCGATGCGCCGCCGCCGATGTCGAGGATGGCGGCCGCGCGGTCCGGATTGGCCGCCCGGATCATTGCAAGCGAAGTCGCCGGACTGTTCTGAAACCAGCTGACCTCGGCTTCGCCCCTGGTGGCGTAAACATTGTCCCAATGGGTGCTTCGGTCGGACATGCGCGTCCTCCGGCTTGCCGGGAGCCGGCGCAGAGGGACGATCTACTCGTCCTTCTTCGACATCCGCTCGAGGCGTTCCTGCATGTCCTTCATCTGCTGGCGCAGATCGTCGATGTTGCTGTCCTTCGGCGCTTCGGCAGTCGCCTCGGGGGCCGGCTCCGCGGAGCCCGCGGGGCGGGCTGCGCCGGGCGCGAAAGGCTTGAACATCGAGAAGGTCTGCTGGAACAGCTCCATGTTGCGGCGGACCTGTTCCTCCAGCGGCGCAAACGGGGTTCCGGACAGGGAGGTGGCGATCTGTTTGCGGAACTTCTCCTGCTCCTGAGTGAGCGAGGCGATGGCCTGCTCCAGATATTTCGGCACCACCATCTGCATGCTGTCGCCGTAGAAGCGGATCAGCTGGCGCAGGAAGGTGGTCGGGAGCAGGTTCTGGCCGGCCTTGTTCTCCTGTTCGAAGATGATCTGGGCAAGCACGGAGCGGGTGATGTCGTCGCCGGTCTTGGCGTCGTAGACCAGGAAATCTTCGCCGTCCTTGACCATGGAGGCGAGGTCTTCCAGCGTCACGTAAGTGCTCGTTCCGGTGTTATAGAGCCGGCGGTTCGCGTATTTCTTGATGGTGGTGGGTTGGTCTGATTTCGCCATGGGCTCTCACTTGCAAGCGCGGAGAACGGGAACCTGTCGGGCTATGCCGCAGGGCGGGAAGAGTACGCAACGCAACAAAATAAGCATTTTCAAAGGGGTCACGCTACCGTTTTGTGCGCCACGGTTAATCGGGCAGCAAAAACGTGCTTGCGAAAGCGCCAAGAACGCTATTTTGAATGCGCTGCGGGATGAATTCGGCCGCCAGCCGATTGACATGCCTCAACGACGTTAACAGGATGCCGTCCGAGACTGGCGAGCCGTTTCCCCAGCCCCCTCTGCCCCCATTCAACCCAGGAGATGCCCATGTCAGACGATGTCGTCATCGTCAGCGCCGCCCGCACCCCGGTCGGAAGCTTCAACGGAGCGTTCGCAACCCTTCCCGCCCATGATCTCGGGGCCATCGCCATCAAGGCCGCGCTGGAGCGCGGCGGCATCGAGCCCGGCCGGGTCTCCGAAGTCATCATGGGCCAGATCCTGACCGCCGCCCAAGGCCAGAACCCGGCTCGCCAGGCTTCGATCAATGCCGGCATTCCGGTCGAGAGCCCGGCCTGGGGCGTCAACCAGCTCTGCGGTTCGGGCCTGCGCACTGTTGCGCTCGGCTATCAGGCGCTGCTCAACGGCGATTCCGAGATCGTGGTGGCCGGCGGCCAGGAATCCATGAGCATGGCTCCGCACGCCCAGTATCTGCGCGGCGGCGTCAAGATGGGCGCGGTCGAATTCATCGACACCATGATCAAGGACGGCCTGTGGGACGCCTTCAACGGCTATCACATGGGCAACACCGCCGAGAACGTCGCGCGGCAGTGGCAGATCACCCGCGCCCAGCAGGACGAGTTCGCGGTCGCCTCGCAGCAGAAGGCCGAGGCCGCGCAGAAGGCCGGTAGATTCAACGACGAAATCGTTCCCGTCACCATCAAGGGACGCAAGGGCGATGTCGTCGTCAGCGCCGACGAATATCCGCGCCATGGCGCAACGGTCGACGCGATGGCGAAGCTCCGTCCCGCCTTCGAGAAGGACGGCACGGTCACCGCGGGTTCGGCCTCCGGCATCAATGACGGCGCCGCCGTCGTGGTGCTGATGACCGCCAAACAGGCCGCCAAGGAAGGCAAGACGCCGCTCGCGCGCATCGTGTCCTGGGCGCAGGCGGGCGTCGATCCGAAGATCATGGGCTCGGGCCCGATCCCGGCCTCGCGCGCCGCGCTGAAGAAGGCCGGCTGGAACGTCGGCGATCTCGACCTGATCGAAGCTAACGAAGCCTTCGCGGCGCAGGCTTGTGCCGTCAACAAGGATCTCGGCTGGGATACCTCGAAGGTCAATGTCAACGGCGGCGCGATCGCGATCGGCCATCCGGTCGGTGCCTCCGGCGCCCGCGTGCTGGTGACGCTGCTCCACGAAATGCAGAAGCGGGATTCGAAGAAGGGTCTCGCCACGCTGTGCATCGGCGGCGGCATGGGTATCGCGATGTGTGTGGCGCGCGACTGAGATAGTTGGTGCGTCATTTGCGCGTGCGTTGCACACGTGACTGAGTGCGTTGCACGCGATTAAAAAAGCAGCGGTTGCAAATCAAATATTCTTCGCAACCGTACAAGCCTCGACTAAAGAGAAACGCCCGGCTCGATGCCGGGCGTTTTGTTCTTGATGTCCGTCAAACCAACCGCATAATCCACCGTTAAAAGCGATCACACAGAAACGTCCGAAGAGTCCAAGGGAAGGAAATACGATATGGCACGTGTTGCATTGGTGACGGGTGGTACGCGGGGCATCGGAGCTGCCATCGGCAAGGCGCTGAAGGCGGCCGGCTACAAGGTTGCGGCGAGCTATGCCGGCAACGACGCGGCGGCGGAGAAGTTCAAGGCCGAGACCGGCATCGCCGTCTACAAATGGGACGTCAGCAGTTTCGATGCCTGCGCCGAGGGCGTGAAGAAGGTCGAGGCCGAGGTTGGCCCTATCGACGTGCTCGTCAACAATGCCGGCATTACCAAGGACGGCGCCTTCCACAAGATGAGCCTCGAGCAATGGAACGCCGTGATCGGCACCAATCTCGGCTCGCTGTTCAACATGTCGCGCCAGGTCATCGAGGGCATGCGTGGACGCAAGTTCGGCCGCATCATCAACATCTCCTCGATCAACGGGCAGAAGGGTCAGTTCGGTCAGGTGAACTATTCGGCGGCGAAGGCGGGCGAGATCGGCTTCACCAAGGCGCTGGCGATCGAGAACGCCAAGGGCGGTATCACCGTGAATGCGATCTGCCCCGGCTACATCAACACCGAGATGGTGCAGGCGGTGCCGAAGGACGTGCTGGAAAAGGCCATCTTGCCGCTGATCCCGATCGGCCGTCTCGGTGAGCCCGAGGAAATCGCGCGCGCGGTCGTGTTTCTTGCCGCCGACGAGGCCGGCGCCATCACCGGCTCGACGCTGACCGTCAACGGCGGCCAATACATGGTGTGATGCGCAGGCATCACGTTCGATCATATCGGTAACTTCGGCATGCCCGGGCTTGTCCCGGGCATCCACGGCCTTACAACATCCGTCGCCACGAAAGAACGTGGATGGCCGGGACAAGCCCGCCATGACGAGAGTATGTGGCCGATGACTCCCCGCACTGCGACGCTGATCGGATTGACCGCGATCCTGATGTGGTCGTTACTGTCGGTGATGACGGTGGCGACCGGAAAGATCCCGGCGTTCCAGCTGGCCGCGATGACGTTCGCGATCGGCGGTCTCGTCGGCCTGCTCACCTGGATCGGCCGCGGCTCGGCGGCCAAAAGCCTGCGTCAGCCGCTGGCCGTGTGGATCGTCGGTGTCGGCGGACTGTTTGGCTATCACGCGCTTTATTTCCTCGCGCTGCGCTTCGCGCCGCCGGCTGAAGCCGGCTTGCTGAATTATCTGTGGCCGCTTCTGATCGTGCTGTTCTCGTCGTTTCTGCCGGGCGAGCGGCTGGCCGTGCATCACGTCGTCGGCGCCGTGCTCGGTCTCGTCGGCACCGTGCTGCTGTTCGCCGGGAACACCTCGGGCTTCACGCAGGGACAATTGCCGGGTCTGGCCGCGGCCTTCATCGCAGCCTTCGTGTGGGCGATCTATTCGGTGTTGTCGCGGCGATTGAAGGCGGTGCCGACCGATGCGGTCGCGGGATTCTGCCTCGCCACGGCGTTGCTTGCCGCGCTGATGCATGGCCTGCTTGAAGCCACGGTATGGCCGGACACGACGCTGCAATGGCTCTCCGTCATCGCGCTCGGCATCGGTCCGGTCGGTGCTGCGTTCTACGCCTGGGACATCGGCATGAAGCGCGGCGACATCCGCGTGCTCGGCGCCGCATCCTACGCGACGCCGCTACTCTCGACTGGCTTCCTCATCGCCGCTGGCTTTGCGAAGGCGAGCGCCAACATCGCCATCGCCGCGATCCTGATCGCCGGCGGCGGCTTGATCGCGGCCAAGGACATGGTGTCGAGGAAACGGTGAGGGCGCCGCTAAAGCGCCGGCTGCCAACCCGGCGGCCGATACATCGCCTCCGGAATCTGTCCGAGTTCGGAGCGCTGCAAGCGTTGCGGCGTCAGGCCGTAGAATTCCTGAAAACTGAGAATCAGCGGCCGCCATTTGTCCGGATCGATGCGGTTGCTTGCACCGTCCATCATGATGTTGGGATGCGCATGCACGCGGGTGATGCGGACCTCGATCGCAGCGAGATTGCCGCGCCAAACCGCGTCGTCTTGTGCCATCTCATGGACATGGGCGACCTTGGCTTCCATCTGCACGGGACACTCGGCCGCACGCGGTGCGGCGACTGTTTCGCCCGGCAGCACGGTTAGTCCGCCACGACCGAACTTGTCCTTCTCGTGCCGATAGCCGCGATAGAGTTTGCCGGGCGGCACCGGATCCGATCCTGTGGTCCGTGCGAGGCGATCGACCACGGCGACGAGATCGGCGGACGGCAGATTGAGCACGCATTCGCCGGTGCGAATCATGTTCTCGGTGGTCTTGGAATTCCGGGCCAGTCCCAGCATGCAGCGCCACCCGACCCACCATGCCGACGACATCGGCGCGAGATTGGAAGTGCCGTCTTCATTGGTTGAGCCGATGAGGACGACGGGCGTGCCGAAATACAAAATGGCCGGGTCGATCTGGACGGGGGTGGGGCCGAGTGTTCCGTGCATCGTGCGCTCCTGTTCGCTGGAAGCGCTGTCCTAAGGCGTGACGCGAACCGAACCCACCCGATTCCAGATTAAGATTTAGGGCTCCCATCCCTTCGGCGCGAGCTCGAATTTTGCGAACTCGAAGGCCGGCGCCACGGTGCAGCCGACCAGGGTCCACTCGCCGGTGGTCTCCGCCGTCTGCCACGCATCCGCCGGCACGATCGCCTGTGGCCGCTCGCCGTTCAACAGGTCCGTACCGAGCCGTACCTCGTGCTGGGAGCAGCCGTCATGGGCGATACGCAGCGTCAGCGGGCTGCCGGCGTAATAGTGCCAGCTCTCGACAGCATCGATGCGATGCCAGTGCGAGCGCTCGCCGCGCGCCAACAGAAAATAGATCAGGGTCGAGCGCGAGCGGCCGTTGGCGTCCGTGGTCTGGTCGCGAAACGTCTCGCGGTAATGTCCGCCCTCGGGATGCGGGCGGAGTTCGAGGCGCGCGATGATCTCGGCTGCGGTCGGCATCGATTCCCGTCAGGATTTGCTTTTCAAGATTTGATCTTCAGGACTTGTTCTTGCGCTCGCGCAGCTCGCCGAACACCGCGGTGGCATCCGCGCCCTTCATGTGCAGCCTGGCTGCGATCGAGGGTTCATCGGCGCGCAGGAACACGTTTGTCCGCTTCTCGTCGCCAAGCAGCGAGGGAATGGTCGGCTTGTTCTCGGCCCGCAGCCTGGCCACCTCCGCCGCGCGCGCCTGCAGCGCCGCATTGTCGGGGTCGACGGTCAGCGCGAACTTGACGTTGGAAGCCGTGTATTCATGGCCGCAATAGAGCTTGAAGTCGTCGGGCAGGGCGCGCAGCTTCAGAAGCGAATCCCACATCATGGGATATGTGCCCTCGAATACGCGGCCGCAGCCGATCGAGAACAGCGTGTCGGCGGCGAACAACGCTTTCTCGGTGTCGAACACATAGGAGATGTGGTCGAGCGTGTGGCCGGGCGTCTCCAGTACGCGCCCGAGCAAGCTGCCGACCTTGACGATTTCGGCATTGGCGACGCGCAGGTCGACGTCTGCGATTTTGGTCGTCTTGTCATGCGGCGCGACGACGCGGCAATTGTATTTCTGCTTGAGTTCGGCGACCCCGCCGACATGATCGCCATGATGATGGGTGATCAGGATGTCGGTGAGCTGCCAACCCTCGCGCTCGAGCGCCCTCACGATGGGGCCGGCCTCCGGCGCGTCGATCGACGCCGTCGCCTTGGTTTCCACATCGTGGATCAGATAACCGAAATTGTCGTTTAAACAGGTGAAAGTACGAATTTCGGCGGCCATGTCATCTCCGATCGCGCTCAGCTCCGTCAGACAAATATGGCGTTAACGTTGCGCAGGCAATGCAATATTCCGCGCGCGGGGGCCACCTCGTGCATGTTACATTGCGATCATGACCATTGATGTCGTCGACCTCCGCGAGTTCTACTCCCGTCGCCTCGGGATTGTGGCGCGGCAAATGATCAATCGCGGCATTCGGGAGCGCTGGCCGCGCGTCGACGGCCAGCGGGTGCTCGGCTTCGGCTATCCCACGCCCTATCTCGGGTTGTTCCGCGAGGATGCGGAGCGCTGCATCGCCTTCATGCCGTCGGCCCAGGGCGTCCTGAAATGGCCGACGGGACGGCCGGCGCTCGCCTCGCTGGTGGATGAGTTCTCGCTGCCGCTTCCTGACGCAGCGGTCGATCGCATCCTGCTGGTCCACGCACTGGAAATGTCGGACGATCCGGCCGCGCTGCTGCGCGAGGCATGGCGCGTGCTGTCGCCGTCCGGCCGCGTGATTGCGGTCATCCCGAACCGGCGTGGGGTGTGGACCCGCACCGACAGCACGCCGTTCGGTCACGGCCGGCCCTATTCGCGCTCGCAGATCACCGACCTGTTGCGCCAGACCTGGTTCACCCCGACCGCCTGGGGCGAGGCGCTGTTCATGCCGCCTTATGCCGGCGGCTGGGTGCTGAAATCCGCACAGATGTGGGAGCGGGCCGGCGCGGCGCTGTCGTTGCCCTTCGCCGGCGTGCACATCGTCGAGGCGACCAAGCAGGTCTACCGCGCGATCCCCGCCAAGCGCGAACGGGCGCGGCTGATTCCCTCACTGGCGAAGCCGGTGCTGGTGCCGTCCTCGACGACGGCGACGCGCGGCTAAAAACAAATCGTCCCGGACATGCCGGGACGATTCAGGTCAGGGTATCTGGCGCAAGATAACGTGTGAATGCGGCTTACTCGCCGGGAGCCACTTCGTCGCTCGAGGCGGCCGGAGCGGCTTCGCGCTCGGGGCGCGGGCCATTCGGGCGGCGGCGCCGCCGCGGAAAGCGCTCGCCACCACCACCACCCTCGAACCCGGCCTGACCGGGCGCGCCACCGCTCACCTGCGGCTGCGGGCCGGTGATGAAGGAGGGCAGACGATCGACGCTGACGGCGTCGGCGACGACGGGCTGGGGCTGGTTCAGCGGCAGCGGTTGCGGCTGGGGCTGATATTGCGGCTGCGGACGATGGTCGCGTTCGCGATGCTCGCGCGGCTGCTGGTTGTCGCGCTGATAGTGGTTGTCGCGGGGCTGATGATCACGCGGTTGATGATCGCGCTGGCCGTCGCGGTCGCGCGTGAAGGGCTGCGGTGGCGGCTGTGGGACAAAACCCGGCTCCTGGCCGAAGTTCGAGAAATTCTCGCCATCGTCCTCGCCGTCGTCGCCGCTGCTGTTGCTGATGGGCTCGTCGCCGCGCGGCTGCTGGTTCTGCCGGAACTGCTCCTGAGCCGTCGCGATCAGGCGAAAATAATGCTCGGCATGCTGGTAGTAGTTCTCGGCCGCAACGGGGTCTCCGGAGGAGCGCGCGTCGCGCGCAAGCTGGAGATACTTTTCAGCAATATGCGAAGCCGTGCCGCGGATCTTGATGTCGGGTCCGTTGGACTCGTAGACCCGGGTCATCGGGTTCTGGCCGCGCCGGTTATTATTGTTGTTATTGTTATTATTATTGTTGTTGCGGTTGCGCATCCGCTGCTTGTTCTGACCGTTTCTCATGTCCTGCCTTTAATTCCAGCCCTAAAGGTTGCACGCATTACTGATTGCCGAG
The DNA here is from genome assembly GCF_055811255.1 of Bradyrhizobium sp. MI1.11. Classification (NCBI taxonomy): domain Bacteria; kingdom Pseudomonadati; phylum Pseudomonadota; class Alphaproteobacteria; order Hyphomicrobiales; family Nitrobacteraceae; genus Bradyrhizobium; species Bradyrhizobium sp. MI1.11. The sequence continues at coordinate 27,040 of NZ_JBVVPM010000052.1, forward strand.
AGTGACCTGATGACAGCGGCTCACATCGCTTGCGCGCAACCGCACGCAAGAGCGGATTGATCCCTGCCGATGTTCGTCGACCGTCGCGTTCAACAAAAGACGCGTTCCCCACCGCCAGCATCCATCGCCAGCGAACCCATTCATATCGCCTGCCGAAACAAGCCCTGCTTTGTTGCGTAAGTCTTCAAGCGCAATATCAGGCTTTCGTTCACGTTGCGGTCGGTAAGCAGCGCAGCTCAAATGGCCATCGCGCTCAACAGGACCTGCGGCTTGGAACCATTATCAGTAAGCTCTCGCCCGAGAGCCCGGCTTTCGCCCGTAGGTCTACGGGGCCGGCACCGATGTGTTGATCGGAAGGTAGTCGTTCCCAAGGGATATTCCAAGAGGTTTTTTGCAGCCCAATCCGGCTTTTATGGGGGCATTTTCCGGGCCGAAACCGCCCGGGGAATGCCCGCCAAATCGGCCTTGGGCGGCCTGTCCACGACTAACGCGGCAGCAATCATCAAGGTTTCAATATTTCGGGCCTGGCCCTGTCCGGCCTCGACGATCAGTGCCCCGCCGGGGGCGAGACGTTCGCTCGCCTGCGGGATCAGGGCGCGATAGGCGTCGTAACCGTCATTGCCGCCGTCGAGCGCCAGATGCGGATCGTGCTCGCGCACCTCGATGCTCAGTTTCGGAATTTCCGCCGACGGGATGTAGGGCGGGTTCGACACGACGAGGTCGAACGGGCCGCGGAGCGCCGCTGCATAGGAGCAGGCGACGAAGCTGGCGCGGTCGGCGAGGCCCAGAGCCGCGGCGTTGTCTCTGGCGGTCTTGAGCGCGGTCAGACTGAGATCGGTGCCGACGCCGAAGGCGCCGGGAATTTCGTGCAGCAACGCGAGCAGGATGGCGCCGGATCCGGTGCCGATATCGGCGATGCGCATCTGGTGGGAGGCTTGCCGCTCGCGAAAGATTTCGAGTGCCAGCTCGACGACGGTCTCGGTGTCCGGCCGCGGCACCAGGGTGGCCTCGGACAGCCGGAACGGCAGGCCCCAGAATTCCCGAGCGCCGAGAATGCGGGCGACCGGCTCATGCGCGAGCCGGCGTTGCGCATACGCTTCCAGCCGCGCAGCCTCTTCAGGTCTGAGTTGCCGGGCCGCCTGAGTGACCATGCCGGTCAGATCAAGCCTCAGCGCAGCCCCGACGAGCAGGCGCGCATCAAGGGCGGGCTGCTCGATGCCGGCCGATTGCAGCCGTGCCGTAAGCGCGCGCCGCGCACTCTCGATGCTATGTCCGGGATCGAAATCTGTCGCCAATGGAACCATCCTGCCTGGCATCGTGGATAGATCGGCTGGCTTGCTTGCGTCAACGGAAAGGAGCGCGTCAGATCCCGCCTCGCAATGAAGGAGGGTCCATGACGCCCTACGACGATCAGAACGTCTTCGCAAAGATCCTGCGCGGCGAGGTCCCTTGCTTCGAGGTTTTCAGGGACGACCACAGCCTCGCCTTCCTCGATATCATGCCGCGTTCGCCCGGGCACACGCTGGTCGTTCCCCGGGCGCCGGCCCGCGGCATCCTCGACATCGCGGATGACGACCTCGCCGCGGTCGCCCGAACCGCCAAGCGAATCGCGATTGCCGCGATGAAGGCGTTCGACGCCGAGGGCATCATCCTCCAGCAGTTCAGCGAGCCCGCCAGCGGCCAAGTGGTCTTTCACCTGCACATGCACGTCATGCCTGTCAGGGCCGGAATCGAGCTGCTGCCGGCGCAGACGCACAAGGAGGACATGACGGTGCTCGCCGCTCACGCCAGGCGAATGATCGCCGCACTCTAGACGCCGAGATAGCGCTGGAGCAGCTCCGGCTGGGCCTTAAGCTCCCACGCCGGCCCCTCGTGCACGATATGTCCGTTGTTGATGATGTAGATCCGCGTCGCCAGCGCCAGCGTCGCCGCCAAATTCTGCTCGACCAGTACGATGGTCTGGCCGGCGGCGGCGAGCTCGCGGCAGGCCTTGACGAGATCGTGGACGATGACGGGTGCAAGCCCCTCGAACGGCTCGTCCAGCAGCACGATCTTGGGATCGCGCACCAGCGCCCGCGCGATAGCGAGCATCTGCTGTTCGCCGCCGGACAGCTCGGTGCCGCGGTTGCTGCGCCGCTCCTTTAGCCGCGGAAACATCTCGTAAATGCGGTCGAGCGGCCAGCGTTTCGGCGCAGTGATGCCGGCGAGCAGGATATTCTCTTCCACCGACAGGCTGCCGAAGATGCGGCGTTCCTCGTGCACGAGCTGCATGCCGGCCTGGGCGATTCTGTGGCTCTTTCGCCCGGCGATATCAATGCCGTCGAACTTCACGCTGCCGCTACGCGGCGTCAGGACGCCCATCAGGCTCTTCAGCGTCGTGCTCTTGCCGGCGCCGTTGCGGCCGAGCAGCGCCACCACCTCATGACGCTCGACCCGCATGGCGACGTCGAACAGGATGTGGGAGTCCCCGTAATAGCTGTTCAGGCCGTTGACCTCGATCAGGCTCATGCGGCGATCTCTCCGTGAACTCCGCCGAGATAGGCTTCCTGCACGGCAGCGTTGGCCTTGATTTCCTCCGGCGTGCCGTCAAGTAGCACCTTGCCTTCCTGGAGCACTGTCACGCGCTCGACCAGCTCGAACAGCGAATCCATGTCGTGGTCGATGATGATCATGGTGCGCCCGCGCGCGATCGATTTGAGCAGCTTGACGGTCTCGACGCGCTCGCGTGGGCTCATGCCCGCAAGCGGTTCGTCGAGCAGCAGCAGGCGCGGCGAGGTGGCGAGCGCGAGTCCGATTTCCAGTCTGCGCTTCTCGCCATAGGCGAGCTCGGATACCGGCGTATCGGCACGGCGGCTCAAATTGACGAGGGCAAGCGTGTGCTCCACCTGCTCGGTCAGGCCCTTGACGCTGGAGAGCTTGCGGAACAGGTCGAGCCGGAATTTTCCACGCAGCTCGGCCAGCGCGGCGATCGTCAGGTTCTGCCGCACCGTCAACCCGGTGAAGAGCTGGTTGACCTGGTAGCTCTTGGTGAGGCCGAGCTGGCAGACCTCGGTGATCTTTAATCCCGTGATGTCGCGCCCCTCGAACACGATCTGGCCGGAGCTCGGCGCGATCTCGCAGGTCAGCATTTTGAAGAAGGTCGATTTGCCGGCGCCGTTGGGGCCGATAATCCCGCGCAGCTCGCCCTGATTGACGCTGAAATCGATGTCGCTGTTGGCGACGAGGCCGCCATAGCGTTTGGTCAGGCCGGTGGCCTTCAGGATCGGCCCGGAATAGGCGGGATGCTCGACTTCCTTGGCCTGCATCGGAGCCGGTGGGGGTTGCAGCGCGGCCGCGGCGTCAGCGGCCTCCTGGTCCATCTCCGCGTCCGTCTGCTTTCGCTTTCCCGAGACGAGGCGGTAGAGATCGGCAAGACCGCCGATGATGCCGCCGCGCAGGAAGCAGACCAGCAGCACGAACACGACGCCGAGCACCAGCTTCCAGGCCGCGCCGAGGCCGAGCGCCGACTGGAGGAAGTCCTGAAGGAAGAGCCAAACGGTTGCGCCGACCAGCGGTCCGAACAACGTTCCCCTGCCGCCGATGGCCGTCTGCATCACGAGCTGGCCCGAGGTGTCGAAGGTGAAGGCGTCGGGCGGCATGAAAGCCTGGAGCACGCCGAGCAGGCCGCCGGCGAAGCCCGCATAAGCGGCTGCGATCACGAAGGCGGTCAGCTTGTAGCCATGGATGTTGTGGCCGACGGCCGTGGCGCGCAGCGGATTGTCGCGGATCGCACTCAGAATCGCGCCGACCGGCGAGCGCACGATCCTGAGGGCGATGACGACGCCGACGAAGTAGCACAGCGCGATGAACTGATAGAGCGACCAGCCATTGGTGAAGTGGATGGAGGTGAAGCCGAGATCGAAGCTCGGCGTCGGCACGCCGGGCAGGCCGTTTTCGCCGCCGGTGAAATCGGAAAGCGGATTGAACTCGACGAAGAAGAACACTTCCGCGATCGCCACGGTGATCATCGCGAAGTAGATGCCGGTGCGGCGCAACGCGATCAGGCCGATCAGATAGCCGGTCGCGGCGGCCGCGATCATGCCGATGACCAGCGCACCCAGCACGTTGCCGAAGCCCGCGCGCGTCAGCAGGTAGGCGGCGACGAAGCCGCCGGTGCCGTAGAAGGCGGACTGGCCGAACGAGAGCAGGCCGGTGAAACCGAACAGGATGTCGAAGCCGAGCCCGAACAGGCCCGAGACCAGGATCCTGTTCACGGTGTTCGGCGCGAAGCCGAGATGAGGCAGCACGAAGGGGGCTGCGATCAGGCCGATCGCAGTCAGGGCTTCGATCAGAAACGGGCGTTGCTTGAGCATCAGGTGATCGCTTACTCGCGGCCCTGGACGCCGAGCAGGCCATGCGGTCGTACCACGAGTACGAGCGTCATCGCCGCAAACAGCATCACATAGGCGTAGCCGGGGTTGAACATGGAGGTGACGCTGATGATCTCGCCGGCGATCAGGCCGCCGAGAATCGCGCCGGGGAACGAGCCGACGCCGCCGATCACGACCACCACGAAGGTCTGGACCAGGATGTCGTCACCGATGCCCGGTGTCAGCGACACCACCGGCGCGTTGACGATGCCGGCAAAGCCGGCGGCCATCGCGCCGATGCCGAACACCACCATGAAGACGCGGTAGACGTTGATGCCGAGCGAATCGACCATCACCGAATCCTCGATGCCGGCGCGCACAATCATGCCCAGCCGGGTCCGGTAGAGGACGATGAACAGTGCGCCGAGCGCGACCGCGACGATGCCGACGACGGCCAGGCGGTAGGTCGGATAGAACATGAAGCCGAGATTGGTGATGCCCTGGAATAGCGCCGGCGGCGGCACCAGCTGCGACTGGCTCGAGAAGATCAGGCGCACGAGCTCGACGAAACAGATGCCGAGCCCGAAGGTCACGAGCAGCTGATCCTCGTGCGGACGATGATAGAAATGGCGGATGATGACGCGTTCCATGAGAACGCCGAGCAGCATCACGAACAGCGAGCCCGCGATCACCGCAAGGATGAACGATTCCGTGTACTGATAAGCGACGAAGCCGGCATAGCCGCCGATCATGAACATCGCGCCGTGCGCGAGGTTGAGCACGCCGAGCGTGCCGTAAATGATGGTCAGGCCGGAGCTGATCAGCGCGAGCAGGGCGCCGAGCGCGAGCCCGTTGAAAAGCTGTGAAACGAGGTTGGGCCAACTTATCATGCAACAATCGCCGTTGTGGCGCGCGAGGGTGCGCGTCCAAAAAAGGGTGACGCCGCAGGACCGGAGTGCAGTCCGCGGCGTCACAGGAATTAGCGAGGTCTCAGCTGTAGTCGCCGAGATGGCAGCCGAAGGCGTCGGGCTTCTGCATCAGGCCCTCACCCGGGACGATCTCGACGACGTCGTACCAGTCTTCCTTGTTCTTCATGTCCTTTTGCTGCTTGCCCTTGACGATGATCACCGGGCGAACGCACTGATGGTCCTCGGGACGGTAATGCACGTCGCCGACGAGAGAGGGGATCGTCTCGCCTTTCTCGTAGGCCTTGATCACGTCGGGCGGACTGAAGCTGCCGGCCTGCTCGCACATGTGCGCCCAATGCGCGAAGCTGACATAGGCGTTCTCCGCGCCCCATTCGGGCTTGTAGCCGTACTTCTTCTCGAAGGCTTCGTTGAACATCTTGGCCAGCGGGAATTTGTCTTCGATGGTCCACCAATAGTCGGTGGCGGCGTAGACGCCTTGCATCAGGCCGCCGGTCTCGCGCGCGATGAAAGGCACCTGGTACGGCACGACCAGCTTCATCTTGTCGAGCACGCCGAACTGCTTGGCTTGCTGGGTCGACAGCACGGCGTCGTGGCCCCAGTTGACGTTGATGAGCACGTCGGCGCCGGAATTCGCGACGTTCAGCAGGTACGAGGAGTAGTCGGGGGCGCCGAGCGGGGCGACCTGGTTGGTCACGGTGGTCCAGCCGGCCGTCGCGAGGAAGTCCTGCATCGACTTGGTAACGGTGTGGCCGTAGGTGTAGTCGGGCGTCACATACGCCGCCTTCTTGCCCTTGCCGAACTCACGTACCATCACCGGACCGATCGCTGCAGCCGCAGTCTGGCCGTAGAAGTTCTGCCGGAAGCCATAGCGGACGCAATCCTTGCCAGTGGTATCGTTCGAGCCGGAAATGCCGCATACGAAAATCACATGTTCGCGCTGGGCGAGCTTGTTCAGCGCCACCGCAACGGCGCTCGACGTGCCGCCGGTGATCATGATCGCCTTGTTCTCGCTGATGAAGCGCTGCTGCGCCTGCACCGCCTCGTTCGGCTTGGCCGCGGAATCGGCGACGCCGAACTTCAGCTCCTTGCCGAGTACGCCCTTGCTGGTCTTGGGCGAGATCTCCTTGATCAGCTCATGGCCTTCATTGATGTGCTCGATCGCGAGCTGGTAGCCCTTGAGCTCGTCTTCACCCTGCACGGCATAGGTGCCGGTGCGCGGCACCGAGATGCCGATGAAGGCGGTGGAGCCCGAAACCCCCGCGGGGTAGGAGCCGATCGCCGGCTTGTCCTCGGCAAACGCCGGCATTCCCGGCAGTACCGCGCCGCCGATGAGGCCCGCGGTGGTCTGAAGCAGGCCACGGCGCGAGAGGCCGCGGCGGACGAGATTGTCAGTCATGATCGTTTCCTCCGAACATCGTTGTTGTTTGCAGGCAAAGCACGACCTGTCCGGCGGCGGCCGGCCTCGAGGGCCTGCCCGCGCCGGGCACGTCACATCCGCGTGTAGCTCCTGGGCGCAAGCATTGCTTGTGAACGCCTTCTGTCAATTTCGTCTTTGGTCGAACGCCGAAAATTATCTCGTGAAAACATATCGTATCACGATATATATTAGCCTTTGTGAGTACGAGGCTGGCGGGTTCGGCGAGAAAAATGGCGCGGCAGACGACAGTGGCGGGTACCCGGAAGCGACGGTCATGGCCGCAAGGTGCGGGGCGGCAGGAGGCGGCGTGGCCGGTGGAAGAGGCGAACGGGCAGCGGGCGACACCGCAATCCGGCGATGCGTCGCGCATGCCGGATCCGCGTAATTGGCCGGCCGGCCGGCGCGGGCCCGCCGTCGGCCCCGCTCAGGCGAAGCGCGCACCCGGTCCGATGCAGAAGCTGAGCGTGCGCGCCCAGAACGTCCTCAAGGAGCTCGCGGTCGAGCTCACTGCCGAGCAGCCGCCGAAGGGGAATTGGTCGCCCTCGCGCGAGTTGCTGCTTGCGCTGACGGCCGAACGCCTCGCGACCGCGCGCAATTGCGGTCCTCACACGATGAGGGAAATCATCGACTGGGCGCAGGGCTGTGGCGTGACGATCAAGCCGGTGATCCCGCCCGGAGGCTCGCTGTCGCAGATGTGGGCGGAGTTGATTGGCAATGCATCCGCGGGTGCCTTGACCAGCGCCGAGATTGCCGGCGCGCTGCAGCGCTCGATCCGGCGGAAAAGCGTCCGCATCCCGATCGCGTTCCAGGTCATCCTGGTGAAGATCCTGCTGTCCAGCTTCGAATAGATCGACGGATAGCTGTGTATCCGGAGTTCCCGCTGGTTGGTCCCGGCGCTGCTGCTTGCTACTTTTGGCTGGGCTGCCCGCGTTGCCGAGTGGCAAGAACGGAGGGGCACGGCATGGTTCAGGCGAAGAAGGCGCAACGGTCGACGGCGGCGATACCTGCGCGGGCTTCACGCCGCCGCACGATGCGCGACTCCGACTATGCTGGGCTGGCGCAGTTCCGCTACCAGATCCGAAGCTTTCTGGCGTTCAGCGAGGCAGCCGCAGCACAGCAGGGATTGACGCCGACGCAACATCAGGCGCTGCTTGGGATCAAGGGCTTCGTGCGTCCGGGTCCCGCGAGCATCGGTGATGTCGCGCGGTTTCTGCTGATCCGGCATCACTCCGCCGTGGAACTGATCAACCGCCTCGCGAAGCTTGGGCTGGTCAGCCGCATTGCCGACCCTGAAGACGCCAGACGCGTTCATCTCAAGCTGACGAAAAAGGGTGAGCAGAAGCTCCAGGCGCTCTCGCGCAAGAACCTCGAGGAGCTCCGCCGCGCCGCGAGCCCGGCATTGAGCCGGCTCCTGAAGTCGTTCCGCGCCTCCAGCGGGGCTTGACGCGACGTCAGATCCTCACGCCGCCGCGCCCTGGGCGGCGAGCTGTGCGGCCTGATGCTCGGTGGTGAGCGCGTCGGTCAGTTCGCCCAGCGCTTCGCCCGCCATCACCTGCGGCAGCTTGTAGAGCGTCAAATTGATGCGGTGATCGGTGACGCGTCCTTGCGGGAAATTATAGGTGCGGATGCGCTCGCTGCGATCGCCGGAGCCGACCTTCTCCTTGCGCTCGGCCGAGCGCGCCGCGTCGAGGCGTTGCTGCTCGGCGTCGTAAATGCGCGAACGCAGGATGTTCATGGCGGAAGCGCGATTCTTGTGCTGCGAGCGGCTGTCCTGCATCATCACCACGATGCCGGTCGGGATGTGGGTGATGCGGATCGCGGATTCGGTCTTGTTGACGTGCTGGCCGCCGGCGCCTCCGGCGCGCATGGTCTCGATACGCAAATCATCGTTCCGGATCTCGACATCGACCTCCTCGACCTCGGGCATTACGGCGACCGTGGCGGCGGATGTGTGGATGCGCCCCTGCGTCTCGGTGTCCGGCACGCGCTGCACCCGGTGCACGCCGGACTCGAACTTCAGCTTCGAGAACGCGCCGCGGCCCTGCACCTCGGCGATGATTTCCTTGTAGCCGCCGACGCTGCCTTCGCTGGCCGAGATCACCTCGACCTTCCAGCCCTGCAGGGCCGCGAAGCGCTCGTACATCCGGAACAAATCTCCGGCGAACAGCGAAGCCTCGTCGCCGCCGGTGCCGGCGCGGATTTCCAGCACCACGTTGCGGTCGTCCATGGCGTCCTTCGGCAGCAGCGCGACGCGGATTTTCTGGACCAGATCCTCGATCTTCGGCGTCAGCTCGTCGCGCTCGGCTTCCGCCATGGCGCGCATCTCGGCATCGGTCGCGGGATCGGCGATCAGCGCCTCGGTGTCGGCGAGCTCCTTGACGGCCGAACGATAGGTTTTGACCGCTTCGATCAATGGCGTGAGCTCGGCGAGCTCACGCGTGATCTGCACATAGCGTTCGGAGGCGAGCTGACCGAGCGATTCGGCTTGGAGCGAGGCGTGATGCGCGAGCAGGACGTCCAGTTTGGCTTCGGGGAGTGACGACATCGGTTCAGTCTCAAAATGCGGGAAAGGGCGAGGCGGCAGGAAGGGGCGACAGGCCCGCTACAACGCCAGGCCTTCAGCCTCGGCAAATTCCGTCAGCTTCTGCCGGATCGAGACGCTGCCGGCGGGCGCGTCCAGCAACGGGCCGAGCATCGCTTCGGCCTTCTTGGCGTCGAGATCGATCACCATCGCCTTGACCGGGCCGAGCGCGGTGGCCGAGAGCGACAGCGAGCGATAGCCCATCGCGATCAGGGCCAGTGCGCCGATCGGCTTCGAGGCCATCTCGCCGCAGAGTGACAGCGATTTCTTCGCCTCCTGCGACTTGCGCGCGATGTCGCGCAGCGCACGCAGGATCGGCGCCGACATGGTGTCGAAGCGTTCGGAGACCTTTGCATTGCCGCGGTCGACCGCGAACAGGAACTGGAACAGATCGTTGGAGCCGACCGAGATGAAGTCGACCTTCTTCAGGAGCTCGTCGAGCTGATAGAGCAGCGCCGGCACCTCGACCATGGTGCCGATGTCGATCCGCTCCGGCAGCGTGTGGCCGTGCTGGCGCAGATAGGTCAGCTCGCGTTCGACCAGCGCCTTCGCCGAATCGAATTCACCCACCTCCGAGATCATCGGGAACATGATGCGCAACGCGCGGCCGCCGCCGGCGCGCAGCAGGGCGCGGATCTGGCCGCGCAATAGGCCGGGACGGTCGAGCCCGAGCCGGATCGCGCGCCATCCGAGCGCGGGATTCTCCTCGATCACCGCCTCCATGTAAGGCAGCGCCTTGTCGCCGCCGATGTCGAGGGTGCGGAAGGTGACGGGCTTCGTGCCGGCGGCATCCAGCACGGTGCGATAGAGCGCGAGCTGGTCGCTGGTGCGCGGCAGGCTCTGGCCGACCATGAATTGCAGCTCGGTGCGGAACAGGCCGATGCCGGCGCTGCCGGTGTCCTCGATGTGCGGCAGGTCGATCGCGAGACCCGCATTGATCATCAGCTCGACCTTCTGGCCGTCTTTGGTGACGCAGGGCAGGTCGCGCAGCGCCAGATACTGCGCCTGGCGGCGGGCGCGGAAGCGCACGCGCTCCGCGAAGGCCGCTTCGACCTCCTGCGATGGGCGCACATAGATCATGCCGGAGGTGCCGTCGACGATGACGGCGTCGCCGGGATCGGCGATACCGGGCGCGTTCGGGACTTCGCCGACCGCGGGAATGCCGAGCGCGCGCGCCACGATCGAGACGTGGGAATTGGCGGTGCCTTCTTCCAATATGATGCCGCGCAGGCGCTTGCGGTCGTAGTCGAGCAGCGCCGCCGGGCCCATCGCGCGCGCGATGACGATGGCATTGTCGGGCAATTGTTCGCGTGACGGCGCGTGATCCTGGCCGACCAGTTGCCGCATCAGGCGATAGCCGAGATCCTCGAGATCATGCAGCCGGTCGCGCAAATAGGGATCGGTCGAGCGCAGCATGCGCGCGCGGGTGTCGGATTGCACACGCTCGACGGCGGCTTCCGCCGTCAGGCCGGTGGCGACCGCCTCGTGCAGCTTGTGCGACCAGCCCTGGTCGTTGGCGAACATGCGGTAGGCTTCCAGCACCTCGCGATGCTCGCCGCCTTCCGCGACGTCGCCGCGCTCCAGCATGCGATCGAGATCGGCGCGCAGCTTGGCGAGCGCGGTGTCGAGCCGCTTGATCTCCTTCGGCAGGTCCTCGGCGATGTAGTCCTTGATGACGACGCGCGGCTCGTGCAGCACGACGTGGCCGAGCGCGATGCCTTCCGACAGGATGGCGCCGACCTTCTGCGCCGAATGGCGCGCGGCGGGCTCATGGCCCGGCTGGGCCAGCGCGGACAGCTCGCCTGAGGCGATCAGCTCCGCCAGCACCATCGCCGTGGTCTGAAGCGCCTCGAGTTCCTCCTCGACATAGTTGCGCTTGGCGCGGTTCTGCACCACCAGCACGCCGAGCGTGTTGCCGGCGCGCAGGATCGGCACGCCGAGGAAGGAGTGGTAGATCTCTTCGCCGGTCTCCGGGCGGAACGAGAAGGCCGGATGGCTCTGCGCGTCGTTCAAGTTGAGAGGGGTTGCCTCGCTGGCGACCAAGCCGACAAGGCCCTCATGGGCGCTGAGCACGGTGTGGTGCACCGCCTCGCGGTTGAGGCCTTCGGTGGCATAGAGCTCGAGCGTGTTGTCGACGCGCAGCACATAGACCGAGCACACCTCGGCCACCATGTTGGCCGCGATCAGTACCACGATCTTGTCGAGCCGCTCCTGGGCCGAGACCTGCTCCGCCATGGTTTCGCGGAGCCGTCTCAACAAGACGCGGGGACCTCCCGACGCGCTCCGCATGAACCGTCAATCTCCTTCGTCTGCCGGGGCCGAAAGGGCCCGCGGCGGCTCGCCCAGAAATCCAGAAAAACAACAAATTTGCTCGTCCGGCGCCGGCCCCGGCGGTTGCCTGGGCCGAATCAGCACCGCCTCAACTGGGGCACAGTTTCTGGCAGCCCACCCTGTTCGCCGTATAGCGAATTGGGGCTTGTTTTGCCAAGCAAAACGCCTGCCAAACGCGAAAGTGTGGAGACCTCAGCGTTTGCTGCGACCGCTAAGAGAAAATTAGCCTAAGCCTGATCGAGACCGTAGAGCGTGTGCAGCGTGCGCACCGCAAGCTCGGTATAGGCGGTGTCGATCAGAACCGAGAATTTGATCTCGGAGGTTGTAATGGCCCGGATGTTGATATTCCGTCCTGCGAGGGCCGAGAACGCCTGGGCGGCGACGCCGGCATGGCTGCGCATTCCGCTGCCGATCACCGAGATCTTGGCAACGTCGGTCGCGGTGTCGAGCCGGGCATAATTGATCTGGCTTTTGGCCGCGGTGATCGTCTCCTTGGCCCTGGTATAGTCGGCGGCCGGGACCGTGAAGGTGAGATCGGTGGTCTTGCCGTCTTCGGAGACGTTCTGCACGATCATGTCGACGTTGATGTTGGCATCGGCGAGCGGGCCGAAGATCGACGCGGCCACGCCGGGCTTGTCCTCGATCTGGCGTACCGAGATCTGGGCCTCGTCCTTCGAAAAGGCGATGCCGGTGACGACGTGGCTTTCCATGATCTCCTCCTCGCTGCAGATCAGCGTGCCGGGCGGCTGGTTGGCATGCGGGTCGATATCCTCGGGCTTGTCGAAGCTGGAGCGGACGAAAATCGGCATGTTGTGGACCATGCCGAGTTCCACTGAGCGGACCTGGAGCACCTTGGCGCCCTGGGAGGCCAGCTCCAGCATGTCTTCGAACGCGATCTTATCGAGCCGGCGCGCCTTCGGCACGATTCGCGGATCGGTTGTGTAGACACCGTCGACGTCGGTGTAGATGTCGCAGCGGTCCGCCTTGACGGCGGCGGCGATTGCCACGGCCGAGGTGTCGGAGCCGCCGCGGCCGAGCGTGGTGATGCGGTTGGTCTCGGGGTTGATGCCCTGAAAGCCGGCGATCACGGCGACTTCCTTGCGCTCCCTGAAGCGCTTGATGATCTCGCTGCCGTCGATGCCCTCGATCCGGGCCGAAGCATGGGCGTCGCTGGTCGTGATCGGGATCTGCCAGCCCTGCCAGGAGCGGGCCTGGATACCCATGCCCTGAAGCACGATGGCAAGCAGGCCGGACGTCACCTGTTCGCCCGAGGCGACCACGGCGTCGTATTCGCGTGCGTCGTGCATCGGCGAGGCCTCGGTGCACCAGGCCACCAGCTCGTTGGTTTTACCGGACATCGCCGAGACGACCACGGCCACTTCATGGCCGGCGTCGACCTCACGCTTCACATGGCGTGCGACGTTGCGGATACGTTCGATGTTGGCGACGGATGTGCCGCCGAATTTCATCACGAGGCGGCTCATGACGACGCGTGCATTCCCTCATAAGGATAAGTATGGTGACCCGCGCTGGACGGGTGCCTGCGATACCGACCGCGCGTATACAGAGGGGCGGGGCCGGGGGCAAGCAGGTTCCTGCGCGGGCCAATCCGGGCAATGGGTTATTCGAGGTCATGGCGCGTTACATCGACGAGATCCTGCAACCGGGCGAGCGGGTGCTGTATTCGACCAATGCGCACTGGATCTTCTATTTTCCGGCGATCCTGGCCTGGATCGTGGCGCTGGTCCTGTTCGTCCTGTCCCGGCAAACCATCGTCGAGGGGCTCGTCCTGCTCTGTCTGGTCGCGGCCGGCCTAGTGGCTCTGGCGGCGCTGTACTGGACCGTGAAGGGCTGGTTCCATCGCTTTACCACCGAGACCGACGTGACCAATTTGCGGGTCGTGCACAAGACCGGCTTCATCAAGCGCCGCACCTTCGAGATGGCGCTGGATAAGGTCGAGAGCGTCGATGTGAATCAGACCATTCTCGGACGTATTCTCAACTATGGCGACGTCACCATCAATGGCGTGGGGGAAGGTCGCGAAACCATCCGGACCATCGCCTCGCCGCTCGCCTTCCGCAGTTCGATCACCACGCGGTAGGACCGCGCGCAACCCATGAGCATGCAGCAAAATACTTCCGCTACCGCAAGCCCGCAGCCGGGCTCGACCGTCGACGCCGCCGAGATCGCGAAATTCTCAAAACTTTCGGCCGAGTGGTGGGACCCCAACGGCAAGATGGCGCCGCTGCACCGGATCAACCCGCTGCGGCTCGGCTACATCCGCGATGCCGCCTGCCGCAAGTTCGAGCGCAATTTGCGCAGCCTCAACTGCCTCGGCGGTCTGCGCGTGCTCGATATCGGCTGCGGCGCCGGCCTGCTCTGCGAGCCGCTGTCGCGCCTGGGTGCGCAGGTCATCGGCGTCGATCCGTCGGTCAGCAACATCGCGGCCGCGAAGCTGCATGCCGACAAGGCGCATCTCGCGATCGACTATCGCTGCACCACGGTTGAGGAGATCGACCCGCGCGAGCGCTTTGACATCGTGCTGGCGATGGAGGTGGTCGAGCACGTCGTCGACGTCGGCGTTTTCCTGAAGCGCTGCGCCGCGATGCTGAAGCCGAACGGGTTGATGGTGGTCTCGACGCTGAACCGGAACTGGAAGAGTTTTGCGCTCGCCATCGTCGGCGCCGAATATGTGCTGCGATGGCTGCCGCGCGGCACCCACGAGTGGAACAAATTCGTCACCCCCGACGAACTGACGAAATACCTGCTCGACAACCGCCTGGTCATCACCGAGCAGACCGGCGTCGTCTACTCACCCTTCGCCGACAAATGGACCCTCTCGTCAGACATGGACGTGAACTACATGGTGGTGGCGGAAGGCATGGTGTGAGGCGTTGCTGCTTCCAAACATTCGGCGTCGTCCTGGCGAAAGCCAGGACCCATTACCCCTGGGAGGAGTTGTGGCGCGAGACAGATAATCTCGAGTCTTCGCCAAACCACTCCCTGGGTAATGGGTCCTGGATCTGCGCTTCGCTTGTCCAGGACGACGATGAATTTGGCGATAGCATCGCTCCCATGACGTTCGTGTGGTTGACCCATTGAACAGCTAGCGGCAGGTTGGCCGCAATCATTGGCCCTCCCACCCATTTCCCCATGTTCACCATCGCCAGCCTCTGGATTCCCTTCACCGTCATTGCCGCGCTCGGCCAGGTCGCGCGCAATGCGATGCAGCGGTCACTGACAAAGCCGCTGGGGACTTGGGGCGCGACCAATATCCGCTTCCTATTCGGCTTTCCGTTCTCGCTCCTGTTCCTGGCAGTGGTGCTGGTTGCCACCGGCGATCATCTCGGCATGCCGCCCGGTGTGTTCTGGCCGTGGCTGCTGCTCGGCGCGCTCAGCCAGATCGTCGCGACCGGCCTGATGCTGCTCGCCATGAACGACCGCTCCTTCGTGGTGACGACGGCCTATCTGAAAACCGAGGCGATCCAGACCGCCATCTTCGGCTTCGTCTTCCTCGGCGATCATCTGACATGGCTCAAGGTGCTGGCGATCGTGATCGCGACAATCGGCGTCGTCATCACCGCGCTACGGCCCGGTGGCGAGAAGAGTTTTGCCGAATTGAAGCCGACCATCACCGGTCTCGTCGCGGCGGCGGCGTTCGCGTTGTCAGCGGTCGGCTTCCGCGGCGCCATCATCAACGTGCCTGATGTCTCGTTCGTGACGGCGGCATCGTTCACGCTGGTGCTCGGCCTGTTCGTGCAGACGTTGATCCTGACGATCTATCTGCTCTGGCGCGCGCCAAAGGTGCTTCAGGGCATCCTCTCAATGTGGCGGCCCTCAATGCTGGCCGGCTTCACCGGCGCCTTCGCCTCGCAGTTCTGGTTCCTGGCGTTCGCGCTGACCGCCGCCGCCAATGTCCGCACGCTGGCCTTGATCGAGGTGCTGTTCGCGCAAGGCGTGGCCTATTACTCGTTCAAGCAGCCGATCGCGCCGCGCGAAATTATCGGCATCGCGCTGATCGTGCTCGGCGTGGCGGTGCTGGTGGGAGTCTAATTCCGGTCTTCCGGCAGCGTCGGCAGCGGCGACACCTCGATGCCTTCGTCGATCAGCGACTTGGCCTCGTCGGGCGAGGCTTCGCCGTAGATCGGACGGTGCTCCTTGTCGCCGTAATGCATCGCGCGGGCTTCATTGGCGAATCGCTCACCGACATTGTCGGCGTTCTTCACGATGTGATCGCGCAGCTCTTTGAGCTTGGCGCGCAGCTCGCGCTCCTGCGCCATCAACAGCGAGGTCGGTGCGGATTGCGCAGCCTCGGGCGCGGTCGTCGTGGCGGTGGGCTCAGGCGGCGGCGTGGCGCGTCCGCGGCCCTTCTTGCCGACGATGCGCGGCGCCATGATCGCCTTGTCGACCTTGGCCGAGCCGCAGATCGGACAAGTCACGAGCTTGCGCTTCACCTGAGAATCGTACGCGGCCGAGCTCTGGAACCAACTCTCGAAGTCGTGGCTCCGGTCGCAGCGGAGCGCGTAGCGGATCATGCCGATCCCCGCACCAGATGCAGGTGGTCCGGCCCGGCCTTGGGGTCGGCGACGCCGAAGCGGCGGCCGTGCTGGAGCGAGGGGATCGCGCGGCGCGCGGTCTCGACCTTGGCCGGATCGATTTGTGCCATGATGATGCCGGGCTCGACATCGCCTTCGGCGAGGATCTCGCCCCAGGGATCGATGATCAGCGAATGGCCATAGGTCTCCCGCTTGTTCTCATGCAGCCCTGCCTGCGCCGCGGCGAAGATGAAGCAACCGGTCTCGATCGCGCGCGCACGCAACAGCACGTGCCAATGCGCTTCACCGGTCTTGCGGGTGAAGGCCGAGGGCACCGTGATGAAGTACGCGCCGCTTTCGGCCAGCGCGCGGTAGAGCGCGGGGAAGCGGACATCGTAGCAAATCGTCAGCCCGACGCGGCCCCAGGGCAGGTCGGAGATCACGGCCGTCTCGCCCGGCTGGTAATTGGCGGATTCGCGATAGCTCTCGCCGTCAGGGAGCTCGATGTCGAACATGTGGATCTTGTCGTAGCTCGCGAGCACATTGCCCTCGGGCCCGATCAGGAACGAGCGGTTGACCGCTTTTTCGTCCGAAAAGCGCAGCGCCAGCGAGCCGACATGGATGTGGATCTTCAGTTCGGCCGCGAGCGCCCGGTACGCCCTCAGCGAGTTGTCGTCGTCTTGGCTCTGGAGGTGCTCGAACAGGGCCTTGCGGTTGAGCTGCATCATATTGCTGACTTCGGGCGTCTGCACGTAGTCGGCGCCATTGGCCGCAGCCTGGCGGATCAGCCTGGTGGCCTGCGCGAGGCTTGGCTCGGGCATCAGGCCGGTGCGCATCTGCACCATCGCTGCCGTGAAGGTCCTGTTGTCGCTCATGACTCCGCCTTGACGCTTTCGAGCATGGCGTCGAGCTTGCCTTCACGATCGAGCGCGTAGAGTTCGTCGCAGCCTCCGACATGGGTTCCGCCGATCCAGATCTGCGGGAAGGTCGAGCCCTCGCCGGAGCGATCGTACATCTCCTGGCGCCAGGACGGGTTCTTGGCGATATCCAACTCCGTGAACGTCGCCTTCTTGCGGGTCAGCAGCGACTTGGCGGCGGAACAATAGCCGCAGCCCGGCCTGGTGTAGATCTCGACAGCAGCGGTCATCTTGTCTGGCGCTTTCATGTCATGAATTCATTGAATTATATGGGACTTCACCGGCTCTCGACAACCCGGGCAAACACCAGCACGTCCACTTGCGCCGCCTTGGCCCGGAGCAGGGCTCGCGCGCAGGCATCCAGCGTCGCACCCGACGTCAGGACGTCGTCGATGAGGACAATGCGCCGACCCTGGACGTCCGCCTGACGGTCCGGGGATACCTGGAATGCGCCCTGCACATTGGTGGCGCGCTGGGCCCGCGACAGGCCGATCTGCTGCTCGGTGGCGCGTACCCGGCGCAGCACCTCAGCTTTCACTTTCACCCCGCTCTGCCGCTCGATGATGCGTGCCAGGGCGCCGGATTGGTTGTAGCGGCGGCGCCAGGCCCGCCGCCAATGCAGGGGCACCGGCACCAGCATGTCGGCGCCGGCGAGCAACTCGCCGCCCGCCCGCGCCATCCAGCGCCCCATGGCCGGCGCGAGATCAGTGCGGTCCTGGTATTTCAGCGCATGCACCAGGGTGCGCGCGACGTCGTCATAGCGCACCGCAGCGCGCGCCCGTTGGTAGGCCGGCGGGCTCGCAATGGCCTCCATCGATAGCATGTCGGGGCCGGGGTCATAGACGAAGGGAATGCCGAGCCGTGGGCAGTAGGGCCGTTCGATGAACGACAGCCGCGCCCAGCACGAAGCGCACACGCCCTCGCCATCGACCGGCTCGCGGCAGGACACGCACAGCGTCGGCAGCGCGATGTCGAGCGCGAGCCGTGGCAGATGGGCCAATACCCCGCGGCAGGCCTCGAGCGCGCCGCGCAGATGGCTGGAAATGGAGCGTGGTGGTGATGCCTCGGCGCCCATTGGGCAAGGCTAGCGCCGTCCTGCGCCACGCTCAAGCCAATGGGCTGTTCTCGTCCGCGCCCGGCCTACGGCTCTTTCGGCAGCACGGGCCGGAAGAACGATCGCTCATAACGGCGAAAGCAGCGCGTTTGCCTTGCGAATTCGATCGCTTTCTGGACGTCCGGATCTTCGGCGCTGTCCTTCCGATATTGTTCGTACGCCGCGAAGCTCGGGAAGCTGAACATTGCGAGGGCGACGTCGCTCGCGCCTTCCGATGGCAGGAAGTACCCGTGGTGGATGCCGCCGAATCTTGGCACCAGTTCCAGCCACATCCTGCCATAGGCTTCGAATTCGGCGAGCTTGTCCGGGGGGATCTCGTATCGCAGATAACAGGTGATCATCGTTTGACGCTCCGGCGCCGCGGACCTGGTGCGCATTGCTAGTTTGGAACACGGGGGCCGGCGTCGGCCTCCACGAGGCAAGGCTAGCGCCGCGCGCAGTGGATTGCCAGAACCAGCATGATCGGCGTAACCAGCGCCATGGCCACAACCCCGCAAACCGCGCCCGCTCTGTTCGACCGTGCTTTGCTGCACGCGCGACAGCGCCGCGCGCAGGCGCAAGGTGCCGTGAGCTTCCTGCTGGATCGGGTCGCCGAGGACATGTCCGACCGGCTGGCCGCAGTGATGCGGGAGTTTCGTACAGCGGCCGATCTCTGGACGCCCGGCGAGGGTCTCGCCGTGTTGCGCGCGCGACTGCCCTCGATCGAGCGCATTGAGCTCGATACGTCGGGTGCGGAGAAGCTGCCCTTTGCGCCCGAGGGCCTCGACCTCGTGGTCTCGGCGCTGGCGCTGCAATTCGTCAACGATCTGCCGGGGGTGCTCGCGCAAATCCGTCGCGCGCTGAGGCCGGACGGCCTTCTGCTGGCGGCGATGATCGGCGGCGACAGCCTGACCGAGCTGCGCCAGGCTTTTGCCGCCGCCGAGGCCGAATGCGAGGGCGGTGTTTCGCCGCGTGTGGCGCCGTTTGCCGATTTACGCGACGTTGGCGCGCTGTTGCAGCGGGCAGGATTTGCGCTGCCGGTCACCGATGTCGACCGCGTCGTGGTGCGCTATGGCAATGCCTTCGCGCTGATGCAGGATATCAGGCGCATGGGCGCCGCCAATGTGCTGATCGAACGGCGACGCACGCCCAGCCGGCGATCGACGCTGCTGCGGATGGCTGAAATCTACGCGGAACGCTTTGCCGATGCCGACGGCCGCATCCGTGCGACATTCGACATCATCTGGCTCTCAGGCTGGGCCCCGCATGCGAGCCAGCAGCAGCCGCTCAAGCCCGGATCAGCGAAGGCGAGCCTGGCGGAGGCGGTGAAGAAGGCGGGAGGGACGTAACTCCTCATGGTGAGGAGGCGCGTCGGCGCCATCTCGAACCATGCAGGCCCGGCTCTCATCCGCAGCCATCCTTCGAGACGACCGCTGCGCGGTCTCCTCAGGATGAGGTCCGAGCTCACATCAGTAAATCGATCAAATGCGGGATCAGCGGAATGTCCGCGGGCGGCATGGGATAGTCGCGCAGCTTGTTGGCGCGAACCCAGGCCAGGGTCTGGCCTTCGCGTGGCGTGACCTGTCCCTCCCAGCGCCGGCAGATGTAGAGCGGCATCAGGAGGTGAAAGGTCTCGTAGCCGTAGCTCGCGAATGTCAGCGGCGCCAGGCAGGGCTCCGCGACGCTGATGCCGAGCTCCTCGTGGAGTTCGCGGATCAGGCTCTGTTCCGGCCGCTCGCCGGGCTCACACTTGCCGCCGGGAAATTCCCAGAGGCCGGCCAGCGTCTTGCCCTCGGGGCGCTGCGCGATCAGGACGCGCTTGTCGGCGTCGACCAGCGCGCAAGCCACCACGAGCGTCAGTTTGAGATCAGCCATCCCTGGAATTCCGCTCGCTGAAGGATCATCCGCAACGGTTCGTTAACCCTGTGACGGCCCGTGTTTCCGAGGTCTCCATAAGTCATATTTAATCCACGGTTCCTAGAGTGGAAACGCTGAAACCATTCCGGGCCAGATCCATGCGCGTTGAGTTTCGTCCCATCTTCCGTCGGTTTCTCCGCGATCGCCGCGGCAATGTCGCGGTGATCTTCGCAATCTGCTGCGTCCCCCTGATCACGTTCATCGGTTGCGCCGTCGACTATTCGATGGCGACCAGGATGAAGGCAAAGCTGCAAGCTGCTGCCGATGGCGCCGCTGTCGCCGCCGTCTCACAGAAGGCCCCCGGCTTTATCGCTGCCGCAGCCATGACGGGCAATGGCTCCGTCACGGAGGGCGTGAACGACGCCAATAACGTGTTCGACGCCAACATGAGCAATGTCACGGCACCGCCCAACTTGTCTCGCAACAGCACGGTGACGAAGACTGGGATCGCCGTGGCCGCCAGCGTCCAGTTCAGTGCCGACGTCCCCGTCACCTTCCTGAAGATTCTCGGCTACCAAAAGCTCAGCGTCTCCGGCACCTCGAATGCCTCCGCGTCGCTGCCGCCCTATCTCGATTTCTATCTCACGCTCGACGTCTCCGGATCCATGGGCCTGCCGTCGACCTCGGCCGAGGCCGTCCGAATGCAATCGATCAACCCGGACAACTTCAGGCAATACCCCACAGGCTGCACCTTGGCCTGCCATTTCGCGCCCCAGAACAGTGCGTGCACCGATAGCGGAACGCAGGGATATCCTACCAACAATTACTGTCTGGGCTATGCGATCTCGCGCGTCAGTCAAAGCGGCTATGCCGGTCTGCTTTCGACGACGACTGTGAATTCAACGTATCCAAAGGGCAAGAAGCTGTCGTCTTCAGTCGTGTCCGGTCTACCGGGCTCACTGTATTCGACCCTTCCGACCGTTGCGAACTGCCCCACCGCCGGAACCGATAACTGCATTCAGCTCCGGCTGGATGCGGTCGGCTACGCCGTGAACCAGCTGTTTATCACCGCCAACAGCAGCATGAAGGTCGCTAATCAATTCCGGATTGGTATCTATCCGTTCATTCAGTACCTCGATAAGAACTATTTTCCGCTGACGTCCAGCATCAACGGTTCTTCGACGAATCCGTCGACAATCAACTACGCAGCCGCCAATCTCGCTTCGTTGCTCGACACCAACATGAATACGGCTCTCGGATCGGGCGGCACCCATATCGATAACGCGTTGAGTTCGCTCAACAGCTTGATCGTCAGCGCCGGCGACGGCAGCGCCTCGAGCAACGCGCGACCCTATGTATTCCTCGTCACCGACGGCGCACAAGATCCGCAAGTCAAAGGCGTTCCGAATGGAGGCTGGTCGGGCAGTAACCATGCCACGGTCATCAATCCGGCGACCGTCTGCAAACCCTTGAAGGACAAGGGTATCATCATCTCGGTGCTCTACATTCCTTACCAGGTGATCGATCCGGTGAACGCGTCTTTTGCCAATGACGAGGACGATTACGCCAATTGGAACATACCGCTTATTCCGGCGAGCCTGCAGGGCTGCGCGACGCCGGGCTACTTCTATACGGCGAATACCCCGGCGGACATCACGGCCGCCCTGAACGCCATGTTCAATCAGGCGCTGATCACCGCGCATATCACGAAATAGTCGTCCGTCGGGACGCTTACGACCTGTAATCGCCGTTGATCGCGACATACTCCTTGGTGAGGTCGCAGGTCAGCACGCGGTCGCGGCCCTTGCCGAGGCCAAGTGAGACCTTGATCGCGATCTCCGGCGCCTTCATCGCTTCCGACACTTGCGCCTCGTCATAGGACGGATCGCGCGCGCCGCTCTTGGCGACGCGGATGCCGTTGAAGGAGATCGAGAGCTTGTCGCGGTCGGCCGGCTCGCCGGCCTTGCCGACCGCCATCACCACGCGGCCCCAATTGGCGTCCTCGCCGGCGATTGCGGTCTTCACCAGCGGCGAGTTCGCGATCGACATCGCGATCTTGCGCGCCGAGGCCTTGGTCTTGGCGCCCTCGACGGTGATCTCGACCAGCTTACGGGCGCCTTCGCCGTCGCGGGCCACCTGCTCGGAAAGATTGGCGAGCACCTGGTTGAAGGCCTTGACGAAGGCTTTCAGGCGGGGGTCGCTGGCGCGGCTGATCTTCGGCGCGCCGTGTTCTGCGGCAGCACCGGTGGCGAACGCCAGCAGCGTATCCGAGGTCGAGGTGTCGCCGTCGATCGTCACCGCGTTGAACGTGTCCTCGACGCCGCTCTTGAGCAGCGCCTGCAGCGCGGCCGGCGCGATCGGTGCGTCGGTGAAGATGAAGGACAGCATCGTCGCCATATCGGGGGCGATCATGCCGGCACCTTTGGCCATGCCGTTGATGGTGACCTTGGCCTTGCCGAGCTTCACGGTTGCGGTCGCGACCTTCGGGAAGGTGTCGGTGGTCATGATCGCCTTGGCGGCGGCGAGATAATCGCCGGCCTCGGCGGTTTCCGCGAGCCGCCCGAGCACGCCGTCGAACTTGGTCGCATCCAGCGGCTCGCCGATCACGCCGGTCGAGGCCAGGAAGATCTCGCCCTCGGTGCATCCGACGGCCTTGGCCGCGATCTTCGCGGTCAGTGCCGTGGAGCTGCGACCGGTCTTGCCGGTAAAGGCATTGGCGTTGCCGGAATTGACCACCAGCGCGCGCGCCTTGCCGCCCTTCAGCTTGGCGCGGCACCATTCCACCGGTGCGGAGGGGCATTTCGACTTGGTGAAGACGCCTGCGACCGCGGTGCCCTTGTCCATCACCGCGAGCAGCACGTCGGTGCGGTTCTTGTAGCGGATGCCGGCCTCGGCCGTCGCGAGACGGACCCCCGCGATCACGGGCATGTCGGGAACGTGTTTCGGGGCGAGGGGAGAGACGGAGGAGGACATCGCGGGCGCCTTGATGGGATCTGGATATGCAGATGCCCGGCGCGGGGGCCGGGCATCACGGAGGGTTAGATACTCTTCACGTCACCGAAGTGACAGCGAATTCTTACTTCTTCGCAGGCGGCGCCATCTTGCTGTCGGACGGCTTCGCATCCGAAGGCTTGGCATCAGCCGGCTTGGCGTCCTTGGCCGCATCCGCCGGCTGGTCCAGCCGCTCGACCTTGGCTTCCGCGCGCAGCTTGGCGACGTAATCGGCCTGGGCCTTGCGGGTGACATACTGCTCGATCTGCGCCTTGACCTGCTCGAAATCAGGCGCCTTGCGGTTGCGCTTTTCCTCGACCTTGATGACGTGCCAGCCGAACTGCGACTTCACGGGGTCGGAGATCTTGCCCGGCTCGAGCGCGAAAGCGACCGCCGAGAATTCCGGCACCATCTGCTCCTTGGTGAAGAAGCCGAGGTCGCCGCCGTCGGCCGAACCCGGATCCTTGGACTTCTTCTTGGCGAGCTCGGCGAAATCGGCGCCCTTGTCGAGCTCGGCCTTCACCGCCTTGGCCTCGTCTTCGGTCTCGACCAGGATGTGGCGGGCGTGCACTTCCTGCTCGCCGGTGATCTGCTTGGAGGCCTCCTCATAGACCTTCTTCATGGCGTCAGGGGTGGTGGCGGCCTTGCCCTCGCCGGCGAGCAGGCTGTCCATCAGCAGGCGGTTGCGGGCGAACGCGAGCCGCTTCTTGAACTCCTCGCCGTCGGCGAGCTTCTTGTCCTCGGCGGCCTTGCCGACGATCTTCATGTCGATCAGGAAGGACAGGACGTTCTCGTCCTTGGTGGCCGGGTCCATCTGGGCGAGGCTCGGCCCGAGTTCCTCTTCTGCCATGGCGACGTCGCTCTTCTTGATTTCCGCGCCATTGACCTTCGCCAGCACCGGATCGTCGGCAGCCCGGCCGGGACCCGCGATCAGCGCCAGCGCAAGGCAGCCCACGAGGGCGGTGGCGAGGCCGAAGCGCAGGCCGGTTTTGGTTACCGGGAACGAGGTGGTCATGGAAAATCCTTTTGTTGAAGCAGGGGGCTGCTCGAGCGGGGCGGACACTCGCCCAATTCAGGGGGCCTTGGCAACGCGAAAAGTCTGTCAAAATGATGAATTAGCCGCAATGCACCCGCCGTTGACAAGGCCCTGACCGGGCCATATCTCTGCCCGGTCGCGTCCATGCGATGGCGTTTATTTTGCTGCGTTTTTGGCCGTTGAACCCAGACTTGCCCAACTCCCACCCATATGGCGGATGGACCCCCCGCAGTCCGGGCTCCGGCGCCCAGCAGGCGTCACGGTGAGTTGATAGGCAGGCGGGTGACAACCTCTTGGCTGCAACGCGAACGCGGTTGAATCGCGAACACAGGAACTAAGCATGATCGGCGCGCTCGCCCGCAAGTTTTTCGGCTCCGCCAACGACCGGCGGGTGAAGGGATATCAGTCCCGCGTCAACGCGATCAACGCGCTGGAGCCCGAGGTCTCGAAACTCTCCGACGAAGCCCTCAAGGCCCGCACCGTCGAGTTCAGGCAGCAGCTCGCCGAGGGCAAGACCCTGGACGACCTTCTGGTCCCCGCTTTCGCCACGGTCCGCGAAGCCGCCAAGCGCACGCTCGGCCAGCGCCATTTCGATGTCCAGCTGATCGGCGGCATGGTGCTGCACGAGGGCGACATCGCCGAGATGAAGACCGGCGAAGGCAAGACCCTGGTCGCAACGCTCGCGGTCTACCTCAACGCGCTCGCCGGCAAGGGCGTCCATGTCGTCACCGTCAACGACTACCTTGCCCGCCGCGACTCCGCCTGGATGGGCCAGATCTACGGCTTCCTCGGCCTGACCACCGGCGTGATCGTGCACGGCCTCGACGATTCCGAGCGCAAGACGGCCTATGCCTGCGACATCACCTACGGCACCAACAACGAATACGGCTTCGACTATCTGCGCGACAACATGAAGTACCGGCTCGAGGACATGGTCCAGCGGCCGCACTTCTACGCCATCGTCGACGAAGTCGACTCCATCCTGATCGACGAAGCGCGCACGCCGCTGATCATTTCCGGTCCGCTCGACGACCGCTCCGACTTCTACAACACCATCGACGGCTTCCTGCCCAAGCTCGACAAGTCCGACTACGACGTCGACGAGAAGCAGCGCACAGTGACGCTGACCGAAGCCGGCATGGAGAAGATCGAGACGCTGCTGCGCGATGCCGGCCAGCTCAAGGGCGAGTCGCTCTACGACGTCGAGAACGTCTCCGTCGTGCATCACATCAACCAGGCGCTGCGCGCCCACACGCTGTTCACGCGCGACAAGGACTACATCGTCCGCGACGACGAGGTCGTCATCATCGACGAGTTCACCGGTCGTATGATGCAGGGCCGCCGCTATTCGGAAGGCCTGCATCAGGCGCTGGAAGCCAAGGAGCACGTGCAGGTCCAGCCCGAGAACCAGACGCTGGCCTCGATCACCTTCCAGAACTATTTCCGGATGTACGAAAAGCTCGCCGGCATGACCGGCACGGCGCTGACCGAAGCCGACGAATTGTTCGACATCTACAAGCTCGAGGTCGTGGAAATCCCGACCAATTTGCCGGTCGCCCGTCTCGACGAGGACGACGAGGTCTATCGCACCCAGAACGAGAAATACGCCGCGATCCTGGCCGAGATCGAGCGCGCCAACGCGCGGCTGCAGCCGGTGCTGGTCGGCACCGCCTCGATCGAAAAATCGGAAGTGATCGCCGAATATCTCAAGAAGCACGGCTATCGGCAGATCGATTTCGGCAGCGAAAATTCGATGCAGAAGCTGTACGCCGCGGCCCGCGCCGGCAAGCCGGCAAAGCTGTTCGCGGTGCTGAACGCGCGCTTCCACGAGCAGGAAGCCTACATCGTCGCGGAAGCCGGCGTCCCCGGCGCGATCACGATCGCGACCAACATGGCCGGCCGCGGCACCGACATCAAGCTCGGCGGCTCGCTGGAAATGCGGATCCAGCAGGAGGCCGCTTCGATCGAGGACGAGGCCGAGAAGGCCAAGAAGATCGAGCAGATCAAGGCCGACATCGAGCACTTCCGCGACATCGTGCTGAAGGCCGAGGAAGAGGTCGAGATCGAGCCGGCGAAGGGTTCGAAGCCCGCCAAGACCGTGAAGAAGCCCGGCGGCCTCTACATCATGGGTTCTGAACGCCACGAATCCCGCCGCATCGACAACCAGCTCCGCGGCCGTTCCGGCCGTCAGGGCGACCCCGGCCGCTCGAAATTCTTCCTGTCTCTGGAAGACGATCTGATGCGCATCTTCGGCTCGGATCGCCTCGACAGCATGCTGCAGCGTCTCGGCCTGCAAGAGGGCGAGGCCATCATCCATCCCTGGATCAACAAGGCGCTCGAAAAGGCGCAGCAGAAGGTCGAGGCGCGCAACTTCGACATCCGCAAGAATTTGCTCAAGTTCGACAACGTCCAGAACGACCAGCGCAAGGTGATCTTCGACCAGCGCGTCGACCTGATGAAGGACGACAGCGTCGCCGAGACCGTCGCCGACATGCGCCACGCCTTCATCGACGACCTCGTCGCCAAGCACGTGCCCGAGCACGCCTATGCCGAACAGTGGGACGTCGCGGGCCTGAAGGAAGAGCTCAAGCGCGTGCTCGATCTCGACCTGCCGGTCGAGGACTGGGCCAAGGAAGAGGGCATCGCCGACGAGGAGCTGCTCACGCGCATCGAGACCCGCGCCGACGAGCACATGGCGGCCAAGGTCGGGCAATGGGGTCCCGACGTGATGCGTTACGTCGAGAAGACCATTCTGCTGCAGACGCTCGACCATCTCTGGCGCGAGCATCTGATCATGCTCGACCATCTGCGCCAGGTCATCGGCCTGCGCGGCTACGGCCAGCGCGATCCGCTGCAGGAGTACAAGACCGAGGCGTTCAACCTTTTCCAGGAGATGAGCGCGCATCTGCGCGAGGCCGTCACGGCGCAGCTGATGCGGGTCGAGATCGTGCCGCCGGAGCAGGAAGCCCCGGTGCTGCCTCAGATGGAAGCGCACAAATTCGACCCGAACACCGGCGAGGACGAAATGGCGCTCGCCAGCGTCACGCTCGGAGCGCAGGCCACCGACGCCGCGTTGCGCGATCCCAAGAACCCGGCCAGCTGGGGCAAGATCGGCCGCAACGAGGATTGTCCGTGCGGTTCAGGCAAGAAGTACAAGCACTGCCACGGGCGGTATGCGTAAGGCTTGAATGTCAAGCGCCGACGTCGGCGCCTCACACTCCACTGTCGTGGGGGGGGGGGGGGGGGGGGGGCCCCCCCCCCCCCCCCCCGGGGGGGTGGAAAAAAAAGGGGGGGGGGGCGCGAAAAAAATAGGAAGAGGGAGCGGGGGG
>NZ_JBVVPM010000053.1:0-53537 GCF_055811255.1 Bradyrhizobium sp. MI1.11
CCGGCTTCAATGAGGTCGCGTCACAAGCGCCTGCCGCGCCCTCGCGTGAGCGCGACCTCACAGAACCCTCCAGATTCGATGCGGCCACGGGAGCGTAGCGAGACGGGGGAGCAGGATCTTTTTCGGTCCCGGCTCGATCAGATCATCGACATGAAGCATCCGCTGGTGACGTTGGGCCGCACGGTGGATTGGGGCTTTTTGGAAGGGCGGTTCGGCGAGGTTTACGACGATGACCCCGGCCGGCCGCCGCTGCCGACACGCTTGATGGCGGGGCTGGCGATCCTCAAGCACACCTACGACCTGTCCGACGAGGTGCTGTGCGAGCGGTGGGTCGAGAACCCCTATTACCAATACTTCTGCGGCGAGGAGTTCTTCCAGCACCGACTGGTGTTCGACACCGCTCGTCGCTGACGCGCTGGCGCAACCGCATGGGCGAGGAACGGCTGGCGGCGCTGATCCAGGAGAGCCTGTCGATTGCCGTCAAGACCAAGGCGATCAAGCCGTCCGAACTGTCGCGGGTGATCGTCGACACCACGGTTCAGCCCAAGAACGTGACGTTCCCCACCGACGCGAAGCTTCTGAACCGGGCGCGCGAGAAGCTGGTGCGGCTGGCGCAGCGCCATGGGGTTCCCTTGCGCCAGTCCTTTGCGCGGGTGGGTAAGTTCGCCCTGATCCAGCACCAGCGCTATGCCCACGCCAAGCAGTTCAAGCGCGCCAGGCGGAAGCTCAAGACGCTGCGGACCTATCTGGGCCGCGTGATCCGCGATATCGACCGCAAGATCGAGGGTAACGGCGGGCTCGAAGCGGCGTTCGCAAAGCTGCTATTGCTGGCGCGGCGCGTGCGCGAGCAGCAGCAACGTCAACGTGGGCCGAAGGTCTATTCCCTTCACGCGCCGGAGGTCGAGTGCATTGGCAATGGTAAGGCCCATCGGCCTTACGAGTTCGGCGTCAAAGTCTCCGTCGCCACCACGATCGGCCACGCCAAGGGCGGCCAGTTCGTCACCCATGTGAAGGCGCTGCCCGGCAATCCCTACGACGGTCACACGCTGGCCACCGTGATCCCGGACACGGAGGCGCTCATCGGCAACATCATCGCGCGCCTCCTCGCCGACAAGGGATATCGCGGCCACAATGCGCCGCCCGAATACAAGTTCAGAGTCTTCCTCTCCGGCCAGAAGCGAGGAGTGACACCCAGGATCAAACGCGAATTGCGCCGCAGGGCCGCTGTCGAGCCCGTCATCGGCCATCTCAAAGCCGAGCACCGCATGGGCCGCAACTACCTCTGGTTCCGCACGGCGACGCCGCAAACGCCGTCCTCGCCGCCGCCGGATACAACTTCCGCCGCCTCATCCGATTGCTCAGGCTTTTGCTGCGCCTGTTCCTGACCGCACTCTCCCCCGGCGCTCTGACCGTTCCAGCGTGAGATCGGCCTTCTTCACGGACGACCAATTACGTCATCGTTTGCAAATCCGTTTTGGTCCGCACTGCTGTAAGTGCTTGATTTGCTGTGGGCGCACCTGGGCTCGAACCTGGGACCGGCTGATTCAGCGACCAGCTGAGCTGGAGACGGCCTCATCTGACATTTGCTCCGCGAGCCGGCGACCGATTTGATCGTCTCCTCGCTTCTCCAGCATGGCTTCGACGGTCGCAAGTGCCAGCGCTTCGACCGTGGGGTTGTCGAACATGAGCCGGACGGGCAGTTCGGCCCCGAACTCATCTCTGATCCGAGAAATGACGCGAGTGGCCAACAATGAATGCCCGCCCAGTTCGAAGAAATTGTCTCTAATGCCGACGTTCGGCACCTGAAGAATCTCGCTCCACAGGCGCACCAGTGCAATCTCCACGGGCGTCCTCGGGACCGCGCCGGTGATGGAATCGGACGCCTCCTCTTGCGTATCGGGCAGGTTGCTTCGGCTAAGCTTGCCACTCGGCGTAAGCGGTAGCGATCCCACAATGACATATGTCGCCGGAACCATTTGTTCAGGCAAAATGGCTCGAAGATGCGCCCGGAGGTCCTCCGTCGACACGGGCGATTCCGGATCTGCCTGAATGTAGCCGAACAGACGAAGCTCCCCGCCGCTTTCGCGCGCCACCACGACGGCTTCGCGGACGGACGGATGCATCCGTAGGGCAACTTCAATCTCGCCAAGCTCGACGCGAAAGCCTCGAATCTTGACCTGCTGGTCCGACCGTCCGAGGAACTGAAGCTCTCCGTTCGACATGAAGCGCGCGCGGTCGCCTGTCCTATATAGTCGTCCTCTCTTCGCGCTTTGACCATCCGGGACGAAACGCTCGGCCGTCAGGGCGGGCTGCTCCAGATAGCCGTGCGCCAGTGCAGACCCACCGATGCACAGCTCGCCCGGAACACCGATCGGACAAAGCTGTCCGTGCGAGTCGAGGATCTGGATCATCGTATTGGGAAGCGCGCGGCCGATCGACGGGCGCGCCGGCCAGTCGCTTGCCGCGCCGGTCAACCTGAGCTCGGTAACGACATGAGACTCGGTCGGTCCGTATTGATTGTACAGATCCGCATTGAGCCGAGTGATCATTGCAGCTATCTGTGGCGTGATCTGCAGTTGTTCGCCGGCCGTTACGATCTCTGTCAACGATTGCGGAAGGACGGGGGCATGTCGAGCATGTTCTGCCAGTTGCTGGAGCGCGACATAGGGAAGGAAGAGCCGACGCACGTTTTCCTGATACAGCAATTTCCATAGAGCGGGCGGATCCCTGCGCTGCTCCTCTGTTATGAGTACGAGCGTTCCGCCGGCGCCCAACGTAGCGAATATTTCCTGAAACGAGACGTCGAAACTCAGCGAGGCGAATTGCAGCGTTGGCGCTCCCGTCGGCAGCGCGGACCGGGCGATTTGCCAACGGATCAGCGACGCAAGTGGATCATGTGGCATCGCTACGCCTTTCGGCCTGCCCGTCGATCCGGATGTATAGATGACATAAGCGAGACAGTCGGCCGAAGCGGGCACGGCCGGATTGTCGTGGGAGAGGTTAGCGAGTTCGGAGTCGTCCATGGCGAGGAGCGCGCCAGTCACTCCCGACAATTCATTGCGCCGCGCACCCTGCGTCAGCACCAGTGCGGCCCGAGCGTCTGCCGCCATATAGGCGATACGCTCTTTCGGGTAGGACGGGTCGATCGGAACATAGGCCGCCCCGGCCTTTAGCGTCGCGATAAGGGCGACGATCATATCCATCCCACGGTCGATGCAGATAGCGACGCGAGAACCCGGTCCGATGCCAAGCCCAATCAGACGGTGCGCCAGAGCATTGGCGTGAGAATTGAGTTCCTTGTAGGTGGCTTTTTTCTCCCCCGCGACGAGCGCAACTTCATCCGGCAACAGCGCCGCCTGCCTCTCAAACAGCACATGGCAAATTTCCGGTTGGACCGGGTCCTCGGTGTCGTTCCAGTCCGCGAGAGCTTTGGTCTCGGCCGGCAGAAGCATTGGCAGCGACCATATCGGACAGTCCGGCTCCTTCATCGCCGCGGTGAGCAAGGCGCCATAATGTCCCGCAAGTCGTTCAACCGTCGACAGATCGAACAGATCGGAATTGTATTCCAGCCCGGCCTGAAGGTCGCTCGCCGTTTCCGACAGGAACATGGTCAGGTCGAATTTGGCTACGCCCGCGCTTAGCGTCGCCATATCATCATCGAGCGTGCCGTTGACTGCCGGGGGTCGGCCGGTGTTCTGCAAGGCGAACATGACCTGGAAGAGCGGGTTGTAAGACAGGTTTCTCTCCGGCTGGATCTCCTCGACCAGCCTTTCAAAAGGAATGGCTTGGTGTGCGAACGCTGCCATCGTCATATCGCGCACCTCTGAAACGAGGGTGCGGAAAGTGGAATTTGCTGAAAGTTCGGTGCGGAGGACGAGTGTATTCGTAATGAAGCCGATCAACCCTTCGAATTCAGGGCGAACCCGATTGGCGATCGGAGAACCAACGACCAGGTCTTCACGACCTGTGTAGCGGTAGAGAAGAACATAGAACGCCGACAGCAATGTCGTAAAAAGAGTTACCTGTTGCTGCTCCGAGAACTTCTTGACGCTCTTGAGGAGCGAAAGGGGCAGGACGAACGGGTACAACCCTCCGATGAAGGTTTGCCGCGCTGGCCGCGGTCGGTCTGTCGGCAACTCGAGCAAGGGCGGTACGCCTTCGAGCTTGTTCTTCCAGTAGCTGACATCGCGCTGCAGTACCGGGTCGGACAGATATCGGCGTTGCCAGCAGGCGAAATCCGCATATTGGATCGGAAGGTCCGGCAACGATGGAGACCTCCGGCTAAGCCGCGCTTCGTAGAACGCGACGAGCTCCCGGGCAATTATTTCCATCGACCAACCATCCGCGGCGATGTGGTGGATGATGAGAAGGAGTAGATTGTCATTCGTTCGCAGACGTATGAGTTCAGCGCGCAAGACCGGCCCGTGCTTGAGGTCGAACGGCTTCCGCATCTGCTGCGCCATCAGACGTTGTGACTCGATTTTCTTGGCCTGCTCGGGCCAGTTGCGAAGGTCGTGAACGGGCATCTTGATCTGGAGCAGCGGTGCGATCACTTGCACAGGCTCGTCCGCGACCGTGTCAAATGTCGTACGCAGCGTTTCGTGGCGCGCAATGAGGTCATTGAAGGCGCCTTGGAGCATTGCCACGTCGACCGGTGCTGAGAAGCGCACCGGCATCGCTATGTTGTAAACGGCGCTATCGGGATCGAACTGATCCAGGAACCATAGGCGCTGCTGTGCAAACGATAGCGGGATAGGCCGATCCCTGGGCACGCGGGTGATCGTGGTGACCTGGGCTTGAGGATCTGAACCAATGAGCGGCCTTATCATTGACGCCAGTTGCTCGATCGTTGGCGCTTCGAACAAGCCCTGGAGCGGCACGTCGACCTGCAACGTATCGCTAATTCGTGCGACGATCTGCGTCGCAATCAGGGAATGGCCGCCGAGTCGGAAGAAATTGTCGCGGATACCGACAACGTCCATGTGGAGGACGTCCATCCAAATCTGCGTCAAATGAATTTCCAGATTGTCGCGCGGCGCAAGATAGTCTTCGGCCCCGGATGTCGGAGCGTCGAGCCGCGCGACCATGTCCGCCAACGCACGTCGGTCGATGCCGCCTTTGCTGTCGTAGGGGATCTC
Organism: Bradyrhizobium sp. MI1.11; assembly: GCF_055811255.1. NCBI lineage: Bacteria > Pseudomonadati > Pseudomonadota > Alphaproteobacteria > Hyphomicrobiales > Nitrobacteraceae > Bradyrhizobium > Bradyrhizobium sp. MI1.11. The sequence continues at coordinate 5,139 of NZ_JBVVPM010000053.1, forward strand.
TCGCCTGAGTTCAAACGACGAGGGTATCAGCCGCGCTGGCATCCGCTCAGCGAGGAAGCTCTGCAGTTCCGATACGGGAACGTCCCGAGACAGTTTTAGAAATGCGACCAGCCCTCGTTCATGCAATCCCTGGCGGACTCTTGGCGCAACGGCCGCTGCCTTGACGGCCGGATGGTCGCGAAGAGCAGCCTCGATCTCGACAAAGTAGATCTTCAAATGCTCCGTCAGCAGAGCATCTTGCATCTCGCCATGCAAGACGAACTGCCCGTCTTCGAGCCGAGCAAAGTCACCCGTGCGATAGCCCGGCTCGCGCAGATCGGCATTCTGAACATAAATATCTCCAGGCACGCGTCCCGGCACAGGCTCAAGGTCCTGTCCCAGAAGGTTTATGCGGGCGCCCGCAGCAGGAATTCCGAGTGGAATGACCGCGGCATCCGGCTTGAGAAGCGCCAGCGCCTGTATCATGTAGAAGCCACCCGCGGCCGGGTCGCCCGACACCATATAGACCCGTTCCAGAATCTCGGGCGCGAGCGCTTCCTGAAGCTGGCCCCAATCCAACCCGCGTTCAGTGGAAAGCACGAGCCGCACGCTTCGCAAGGACCGCGGAAATTCGCGGGCTAACCGCACCAGATCCGCCAGAGCGAGAGACATGACGGTAACGGCGGTCTCTTGCAACAATGCTGCAAAGCGCCGGGAGCGAGATGACAGTTCGGGCGGAACGAGTACGATCGCCGCCCCGGCGGCCAGCGCGCCGAAGATTTCGTACCGCGCGCAATCAGAGCCGATACTGGAAAGAAGCGCGACGCGATCCTCCGGCGAAAGGCGAAGGAAGCGGTCACGTCCGGCACGGTTAAGCATCCGATGGCTCAGGTGCACAACGCTCATCTTGACCGTGCTGTTAACCCGGGCAAGCATCACGGCGGGAGATCCGGGCGTCACGCTGTTGGTGAGTTCATCGTCCGGTTGGGTCTCCGAATCTGCCCAGACCTCCTCAAGGCGGACGATCTGTCCGCCCAATGGGCGGAAGCATGGCTCGCTCGCTTCGTCCACGACGATCAATGCCGGCCGAAGTGTCGCCAAGATGCGCTCCGCCCGATCGGAGTTCAGCGGCTTTCCGTCTGGCGTCAAGATGTCGGCAGGATCGATCGGAGCCCAGACCAAGCCCGCCTTCAGGATTGCCAGGATGACCGCGAGCTCTCCCGATCGGGGCCGCCCGCAAGCGACCGCGACGGTGCTGCCAGCACTCAGATTGGCGAGGAACGATGTGCGCGCGATCCGGATCGCCCGTTGGTTCAGCTCAAGATAGGTGCACGTACCATTGGGATCGACGATGGCAAGGGCTGTCGGTGAGCGCGCCGCATGGGCGGCGATCCGCACGCCCATGACTTCCACTGGCTCCACCGATGTTTCCGGGTCGTCGGCGGAATGCGCGGTGTTGATGACCTCATCTTCCATCCATATGGAGAGGTGCGACAGCTTTTCGTGAGGATTCTCTACAATTCTGTGCAGCAGCGTCATGTAGCGCGCAATCATGGTCTCGGCAGTCGCCGCGTCGAAAAGGTCTGTGTTGAACTCGAGAGAACCTTGCGCACCGGCTCCGGTATCGAACACCGACATCGTCAGATCAAACTTGGCAGTACCATTGCCGACCGGGCCTGCCTGCATTTCGGACCCTAACGGCTGGATAGGAGCCGCGCTACGGTCGACGGTTCCGATGTTCTGGACCCCGAACAAGACCTGGAAAAACGGATTGCGGCTCAAGTCTCGATCGAGCTGAAGTTCGTCGACCAACTTCTCGAACGGCATGTCCTGATTGGCATAGGCGTCCAGCGCTACATCCCGCTCACGCACGAGCAACTCGACAAAGGTCGGATCGCCCGAGAGATCCGTTCGGAGCACCAGCGTGTTGACAAAGAAGCCGATCAACGATTCATGCTCTGAACGGGTCCGGTTGGCGATAGGCGACCCCACGGCAATGTCGGTTTCTCCACTCAGACGGTGGAGTAATATCTTGAGCGCGGCGAGCAGCGTCATGAACAGCGAGGCGCGGTTGGTGTTGCCGAGCGTCTTGAGAGCTTCGCACAGCTTCTGATCCAGCGTAAACGTGCGGACTGACCCGTTGCTGGTCTGCACCGGTGGTCTGCGACGATCGGTGGGAAGATTGAGCACAGATCGCAGTCCGCTGAGTTGCTTGCGCCAATAACGGAGCTGCTTTTGCAGCAGCTCGCCGCGAAACCACTCCGCCTGCCATACGGCGAAGTCCGGATATTGAATTGTCAGTTCCGGCAATGGAGAGGGCTGCCTGCGTAAGAATGCCATGTATATCGTCGTCAATTCCCGACTTAGCACCGACATCGACCAGCCATCGGACACGATATGATGCATCACCAGCATAAGACAGCTCTGGCTCGAATTCAGATGCACCAGTGAAGCATGCAGCAGCGGGCCCGTTCTAAGATCGAACGGCCGTCGACTTTCCGTGTAGACGAAGCGGCTCACATCCTCATCCCGCGCTACACCGGAACGCGAACGCAGATCCACACTGTTGAGCTGGAGCTTCAAGGAAGCCTTTACGACCTGTGCGGGTTGACCGTCGATCACTTCGAATGTCGTCCTCAAGGCTTCGTGCCGCCGAATGATTTCATTTATGGTTCGCTCGAGAACCGTCGCGTCGACCCGGCCATACAGCGGGATCGCTGTCGCCAGATTGTACGCGGGATTGCCAGGCTGAAATCGGTCGAGAATCCACAACCGGGATTGCGCGAAGGACATAGGACAAACACGCCGTTCGCCATTCTTGACGAACTGGGACACGGAGCCGTGCGGATTACCGGGTGCCTGAGAGCTCAAGGACATCATTACAGCTCCACTTTCTGCGGAAAACCCCTGCGAGGCGGCGCTCGAGTAGTGCCCGCTTCCCCGGAGAGGGGGCCGCAAAACACGCCGCAGGATCGGGCGAGGTTCGATTTTCGTGTTCCGGGCTCATTTATCGGCCCGGCGCAACCCGGCCGTATCAGCTGAGCTGCTCCCGTGTGGGGGACCCAAGGGTGGCATATCTCCGTCGCGACGTTCGGGCATGCCATCACCAGAGGCAAACCATTCAATCACGCGTGCCACGACATCAGCTCGATCATAGAGAAAGTAGTGCGTCGCTCCCGGAGCCTGCAGCAGGCGAACGCGGGGAAATAACCCGCGCGCCCATTCCGACGCTTTGGGCGCTGCGACACGGTCGTACTCCGACGCCAGAAGCAAGATCGGGACGTCGACATGGCCCGCGACTTTGCTAACATCGTAATGCCAAAAGTCGATCATCTGATGCGCAAATCTCATCGTTGAGTTCGCGTCGCGAAACGGCCGTAGAACAGGCTTTCGCAGGTCACGGTTCATCGCACCGAGAACGGCCTCCGACTCATCGGTTTCTGTCTCCAACATCAGGTCCAGGCCGGCCTCACTCGCACCCGACGTTAGAGAAACCGCTATCGACGAGGCCGTCGACGGACTTTGTTCCAACTCGCTGAAAATGGCCTGAAACTCGGTTTCAAATGGCGTGTCAAAATCGAGCGAGCTCTCAAGACACTTCACCTGCATATTCAGGAACGTCATGGAGCGCACCCGACCAGGGTGACGCAGAGCGAATTCCGCCCCGATTTTAGGGCCAGTGCACCATCCCACCAAATGAACGCCGGTCACCGACTCGCGCTTGATGATCGACGCCAGATCGGCAACATGGTCAAGAAGCGAAAACCGAGCTTCTGACTCCTCGAGTCCGCGCGGATCCCAACTTAGGACTCGAAACTGCCGGCGTAGATGAGTTATCAGCCGAGACCATGGCTTCGGTCCCTGACCGAGAGCATTGAGCAGCACAATAGCCTCGCCCTTGCTGCCGGTGGAACGATAAGATAGCTCTCGGTCGCCACCATGCGTCTTTCCGGTGTCCGTCAGCTCCGATGCGCGCGAAACGAGCGCACTATGCTCGGACAACTGCGCCTGACGTGCCGCTTCCACCAAATCATCGAACTCGGTCGGAACCAGGCAGGCCTGACCAACCTCCATACCTGCGATCTTGTAGGCATGTTCGATCACGTCGAGGTCCGGCTGACCCAAGTGTTCGGCGAAGTTCATCAACCGTCGATCGAACAGCTCGTCGATGGCAGTTAGCTGCGGAGAGAACGGTGCCTTGCCGTCCAATGCCAGTAGGCTTACGCCGTAAGTGTTGCCGACGCGCTCGAGAAACTCTTCCCCCGACAGGCTCGCCGTCCCCGCTACAACATAGTTGCCGCCCACGGTCCGATCAGCAATCGCCGTTATGATCGCTGCCGCCTTCTCGGTTCTTAGGATATTGATCCGGGCACTCGGCGCAATCAGGCACCGCAACCCTCGGTATTCGAATAGATCGTCAGCCCTTTCATCGATTTCCGTCTTGAGATCGAATAGAGTGGACAGGAAATGAAGGACGCCTTCTTGTGCGATGTCGTCGGGTGGGGCGATATCAAGCGTGAGGGTCGTTCGGAACGACCTCGTCACGGGAAACTCGATCATAGCCGGACTGCCCTCGACGGCCGAGGCGTCTCGCGGCAGAATCCAGCGCCAACGCTGGCCACCGCAATAAGGGGTCGTGACGACGTTCAGCGCACCGATGCGGGCGAGCTGAAAGTTTTCGAGCACCGATCCGGCAATGGATTCGCCGCTCGACGCGAAGTGCCATACTTCCGCGCCGGCAGCGTTCTCCAATGAAGATAGGTGCTCCAGCTGTCCCGCCTCGGCCTTCGGCTCACGGCGGAGCGAAATCCGCCGGACCAAGGACTCGAAGCGTGCATACGCTCCCGATGGAGCCATGACGGCCACTCGCTGGGAACGCGACAACCGCTCGGCGGCGATGAAGGCCGCCAGGAGGCCCGGCATCCCAGTGAAGACAGCATTGCCTTGCGACATGCCGAGTTCCTCCCAACGTCGTCCGCCTCGGCGATGTATCAGTTGGCTGCTCCGGGCGCCCCTTTCGGTGGGGTGAAGGGATCGCTGGCAGCGATCACGCCAGAACCTGGTGCCACCAAGTTCATTGCCGTCGTTGAAACGTAAAGCAGGCTTTGGCCCAGATTCCTTATATCTGTGAAACCCAAGTCGTTCATGTCGCACTCGGCAATCAGTCGCTTCAATTCAGCTTTGTACCTATCGTACGCCTCGGCGTATTGACGCGGCAGGGTCTGATCGCTGAAGAATGATTGCACCTTCTGTTGATATTCATCTTGCGCGGTGCGGTAATGCTCTGCTTGTTGACTTTGAAAGGCCTTTTCGACCCCGCGATCGAATTCGTTGAGGATGCCACGGTACCGGCTCTGACAGTCCGCCCACGCCTCAGACACATCCCGGAAATATCTTTCGTGCAACAATTGCAGCTCTCTGTGTGGCGCCGCGTTTGATCTGTCTTGGTCTGCCTGGTTCATCGAAAACCTCCCTATGTTTGGTTGGGTTGGGTCTCTTGCGATAGTGCCACGCGCAATCTTCTGGTTGTGCCTAAGACATCTACGGACTCATGTCGGTCGCTAGCATTCATCTGAAAGGATCGTGAGACCCTGGAATTGCTTGCCGCCCGTTGGGCTTTCCGATGCACGCCACAATCCGCTCCACCGATATGGCAGCTTGCTGCTGGCAAAGCGGCTACCGAGATCCGACATTCCGGCACGGCCTCAAAGCTCACTATCGGCAGATCGAGCTCGATATCGCCAAGGGAGCTGACGCTGGCAAATTCGTCACGCCACCTGAATGATAAATCGTCGGACAAATGATCGGTTGGCTCGGTCGCCGCCGACGCCTCAGCAAGCCTGGGAAATGATTCAATCAAAGCGCACTTGCCTTTCTGCTCTGAGCAACTCGACAGAGGGCCAGAAAACTATGCCGAGGAATTCTATGCTTCCGGACAGGCACCCACCTCAACTCCCCCGCAATTTGGGGTGCAGCGTCCTTTCGCTCGCACGAATTCGCGCTCAAGTTGTATTGGTCGTTTCTCTCAGAGGTTGTAATAACACATTCGGCATGCTTCTGTGAAAAGAAATTTTTGCGAATTTAGATCCAAAGAATTTTGATCCAAAGATCGAAAGGCGAGCGATCTCGGTTCGCCTTCGCCGATGGACTAATCCGCGATCCCCGCTTTCTTGCGATTGCAACGAGTTCAAGATTGCAAGGATGATAGCCCGATCAATGGGTATCGATTGATCGGGGACTACGCCATAAGGCCTGCCGCGACGATTTCTCTCAGCGCTCTTTATCAGCAGGAGCTTCCTGATCCGCCATGTATTTCCTGAGGCTCAGCGGACGCATGTCGGTCCAGACTTGCTCGACAAATGACAGGCATTCCTCCTTCGAGCCGACCTTGCCCACATCCTGCCAGCCAATCGGATTGTCCCGGTCAGCCGGCCAAATCGAATACTGCTCCTCATGATTGATCACGACTTTCATTTGTGTGTCATCAGACATGTCAGCTCTTCCATACAGCGTTAGCGGAAAATCACGATTCCAGTCATCGGATACTTTCCTAACAACTAAGAGTAGGATATAGTACCTGAAGAAACTGGGAATAGAATACCAAATTCAACCACGTCTCTTTATGACTCTCGTAGAGACTGACTCTCGTACCAATCTTAAATCGACGCTGATCTCCGGACTTCGCGGCGGTGCGGGAACTTGTTTGATTGCCAAGTTTAAGTTCGCGCAGATCTGGCAAATGTGGCGAGGGAGCAAGATGTCGGAATTTCCGATTTATGCTGCCGGCGCGTCGACGCCGGCGATATCGACAAGACGACCACTGCTCCAGGTAAACCGGCGACGGCAAATTTGCTTTCTACAGGCGCGCCCTATCCGTCAAGCTGCTAGTACATCACGCCTTTTGGGCCGTATCACCGAGAGATTGCCATGATCTATCAGTGTGTCGGTATCGGAGTCGGGCCGTCGAACTTGAGCCTTGCCTCGCTTCTGCATCCGTATAAGGGCCTGCTCAGCGCTTTCTTCGACCGAAAGCCGGAGTTCACGTGGCATGACGGGATGTATTTCCCCGGCGCGACGCTGCAAGTGGCGCTGTTCAAGGACTTGGTGACATTATCGGACCCTACCAATCCTTTCTCGTTCATTTCTTACCTGCACGCCGAGGGTAAGATTCATCACTTTCTCAACGCACGATTTGAATCGGTGCCGCGGCGGGAGTTTCGGAACTATCTGAAATGGGCAAGCGATGCGAACGAGAACGTCCATTTTGGTGAAGAGGTCAAGCAGGTCCGGTTCGACGGGCATTTTATCGTGGAGACGGAGAAGCGCTGTGTCCATGCCGAGAACATTGCCGTCGGCGTCGGCACCGAGGTCCACATTCCCGTCTGCGCCCGAAATCATATCGGCGCCACGCAATTCCATGTCAGCGAGTACGGCGCCAAGGCCAAGTCGCTGAAGGCCAAACGTGTCGTTGTCGTCGGCGGCGGGCAGTCCGGCGCCGAAGCCTTTCTCGACGCAATCACTTGCGAGCGCGACCTGCTGCCGAAGGAGGTCATCTGGGTATCGCGGCGTGAGAATTTCTTGCCGTTGGACGATTCTCCATTCGTCAACGACTATTTCATGCCGAGCTTTTCCGATTACTTTTTCGATCAGGGTGCCGATTTCAGGAGGTCATTCCTCGAACGGAATGTTCTGGCCAGCGATGGCATCTCGGAAAAGACAATCAAGGAAATCTATCAGCGACTTTACGTGCTCCGCTTTATCGAAGATTGCGGCAATGTGACCGTGCTGATGCCCGGTCGAACGGTCGAGCAGGTATGGCACGACGGGCGGCAATGGGGGCTGTCCGTGACCCATGATGCGACCAAATCGGAGGAGGAGGCCGTCTACGCCGACATCGTCATATGGGCGACCGGCTTCCGCAGCGCCGCAATGCCATTTCTCCAACCGCTCGTGTCGCGCCTTGAATACGACGACGTCGAGGTTCGCATCGACTCCGATTTTGCGGCGGTCTGGGACGGTCCGGCCAACCGGCGCATCTTCATGCTGAATGCCGCGCGGCGGCAACGCGGGTTGGCCGAGCCCAATCTCAGCCTGATCGCCTGGCGCAGCCAATGCGTGATCGATGCGATGCTGGGCCGGGCGGGCTGCACGCGCGCATCCCAAAAGCGGTCCTTTGTGACCTGGCAGCCGGTCAACACTTGGTCCGAGCGCCAGCACCGTGCAGTGTGAGGGGGCAGCCATGGGCGAACGTGTCGTTGTTGCAGGTGCGGGGATTATCGGCTCCGTCGTCGTTCGACAGATTCTGGCCGAGCGCCCCGGCACCGAGATCATCGCGATCGACCGGGACTTGGTCGGTTCGGGCGCGTCGCGGCGTTCTGCTGGGTTGCATTTTCCGGCTGGCCGGACCGAGCGCGTCCGCGCCATGGCCGAAATGAGCCAGCGCTACTATCAAGCGCTCGCAGCCCGCGACCCCAGCCTGCCGATCTATCCAGTCGCACTTCACGCGGTTGCCTTCGGCGCCGCCGCCGAGGCCGCACGGTGCAATTTCGTCGAGGCCGGACCGATCGAAACATCGCCAGCCTGCGGGCACGCGACGAGGGGCCAGCCGCTCGGCGCATCCGTCTGGTCTGTCCCAGGTTGCCACTACACCGATGTCGGGGCCCTGGCAGGTCGCCTTGCCCGTGATTTCCGGTCCACGATCTCGCTGCTCGAGGGCGTCGCCATCGCGAGTATCCAGGAGGAGAAGGGCGCCGCCGCACTGCTGCTCTCGACCGGCGAGACGTTGAGGGCGGACCGATTGGTGCTGGCGCCGGGCCCGTGGGTGAATGCGCCGGCATGGCGGGCGCTGGTCGCGCCGCTCGGCATCCGGATCAAGAAAATCGTCGCCCTTCATGTAGACGCTCCGGTGGGCATGGCAGATGCCGCGGTCTTGTTTCCGGAGGAGGACGCCTTCCTGCTGCCGCTGCAGCATCGTGGCCATTGGCTCTTTAGTTATACGTGCCTCGATTGGGATGTCGATCCGGACGCGCCGCAGCCTGGCGTGACTCGACAGAATCTCGATGAGGCGCAGGCGGTGCTTCGGCGCTACGCACCTGAGCTGGTTGGGAGATTGCGGTCCGGCCGTGTGTTTTGCGACGCGTATAGTCCGTGTCGGGAACCGGTTGTCGCCACGGTCGGCGCAGGCGGCCGGATCATTTTCGCCGGTGCTGCAAACGGGTCCGGCTACCGTCTGGCACCGGCCATTGCTGCTGCGACGCTGCCTCTGCTCGATGATTGATCACTCGGCTTTAGGAACGCACGCTATGAGAATCATAACCGTGGACGAAAGCGCCTACTCGGTTGCGTTCGGCATCGAGATGGCGCCGGTCGGCAGCCTTGCCGGCCCAGGCGCTTCCGCGAGTTTCGGGCGCGTCTTATCGGGGGGCCAGACGACACCGCACCAGCATGACGAGACCGAGGCATTCGTCATACTCAAGGGCAAGGGCGAGCTGGTGGTCGACAACGTCATCCATGACGTCGGCCCGGGCTCGGTGGCGATATTCGAGCCTTTTGAAACTCACACGCTGCGAAATCCGGGCAGCGTGCCGCTGGAGTTCTTGGATCTCTATTGTCGCGATCCAGCCCGCGCCGCCGAAGCGGCCAAGAATACCGGCAAGGAACGCTTTTCCGGACGGCCTGTCTTCGTCTTTTCGACGCCGCCCACGCCAAACGGCGATCTTCATCTGGGGCATCTCTCCGGCCCCTATCTCGGCGCCGACGTATTCGTCCGCTTCCAACGCATGAACGGGGTCGCGGCTTATCACCTCACCGGCAGCGACGATTTCCAAAGCTATGTGGTCAGCCGCGCCTTGAAGGAAGGCACCGAACCTTCGCGCGTTGCCGCGCACTATGGCGCCGAGATACGCGCGACGCTTTCTCTCATGGACATCATGGTCGACCAATTCACCGTTACCGGAACGGACCCGACCTACCGGAAAGGACTACAGGACTTCTTCTCGCGCCTGGTTGAATCCGGTGCGGTGCAACGGCGAAAAGACGGGGCACTCTTCGATGGAGAGACCCGGAAGTATCTCTATGAGGTCGATATCGGCGGGTTGTGCCCGAGTTGCTCGGCACCGACCGGCGGCAACATCTGCGAGGAATGCGGCGAGCCCAATCTCTGCGTCGATATCGTCAGAGCCAGATCCAATCTTTGCGCGGCGGAGCCAGCGCGCGGGACGGCCGAACGCTACTCCCTGCCGCTCCATGATTTTCGCGACATCGTGCTGGCGCATCACCGCATCGGCAAGGTTTCGCCGCGGCTCCAGGATCTCGCCCGGCGTGTCTTTGCGCGGAAGGAATTCCATTTGCCCGTCACCCACCCAGCCGAGTGGGGAGTGCCGCCGGTAGAACCGGTCGAAGGACGCCAAGTCATCTGGGTCTGGCCCGAAATGGCCTATGGATTCTTGCATGGCATTGCTGAGCTTGGCCGCCGCCACGGCCAGGATTGGTCGGCGGACGCGCCGCAGCGCAACTGGAAGATCGTCCATTTCTTCGGTTACGATAACAGCTTTTACCACACGATCCTGTATCCGGTGCTGTACGCCCTCGCTTATCCCGATTGGTCCTGCGACATCGACTATAACGTCAACGAGTTCTACCTGCTCGACGGCAAGAAGTTTTCGACCAGCCGGCGGCATGCGATTTGGGGCAAGGATGTTCTGTCGCCCGAGACGGTCGATGCCGTGCGCTATTATCTCGCGCTGACGCGCGGCGAGACGGAGCGAACCAATTTCAAGTTGAAGAGCTGCCAGGCCGTCATCTCGGGGACATTGATAGAGCGATGGCAAACCTGGCTGAACGGGCTGGGCGATCGTGTCGCCTCGCAGTTCGAGGGCCACGCCCCGGACGCCGGCGCCTGGTCACCGCTTCAGAGCGCTTTGCTCGCGCGGTTGCAGACCAGGCTCGATACGATCGCGGTACATTATGGCGCAGACGGCTTTTCGCTCAATGGCGTGATGCGCGAACTCAATGGATTGGTCGACGACGTGATTCATTTCACGACGACGCACCAGTCCCTGTCCGGTGATCCTGACGCCTGTGATGAGTGGCGCACCGTTATCGCGCTCGAACTGGCAGCAGTGCGGTTGCTCGCTCAATGCGCCGCCCCGGTCATGCCGCGCTTCGCCGGCAAGCTGGCCGAAGCGATCGGTGCCGATGACGCCACGTCGCACTGGCCGGATCGGGTGACGCTGCTGCAGCCCGGCGCGAAAATCATGCTTGCCACGACGTGCTTCTTCGCTGTTCCGGGAGCGGCATCGTCCGACGATGCCGGACGGCTTGTTAGGAGCGCTCGGCCATGCTGAGGCAGCCTCAGATAAAGATCGAGATACACGGCCAGTCACCGTCCGATCCGGAAGCGGTCATACGGACTGAATTTGAAGCGACACTTCGAGCGATCCTGCACCTCGTACCCGATGCACTGATCCGGTCACAGAGACCGGCTGATCTCGGCCTCACCTCGCTCGGCGCGATGTCGTTGCAATACAAGCTGCAGAACAACTGGGGCATCGAGCTTTCGGTCGGCGACATTCTGGAGGCAGAGACGGTCGACGCACTCTTCGTCCTGGCGATCGCGCGGCCTGCCGCCTGTCAGCAAGAAGGAATCGATATATGAGTGCCGAGAGCATTCTGAGAGTCGTCGCCGAGCGGGGCCTCGTCCTGTTGCGCAACGGCTCGAACCTGCGCCTCGAGGGGCCTCGATCGGCGATCGACCCGGCGCTGATCGGACTGATCCGCGGCGCCAAGTCCGAGCTGATCGAGCATTTGCGGGCCGCAAAGAACGACGGCGGGTGCGTCGCGCTGACACCGATGCAGGCAAGCTATTACTATGGTCGCCAATATCACTTCGCCATGGGTGGCGTGTCTTCCCATGTCTACCGCGAGATTGAAGGTGTGTTTGATGCCGCTCGGCTCGAAGCGACCCTGGCCGTGGTCGTCGAGCGGCATGGCATGCTGCGCACCCGCTTCGCTGACGATGCGACGCAGGTTGAAGATAGTGTCGCCGAGTGTCAGCCGGTGCGGATCGCGGTGGCGGATCTGCGTGGCCTGAAGAGTGCCGACCGGCACGCGGCGCGGGATCGTACGCGGGCCGAAATGTCCCACCAGGTGTTGCCGGCCAACCGCGCGCCGCTGATCGAAGTACGGCTGACAATCCTGGGCGAAGCCCAGATGATCCTTCATGTCAGCCACGACGGGCTCATCATGGACGGCGGCAGCGCATTCCTGTTCTTCGAGGATTGGCACCGGGCCTATGTCGCGCCGGGCCGGCCGGGCTTGCGCGACCGCTTACAAGTATCGTTTTTCGATTACGTTCGCGCGCTCGCGGCGGCGCGCAGCGCACCGGAATATCGGCGTGCGCGCAATTACTGGCTCAGTCAGCTGGAAAAGATCCCGCCCCATCCGCAGCTGCCGCTGTGCGGCAACCCGGCGACGATGAGCGGTATGGTCTCGGTCCGCCATGGATTCCGCATCGAGCCGGAGCGCTGGTCCGCGCTCAGGGCGCAGGCGGCCCGCCGGACGTTGACACCGAATGCCGTGCTCGCCGCCGCCTATGCAGAGGTCTTGTCGCTTTGGGGCGCCGGCGAGCGCTTTTCGCTCAACGTCACCCTGGCGAACCGCCTACCGATCCATCGCGATATCGATCGCGTCATCGGCAATTTCACCGATTGCCTGCTGCTGCCGATCGAGATCGATGTCCGAGCCGATTTCGCCGAGCGCGCCACTACAATCCAGACCCGACTGCGCGAGGCACTGGATCATCGCCAATTCTCCGGTCTCGACGTCATGCGGGAAATCGGCCGGCGTGCCTGCAGCGGTCAGGCCGCGCCTATGCCGTTCACCTTCAATAGCACGCTCGGAGCCGTTCCGGACGGTTCGGCGATCGCCGCCTGGGGGCACGAGGTCTATTCGGTCAGCCAGACACCGCAGGTATGGCTCAATGTGTTCGCGCTGGAGAGCGACGGCGATCTCGTGATCCAGATGGATTCGGTTGACGCGCTGTTTCCGGCAGGGCTCGTCGCCGCTCTAACCGAGAGCTATGAGCGGCTTCTCGTCGCGCTCGCCGCCGGTGACGCGGCGTGGTGCCGCATCGACCAGGGGCTTCTGCCGCCGGACCAGCTCGCTCAGCGCCGGGCAGCCAATGACACGGCCGTCGCAATTCCACCGGGGCCGCCCTTAGCGCGCTTTCTGCGGCATGCCGCGGCAGCACCAGATGCCCTGGCAATCAATTGCGGCGCCAAGCGCCTGAGCTATGGCGAGTTGCGCGCCGGAGCGTGCGCAGTGGCGCGCTGGCTCAAGCACAACCGAATTGGCCGTGACGATCTGGTCGGCGTCGTGATGCACAAGGGGTGGGAGCAGATCGTCGCGATCCTCGGTGCGAGCCTCGCGGGCGCCGCCTATGTGCCGATTGAGGCGGGGCTTCCAGCGGCGCGGATCGAGGCCCTGCTGTCGGTCGGGCCAATACGGTGCTCGCTGGTGCAGGATGCCGCAGTCCAAAACCGCGAGGGCACGGCGAGCTTGACTATCGACGACACCTTTCTGGAGCGGGCTCAGCACACGGAAGCTGATACGCGGCCCGAGGACTTCGCTCCGGTCGATTCAGCACAAGACGATCTTGCCTATGTCCTCTATACCTCAGGCTCGACCGGCGTACCGAAAGGCGTGATGGTCGCTCAGCGCAACCTGGTCAATCTGGTCGCCGATACGACAGCGCGCTTCGAGATTTGTGCCAGGGACCGCTTCTTCGCGGTCAGCAGCTGCAGCTTCGATCTCTCCGTTTTCGACATATTCGGCGCGTTGTCGGCCGGTGCCGCGCTGGTCATTCCCGACGCAGCACGCGCAGCAGATCCGGAGCATTGGCTCGATCTGGCCACACGGGCGGGTGTCACGGTGTGGAATTCGGTGCCGGCGATCGTGGGGTTGCTGGTGGATGAGGCCGTTGCGTCCGGCCGGGCGCTGCCACACACGCTGCGCCTCGTGCTCATGAGCGGCGACCGCATTCCGGCGACGCTGCCGGGGCGGATCGCGGCACTGCAGCCAGATGTTCGGATAGTCAGCCTGGGCGGCCCGACGGAGACGACGGTGTGGAACATCCTTTATCCGATCGACCACCCCGACTTGAGCGATGGACCGATACCTTACGGGAAGCCGAATGCCAATAACCGTGCCTATATCCTCGATGCGCAGCGCCGCGAATGCCCCGATTGGGTGACGGGCGAACTCCATGCCGCCGGCGAGGGGCTTGCCAAGGGCTATTTCGGCAATCCAGCCCTTACCGCTGCCGCCTTCTTCGACCACGAGTCGCTGCGCGAACGGCTCTATCGTACCGGCGACAGCGCCCGCTATCGGCCGGACGGAAACATCGAGATCCTTGGCCGGGTCGATTTCCAGATCAAGCTCAATGGCTATCGCATCGATCCGGCGGAGATCGAAGCCGTGCTGATCAATCAGCCGGGTATTGCCGCTGCCGCCGTCATAGGGTGCAGCACGCGAGACGGTCCCCGCCTCGTCGCCTGTCTCGTTGGAACCGGCGACGAGGCCATGGCAGCCGAATGCCAGCTGACTGCGGCGCTCGAAGCGGCTCTGCCCGAGTACATGGTGCCGCGCCAATTCGTTTGGTTGGAGCGCTTGGCGCTGACCGGGAACGGCAAGGTCGACCGAGCCTTGCTCGCCCAGACGGCGATCCCGGACGCGCCGGACACGGCGACTGAAGCCATTCCGGCTCCGCCAACCGAACTCGAAGCGAAGGTTATCCGCATCTGGTCCGACATATTGCGCAATGACGCGATTGATCCGGTTAGTGGATTCTACCAACTGGGCGGCACGTCGCTGTCGGGCGTCCGGCTCCTCGCCCGCATACGCAAGGAGTTCGGCATCTCCGTGCCGATCGCCAAACTGCCGCACCTCGACACGCCGCGTAAGATGGCAAGCCACCTCGACCAAGCGCAACCTCAAATCAAGACCTCTTGACATGGAGCAGATCATCAACCGGGTCGCGAATGGTCGGCCCTCAAGCGCAAAGTCGATCACCATCTTCGGCCCGGGCGGGCGAACCGTGCTGTCGCTGTCCGAGCTCGACCGGCTTGCTCGGAAGACGGCTGTCCATCTCCAGCGCCTTGGTGTTTCCGCCGGGGACCGGATCGGCATCGTGGCCAAGAACCGGCTCGAATGGCTGCTGCTCGACTTGGCCGCGCTGAAGCTCAAGGCAGTCACCGCCACTTTCGAGGCGGGGAAATTCCCGGCAACGCCCGCACTCGCCGAGCGATACACGCTGCGCATCGTCTTCAGCGATGAAGCCTCGAGCGCATCTTGCATTCTGCCGATGGACAACCTGCTTGCCACGCTGGAAGCGATGCCGGAGGATCTCGACCTGCCTCCCGTCACCTTTGCGCCTGGTGACGTGACGACGATCAAATTCACGTCCGGGAGCACCGGTGAGCCCAAGGGCCTCGCGGCCACGGTCGGCAGCATCGACAGCTCGATCACTGCGACACAGGCGCTGTTCAATCATTCGCCCGAAGACAAGCTCTTTATTTTCTTGCCGCTATCGCTGCTGCAGCAGCGTTATTGGGTCTATTCCGCTCTCGTCTACGGGCATGACGTTGTGCTGTCGACTTACGAATTGGCATATTACGCGCTGTCGCGCGAGGCGCCGACAGTCGTGATGGGTGTTCCGGCCTTCTTCGAGACGCTGCGCAAAGCGATCGCGACGCGGGTCGCGAGCGCCAATCCGGATGCGCTCCGCCGCGCCGCAATCGAGGCGATGGGACCTCGGATCCGTTATCTCTGGACCGGCTCCGCTCCGGCTCGCCCGGACATGTTGCGCTTCTTCGAGGATTGCGGCACGCCGATCTTCGAAGGCTATGGCATGAACGAGACCTGCATCGTCACCAAGAATGCGCCAGGTGCTCATCGACGCGGCAGCGTCGGCAAGCCGATCGACGGCAAACATGTTTCGATCGACGGGGAGGGCATTGTCGTCGTGCACAGCGATTTCCCGGTGAATACGAGGTACCTGTTCTGCGCTCCTGGCGACTCGGAGCGCATCTTCCAGCCTGACGGCTCGGTACGCACCGGCGATTTCGGCCGCTTCGACCAGGATGGGTTTCTCTACATTCTGGGCCGAGCCGACGATATCGTCGTGCTCACCAATGGCCGCAACGTCCTTGTCCGGCCGATCGAGGAAAGACTTCGGACCTGTCCCGAGGTCGAGAACTGCATCGTTGTCGGTTCAGGGCAGGATCGCCTTTCGGCGATCCTCTGCGCGCCGCTCGACGAGACGGCGCGCGACGCCATCAAGCATCATATCGCCGATCTCAATGAGACGAGCCGGCCGGATGAGCGGATCGGCATGTTCCTGATCGTTGACGAGCCGTTCAGCATCGAAAACGGTCTGTTGACCTCGCAATTCAAACCAAAACGCAGGGCCATTTTGGCCCGATTTGCGGATGACATCACCCAAGCGTCGAGGGATTCGGTATGAGCAATCTTCAGTCTATCGTCAGCCGAAACCTCGCAAAACTACTCGATGTCGACGTCGATCGGATCGCCCTCGATGCCGACCTTTCCGCTGAATACGGTCTGACATCGCTCAATCTGGTGCTGCTCATGACGTCGCTATGCGAGGAGACGGGGGTCCCCGTTTTCAACTTTGCCGACAAGGATATCGCCCGCCTGAAGACCCCGCGCGATGTTGTCACGCTGTTCGCGGCTGCCGGCCGCCAGGAGGCTTGATATGGCTTGGAAGGACCTCGCCGAGGTACGGCTCGAAAACGATTATGCGCTGCTGCGCCCAATCGCTTTCACCGATCGTGCGGCGCTCGCCGAAGTCGCGTTCGATGACGATATCTGGCGCTATTTCGTGCAGCGGATCGACGCGGACGTGGATCTGGCCCGCTTCATCAAGCAAGCGGTCGAGGACACCGCTGCCGTCCGCCGGGTCGTCTTTGCCGTCATCGACAAGGCGACGGGGTCTGTGGCGGGCAGCATGGCCTACGGAAATCTGGCTGAGGCCGACCGGCGGCTCGAAATTGGCTGGTCGTGGCTCGGCCGCCCCTATCGAGGGAAGGGGCTCAATCGTTGGGCTAAATTTCTCCTGCTGCAGCACGCCTTCGAGCGGCTCGACTGCGAACGTGTCGAATTCAAGACTGACGTGCTCAATCTCCAGGCCCGCAAGGGCTTGCAGAATATTGGTGCGACCGAGGAGGGTGTGCTGCGAAGTTTCAACTACATGCCAGGTGGGCGTCGCCGCGACGCGATCTATTACAGCATCCTGCGCCGCGAATGGACGATCGTTCGGTCCGGCCTGCTCGAAGAAGTGAAACTGACCAGGGCAGCCAGCGAACTGGTTGGTGCGGGCCAGTGAAGCCGCTGTGCCTCGAAGGCATGCCGCGCGAGCTCGGACGCGGCCATGGAATGGCGCTGCGCCAGCAGATCCGCACCTTTCTCGATGACGATCTGGCGCGGCTCAATCGGGTCTTGCCGCGGCAGATCAGCCTCACGACATTGCAGCCGGAGCTTGCGGCCTATCGCCGCGAGATCGCCGCGGCGGCGCCGTCGCTTGCCGAAGAAATCGAGGGCTTGGCCGAAGGCGCCGAG
The DNA here is from genome assembly GCF_055811255.1 of Bradyrhizobium sp. MI1.11. Taxonomy (NCBI): domain Bacteria; kingdom Pseudomonadati; phylum Pseudomonadota; class Alphaproteobacteria; order Hyphomicrobiales; family Nitrobacteraceae; genus Bradyrhizobium; species Bradyrhizobium sp. MI1.11. The sequence goes on from NZ_JBVVPM010000053.1 coordinate 22,755, forward strand.
ATCGCGCCGGACGAAGCGATGTTGCTGCAAATACGCCGTGAGGTGATGGGCTATTCGCGGTTTCATACGGCAGGCGACTGTACGACACTGTGCAGGCACGGCGAAGACAACCCCGTGCTTGCCCAGACCATCGACCTCAATGGCAATCTGGACGACCAGATGGTCATTCTCCGGATTGCTCATCGGTCGAGTCCGCGCCGGGTCCTGCTGCTGAGCTTCACGGGGCTGCTCGGGTATCTCGGCCTCAACAGCGACGGTTTGGCGATCGGGCTCAACCTTGTGCTCGGCGGCACATGGCGCCCCGGCATCCCACCCTATCTCGCTATCCGCCATTTGCTCGACAGCTGCAGCGATATCGATTCATGCCTGGATTGGTTGTCAAGGGCGCCGCTCGCCAGTTCACGTTCGCTCTCGCTATGCGATGCACGTCGTAGCGTTACCGTCGAACTCTGCGACGGAAAGCTTTCCGTGCAAACGGGTACCACGCTCGTGCACACCAATCATTTCCTGTCGGAAGAGTTTGTCGCAATGGACCAGATGAACCTATTCTCGCGCAATTCCTCGGTGCGCCGGCTGCAGGCGTGTGCCAAGCAGCTTGATTGTCTGGGGAGTCACAAAGGCCCGGAGGATTACATGGTCCTTTTATGCCAGGAGCCGATCTGCGTGCCCGACACCGGCAACATAAGCCGCGAGAAGACCATCGGCGCCGTGGTCCTGTTGCCGAAGGACGGCACACTCCTTGTCCGACGCGGCAATCCCGCCCTGGCTCGAACCGAACAATTCAGTCTGGTCGTGTGAGATGGCCCGTCATCTCGCCGTTTCAGCCGGCCCAGGTCTCGATTCAACACTTGCGCAGCAATGCACCGAAGCGGGCGCCGGATACGCTCGATCCCAGGGCCAGCAGCTCGCCCGACGCTACGGCACCGCTTGCCGCCAGGTCGATCATATTGATCAGTGGATCGCAGGAGAAGACGTGGCCGATGCGTGGAATATTGTCGAGATGGAGCTGGTCGCGGCGGAATCCAGCCTGCTGTTCCTTCATGAGCACGATCGGCTTCCACAGATTGTTGTGCGCGAGGTACTTGATATCGCGGAAACCAACCTCCGCCCGCGCGAACAGTTCGGCATTAGCCTGCCGCGTCAGATCGGTCGAGATTTCGCCATTTGGTTTCATCACTCGGGCATCAACCGCCGCGGCGGTGCCAAGCAGTTGGAATTCACCACCTTGTCCGGTGCTGACGATGCAGCTTGCTGCCCCGTCGCTGAACACCGCGAAGGGACGCAGCCTTTCATCGTGCGCGATTGTATCTGCGGCCGCCACCAGGATCGCGTGGTGCCGCCCGCTGCGGACCAGCGCCTCGGCCAGACCGAGAGCAGATGTGAGGGTCGCACAGCGATTCAGGGTCACGCCGTACGGGATGGCTTGGTGCAATCCCAGAGTCTCGAGCAGCCGGCCGATGAAATCGGCATGCCCTTCGACATCGGTCGGAAAGTGCGTTGCGCACAGGATGACGGCATCGACGGGTGGCTGACGGACACCAAAATCCGACAGGCTCCGGCGCGCCGTCTCGGCCAGCAGCTCGATCCTCGGTCTGACCGTAACGCGGAAACGATCCCAGCCCCACAAACCAGGGTCGTCGATCATCTGGTTTCGCGCGAGCCACCCGGCCAGGCCGGAAATCTCCGACACACGCCGCTCTTCTTCTCCGAGGAGATAGTGGCAGCCGTGAAGATGCAATTTCGAGTCTTCCATGCCGCGCCGATCCGCCAGTTGGTGTGATGGGGTAGCCACAGCGAGGATGTGAAATGAAAAGCTGGCCGCAATCAATCGGCAAGTTGTCCAAGTCGGATACGACCGTGAATGACGTGCAAAGCCTCCCCGAACATCGTTTCCTTGGTGGCATGATCGGTCTATTCCATTTCAACCCGGCCGCCCGACCATTGGCCGATGCTGTATTGGCCGCAGAACCGGCCGACATTGCCGCCTTCCTGTTGAAGGATGGCGAGAGTGAGGCGATGCTGCTGGTCGCCAAGCAGATTCTGGATGCCACGCTGAGCGTCGAGGAGTGGGGCGATGGAGCGCTGGAAGCAATAGTGCAGGCGCCGCTCCTCCGCGGCGACCGCGTAGATCGGGAACGGCTGTGGCACTGGCTTGAAGAGCACCGTATCACCATCGCCGCAGCGCTCGACGGCGTGATCGCCTCAGGTCCGGCGGCCAGACACTCTCTCCTTCGTAGGCGGGCTGTCCTGTCGTTACTCGGCGATTGCTGGCTCGACACCGTATCGCAACCCGCGACCCAGCCTGCCGCCATCGTCAACATCCTGTTCGGTCAGAGATGGCTGCTTCTTGGCGAGGGCTGCCCGGCCCGCTCATGTGTAGCTTTGCGCCGGCGATCGCTCGAGGCGGCCGGCATTATCCTGCCGTCGATCTCCGATGCCGGCTTCTTCCGCGCCGCCGCGACGGAACCGATGATATTGCTGCAGGCCGCTTTCCTGCTGTCGCTGTCTCGCTATCCGGCGACCTACCTCCCCGAGTTGGTGGGAATCCACGCCGCTTACCACACCGTGGGGATTGACGACCAGGTCGCGGCGCTAGCTCCCATCGTCACACCCGAAGCGGCATGGGAGGCGCTCGACACCTATCTCGACGGGCTGGAAGATGATCCGGCAGGCGAAGCCTTGTCCCGTCGTGTTGTCGATGCGATGAGTGTCTTTGTCGGCCTCGAAAGGCGACAGGTGGCGATGCTGGCGGAACTGGCCGGGAAATCGACCGACCGCTCCCTTGATCTGCAGGTTGCCGATATTATCCGGCGCCACGCGCCGTTTGCCGGGAAGCAGCACGGGCGCATCCGGATCGGCGGAAGGCTGCTCTCCGACAGTTTTGCTGAAGCCGACCTGGATCTCGCCATCTTCCTGCGGGATTTCAAGCGATCCGGCTATCTGCGCGCCGATGCGAAAGGCAGCTGCCGCTTCGTCGACGCCATCAAATTCGGCGGGCCGATGTTCGGCATATTTTCCGAACAGGAAGCGTGCGTCCTCAAATCGTGGTTCTATGGCGCGGCTCAAACAATCAACGAGCCGATCGTCCTGGAACCCGAGGCGCATGACGAACCGGTCGCGCGATTGTGGCTCGCCGCCATCCGGAATCGCCCGCCCCGCGGCACGGTGTTCGAAACTGCCCCCGATCTCGACGACCGGACGCTGCTCTATCGGCTGGTCAATATTGAGAATTTCGCAAATACATTGTCGGTCGCGCTGGCGCGCGCACGCGCCGGGTTGGCTCGAGCGGAAGTCCTTTTCAGCAACGAGGCCTCGGGGCGATATACGGACGGCCGCTTCTTCGAGTATTCTCCCGAGGCCCTGGAAGCGCGGGTCGAGTCGATCTATTGGCATAAACTCATCGAACCCTATGCGCCACTCGGCGACATTCCGCCCCGCGACGAAGTTGTGTTCGGTCAGAAAATCTACGCGCTGGGCAACCTGCTCGATGGCTGTTGGGCATTTCGATGCAGCGGGACGGGCCGCTTCGAGCGAAACGCAGATGCGACTTTGTTCAACATCTATGCCGACGAGATGGGATTGGGCGACATTCAGAAGAACCACATCACGTTGATCCATCGGGTCCTGAGGAGCCTTCAGATCGACCTGCCGCATATCCGCGACGAAGCGTTCATCGATCAGGACGAAATCCCCGACAACTTCTACGCTTTCCCGTTGAATCAGCTGTCGCTCGGCCTGTTTCCGGACCGCCTCCATCCCGAGATTCTCGGATACACCCTGGGCGTCGAAATGTTCGGCCTCGGGGAGGTGCGGCTGCATGAGATCCAAAAGCTGAAGCACTGGGGCTTCGATCACATTTACGAGGATGTGCACCTCTCTATCGACAATCTCTCGGCCGGACATGCGCGGCAAGCGGTGGCGATCATCCAGGCGCATCTCGACGAAACCGAGCGGCGATACGGTACCGCTGCAAGCGCTGCCGAATGGCGCCGCATTTGGAATGGCTATGCTGCATTTGCCTACTTCATGGAAGGTGGGACGCTGGAATCGTCATCCTCCGTGATGATCAGCGATGAGGCGACCCGCGAACATTGTGCTTTGACGCTTTGACCGTTCGGCGAGCCGGTTGTCGTGCGTCCGGCGCTGCCGCCACGAGCGTCCAGCACCGCTTGTCCTTCGGAAGAACTTGCAATACCGGATCGAAGGGGCCGCCGTGAAAATATTCGACACCTCGATTCTAAGATTGCCGCTCTACGAGGAACGGCATCGGCAGCTCGCAGGGCGAATTGAAAGCTGGGCCGAGGAGATGTCGTCTGAACTTGGCGAGATCGAAGGTCGGTCACCCGCTGAGACGGGGCGCCGTCTAACGGCCCTGTTCGGGCGAAACGGCTGGTACGCCGCCGTCGGCGGCGCCGACGCTGTCCCCGATTTCCGCAGTATCTGTTTGATTCGCGAAGGCTTCGCGTTCGTCCATGATTTGTGCGACTTCGCCTTCTCGATTCAAGCGCTCGCCGCTACTCCGCTGATCCGGCATGGTTCTACGGAACAGCGCACGAGTCTGCTCCCGGACATACTGGCGGGTCGGTCGATCGGGTGTCTGGCCTTATCCGAACCCGAGGTCGGCTCGGACATTGCCAACGTTTCGCTGCGCGCCGAACGCCGTGGCGACTCCTATGTTCTGAACGGGACGAAAACCTGGATTTCCAACGCCGACATCGCCGATTTCGCGATTGTCCTGGCCCGAACGGCAGACCGGTCGGGGCCACTCGGGCTTAGTTTGTTTTTCGTGCGCGCGCAATCGCCCGGGCTGCGTGTCGCGAACACGATAGAGGCGATAGCACCGCGCTCCTTTGGTAGCCTGAGCTTTGACGAGTGCATCGTGCCGGCAACCCAAATGATCGGAAACCCGGGACTCGGCTTCCAAATCGCGGGCGAGATCCTTGAACAGTATCGGATGACGGTCGGCGCTGCAGCGACCGGTTTCGCCCGCCGGGCGCGGAGCGCCGCGCTCAAATGGGCGCGCTCCAGGCGCCTCGCAACCGGCACGATCTGGGACATGCAATTGACCAAGTCGAAGCTCGCCGATAGCGAGGTGGCGCTGACCGCCAGCGCGCTGCTGATCGCCCAGGCGGCCTGGGAAGCCGACCAGCAGATCCGTGGTTATGGAAAGCATTCCAGCATCGCGAAACTGTTTGCGACTGAACAGGCACAGCGAATCGTGGATGACGCAGTGCAGATCTTCGGCGCCGCGGGAATCGTGAAGGATGCCGTGCCGGAACGGCTCTACCGACAGATCCGATCGCTGCGCATCTACGAAGGAACCTCCGAGATTCAGCGCCTGATCATCGCAGGCCATCTCCAGCACCCTGACATCGGATGAGCCCTCGATCCGACGCTGGGCGAATAGCTGATTTCTACAATCTTCTGTCCAAGGCCGGGGCGCGGGACCCTACGAAACGGGCAAGGATCTCGAGGCCGATATCTCTAACCGGTCATAACCCGCCGCGTGGGGTGCGCGGCCCGAGAAGAAACTGGTTGACCGCATCCGCAAACTCGTCCGGGTCCTCGACCATCACCGCGTGGCCCGCATGAGAAATTTCGCACAGCTGGCCGTCTTTCAACAAGCGGAGGATATCCAGTGCTTCATTCTTGCTCAGGACCGCAGAGCCTCGGCCTCGTATCAATAATGTTCGACATGGGATCTTGGAAAGGATAGTCCGAAATTCGTCGGTTCGTGCCGATCCTGGCTCGATCATCTGCTGAATCCTCCGATCGACTTTGAGTACAAGTCTTCCGTCGGCAGTCTCGCGCAGCGCATTGTCTACAATGATACGAAGCATGCGTGGATGGGTCAGCGGTCGTTTGGCCGATATCCAGGCGGCATACTCTGCGCGCGAATTGTAGCCATCGCATTGTTCGTGGAACTGCGACAGGATGTTCTGGGAAACGGCCCGTTCAGCGCTCAAAGAGAAATCTACAAGAATCAAGTCTGTTACTAGGTGGGGAGCGGCTCCAGCAACCTTGAGCGCGACGGCCGCACCGAGAGAATGCCCGACAAGAGAAATATTCCTGAGTTTCCGCTTCTGAATGAGATTGAGAACGTCTGTGGAATAGGGGCCAATGCCGTAATTTCCTGCTGGATCTTCGGCGGAGTTTCCGTGCCCCCTGAATTCTATGACGATGGTGCGATATTGTTTCGGCAAGCGAGGCGCAAAGTCGTACCATACGTAGCCGCCTTCGCCGAAGCCATGAAGGAGCATACAGATCACGTCCCCACTCCCGCGCTCCTCTATGTGGAAAGATAATTGGTCTGCCCCAGGCGCCGGTGTATGTAACAGGTCCTGCTCTTTCATAAGCAACACTTTATCCGTTCGCGATGTTGTTTGTAATTCAAAACCGATCGCAGGTTACCCAATGATGTTGGACAAGGATACGGCTATGGACGACGGCCGGAGCCGTTCTTTGTCTTGTCTGGACCTTGCCTTTGAAATGCCGTCGCGATCGCGCGGGACTCCAGGAACTAGCGCTCGATGAGTGATCAGTCGTCATCACTGCCCGCGGCCGGTGATCTTGCGGTCGGCGGCTGTGCAGCTGCCTGGGCTCTGGACGGTGGTGGCGTTCCCGGCGTTGTGCGGGTGACCCATTTGTCCTTCCCCGATGAGGCTGCGATGCCCGGACAGGACGAAGTCTTGCTATGGATGGGCGCGCCGGACGGCGAGCAGGCCGCTCGTGTCACCGCGATGGACGTGCTCGATAGCAATCTCATCGCCATGATCGGCCGGCTGCAGGATGCGCGCGATCGCGCCGCATCATTGACCGCTCATGCCGGCCTACGGATCGCGCTTGCGTCGGCGCTTGGACGCGCGCCTTACGACATTCTCTTTGACCGCGGTCAGTTTGGCAAACCGCAGGTGCGTGCCTCCGCCGAATTGCATTTTAGTATGAGCCACGCGCGCGGCGTTGTCGGGTTTGCGTTGGGGCGCCAGCCGGTCGGCTTCGATGTGGAAGGCGTCAAGGTGCTCCCTGACATGCTGGCCGTCGCCGACATCGCGTTCGCTCAAGAAGCGCGCGCGGCACTCACCGCTGCGCCAGAAGCGGCAAGAACCGCGCTATTCTACCGGTTCTGGACATTGGGCGAGGCGTATATCAAAGCAACCGGGCTAGGTGTCTCGCAGGGCCTGCAGACCTTTGCGTTTGCGGCTGACGATCCGCCGCGCCTGTCGCGCGCAACGCCGGGCTGGGGACCGCCTGAGCGCTGGCGGTTCGGCGCCTTGAATCCGGTGCCGCTTACGCCATTACAGTACCGCCACGCGCAGCGCGGCGAGGTAGCGGCGCGTCCGCGCTAGGCGAAGCCACATTGAAGAACTCCACGCCGCCGGGAAAAGAGCTAGCCGCTGCGGTAGCGCGCAGCTATCCCACCAATTCTCAACGGAGAGTACGGAGGACGAACAAATTTTTCAAACCGGACGTCAACCTGAGAAGTCCGTTTCGAGATGCACTGCTGTAAGTGCTTGATTTGCTTGGTGGGCGCACCAGGGCTCGAACCTAGGACCCGATGATTAAGAGTTATGAGGCGCATGCCAAATTGGTCATCAGTGCCCCCGCGTCTTATCGATCGATCCAATCCATTTCGCCAAGCGTAAGATAGACGACAGCTCCGCAAGGAGCACCCACCGCGTCCAGATATTGCAGCAGCTGCCCAGCATAAGCCTGCCGGTCACCGGCAGTCGGGGCCACGTCGCTCTTCCAGTCAAAGGCGACAACGGCTCGGCCGGCTGCGATGGCGACAGCGTCTGCGCGCCCGGCCATCAGGACGCGGCCGGCGTCACGGGGCGGCATAGAGCGCCAACTCCGGCACAAGCGCGGCGCGGTGTTCCGCGACACCCGGCAGGCGCAGGGTTCGCAACGCGGTCGCAGCCATCTCCGCCGGATCGGGCAGCGACTGCGCATCGGTTGGCGCCAGCTGTGCGAGGAGGTCAGTGGCACGCCCTTGCAGATCAGATGCAGTCTCCTCGATCTCGCCCGTCAATATCTCTTCGATCAGGTTGTGCAACACTGCGCCCCGGATGGCGCTGCCCGCTACCGTCACGAGACCGGCAGGGTCAGTGTCGGCGCTCTCGTCAACGCGAGCGACCTCGACCAAGCGATCGGTGTCGCCGTCGCTCGGCCGAACCCAGCGGATGGGCCGGGACGCATCCGCGACCGCGGCTTGCTCGGCGGCAAACACCTCCTCGCTCTGATGGTTTTCCTCTGGCGCGACGCGCGCCAGAGGACGCCGAGAGAAACGTGCTAGATCCCATTCCGGGATATCGTCCTGCCCGAGATCCAAAAGGTGCGCTCAGCTGTTGGCGCGCGGCACCGACAATGTCGGCAGAATCAGCATTTCGATTGCCCGCGTGCAGGCGACATAGAGGAGCCGCTCGTGCTCCTCTGCACTGTCCTGGTCGTCAAGGTGGATGGCATCCGCGATCGCTGGCGGAACGACATCGCCCAGCACCCAGTGAAGCGTGTCATCCTGACGGCGGTGGATAAACGGGTCGCGCCGTCTGAGTTCGGATCCCATATTGATTGGAATGACGATCGGCCATTCAAGGCCCTTGGCACTGTGAACCGTGTTGATTTCAATGGCTTCGCGGTCTGCATCGAGCCGCGCTTCGTCGTAGAGCTCGGGTCCGAGAGGGCCGCCCTCCCAGTCGGCGCCAATGTCCTGTGCCAATTGCTTGAGACCGCGCACGCCATAGCGGCGTGCGCGCTCCATCAGAAGGTCGAGATTGGCCAGAGCCCGAGCTGCCTGGTCACTGCCCCGCGTGGCAAGTGTGGCCCGCACGCGCAGCCGATCGACCGCCTCGCTCAACAAGAGAAACGGCGTCGTTCGCCGCACACGCCGCCGCAGATCTGTAAGTACGATCAACGTCTCCCGCGCCAGCGGATTGCCGATCTGCTCTGGCTGCGTCTGCAGCGTTAGGCTCGGTGCCAGCGCACTATCTTCGGTCTCATTCGGCGCGAGAGCTCGCCTAATATCGAGCAATTCGTGATTGGTGAGACCGACGAGCGGTCCGCGCAACAGGGCGCCGAGTGCCAGCGTATCACTTGGGTCTGCGAGCGTGCGGATCAGCGCGACGAAATCCTGCGCTTCCTGGCGCCGGAAGAGGTTGCGACCGGCCTGCGAGACGAGCGGCAGGCCACGCTCCTCAAGCGCCCGTTCGTAACGCCAGAGCTCGGTACCGACCGGCGCGAGCAAGGCGATGTCGCCGGCACGAACAAGGAGATTTCTCCGCCGGATCGCCGCACGCGGACATTTCCGATGAGCTGGGAGCAGATGTCGGCAATGGCGCGCGCTTCCTCGTCGCGTATGAACGCCGCCCGGCTCTTCTCGCCGATACGGATCGTGGCCTTCATGACGCAAGGCAGACCGTGCTCTGCTGGACCAAGTGAGGACACCAGGGGGACGTAACCTGGGGCCTGTCGGTCCAACGGATCGCGGAAACAGCGATTGACGTGGTCCAGGATCTCGCCGCGCGAGCGGAAGCTCGTCGTGATCCGCAAGATATTGCCGGGAAACTGAAGCTCGACGGCATTGCGCGCCTCCATATAGGTTGCGACATCCGCGCCTCGAAATCTACAGATCGCCTGCTTGGGATCGCCGACCATAAACAGGTTGCCCGGAATCAGTTCCCGCTCCTGCCAGGCCAGAGGCGCGCCAGGAGCACTCGCGATCAGAAACAGGATCTCGGACTGCACCGGATCGGTGTCCTGGAATTCATCGACGAGGATTCTCGCGTAGCGGTTCGATGCCGCCTGCCGGACGATTTCGTGACTGCGCAAAAGCGCGCGTGTGGCGAGCAGCAGATCGTCAAAGTCAAGAACGGCAGCGTTACGCTTGAACGTCTCGAAGTCTCTAGGAGCTCATTCGAGCGCGCCGGAAAAGGTCGCGACCAGCGCTGTTGCGATGCCGCCGAGAAGAGCCCCAAACTCCGCCGCGCACCGATCATAGTGGGATGCGGCCTCCTCTGCGAGGCGCGTGCCTTCGTCTTTGCCGGCAACGTACTTCCAGGCTCCCAAGCGCCGATACGGGCGCAGATTATTGGAGCGCCAGGCCATTGCATTGACGCGAGGCGGATGGGCAAGTTCCCAGAGCCGTTCGAACGACGGAGGAGGATCGAAGGCGCCTGCGAAGAAGGCGGCGAGCCTCTCAAGATCGGCAATGTCTTCGAGCGCCCGGTCAGGAGCCCGTGTGCCGTCGATCCAGCGACGAAATTCCCGCACACTCTCGACAAACTCCAGATCGGCGTGTTCGGCGAGATCGCGGGGTAGTGGCTTTGCGGTACGAAAGTCGCGCCGGAACTTGCCGAGCTTTTTCAGGGTGTCGACGGCTTCCCTTGGGTCTCGGCGCGCCATGACAACAACCGGATCGGTCGGGTCAGCGTTCTCGCCGAGGCGCCGCCGTAGCCAACGCTCGAACACTGTCGTGAAGGCAAACTCGGTCTGGACCGCATCGAGGACCTCGGCGCCGGGGTCGACGCCAGCCTCGATCGCATAGCTGCGAAGCAGCTTGTGGCGGAAGCCGTGGATCGTGGTTGCCGTGAGTTCGTCCAGCCGCGAACGAGCCGCTATGAGCGCGGCTATCTGCGGCGCGGTGAGGGTTTTCTTTACGGCAAGCGCCAGGTCATCGGGGATGTTTCCATTCAGCAGTTCGTTGACGAACCGCTCCACGTGCGCGCGCAATTCGCCGGCCGCGAGCTCGGTGAACGTGATGGCGGCGATGTTGCGTGGCGCGACGCCGCTGGCCAGAAGCATGGTCACGCGGCCGGCAAGGAGCGAGGTCTTGCCGGTGCCTGCCGCGGCCTCGACAAGCAAGGTTTGATCAAGAACAGGGAGGGCGCGCCGCCGGTCGGCGCTGTCGGCGAGCGCGTTCATGGCAACTCCCAAAATCGGGCCAGATCGCCGGCGGCGGCGATGAACGCAACCTGCTTTCTACGGAAGTAGGCCGGAGATGCAGGAAGCGCGAGCCTAAGATCGTTGAGACGGTCGTCGGCGGCCGCCCCGGCACAGCATGGCCGCGCGTCAAGGCAGCGCAGGCCGCGTTGACGAAGGCCGCAGTTTGCGCAATTGCGGCATCGAGATCCGGCAGCAAGGCTATTGCCGGTTCGTCCTTCAGATAGCTAAGCCGGGTTCGGATGGCGGGCACCTCGGGCAGAAGTTGGCGGCATGCCAGGGCGTAAAGGACGCGCTGCAGTTCAGCGCCGCCAGCTATGACTCTGTCAGCAGCATTCTCCGGCCGCTCACCTGTCTTGTCGGTCACCCGGACAGCGACGCCGCCGGCGCGCAGGTCAACGCGGTCGATTTTTCCGCGAATGGCGATCGCCGTACCGGGCACATCGACGCGCAACGTAGGGTCCCACGGCCAATCCGGATTTTTGGGCTCTGGCGGATTGGCGTGCTCGCCGAACGGCACCTCGGTCCAGCTGCCCGTGCCGCTCTCGGTGAATGTCTCGTTCGTCAAGCCGACCGCGCCATGGCGGATGCCTGGCGCACGGTGTTGACCCAAAGCACGTCGGGCGGCACGGGCATTTCCAGCGGCCACGCTGCAATCACGTGTCGCACCGCCGCCTCCAGCGCGCCCTCGATCTCCTCCTTAGCGGCCCCGATGAAACCGGGCACCGGCTCGAGCGCGTCGACGGTGCGGCGCAAAAGCTCATGGACCAGTCGGCCAAACTCATCGGCTGGAAGGATCAGTGGACGCTCCCGGTCGCCCGGCGCACGCCATCCGAGAGCGTATTTCCAGACAAAGCCCAGCGGATCGCGCAGGAGCCGCGCGAGCGAGGTCGGCGATTGGATCTCTGCGAGGCTTTCGGCGATAACGGCGTGATCCGCGATCAGGAGCCGGTCATGGGCCGTCAAATCCGGTCTGTCCCAGCTCTGCCAGCACCGAAGGGCGGCGCCTGTCGCGAGGTGTTCGGCTATCTCTTGCGGGCGCGCGGTAAGCCGGTCCGATTCGCTTGCCGCCTGTTCTGCGATCCGCGTGCGTGCAAGTGCAAGCACATTGCCGCCCGGAGCCAAGAGCGGGCTCGGGCCCGCGCGACCACCCTGGCCCGGTCGACGGATCGTCGAAAAGCTTGGCTAGCTTCTGTCTAACCCGATCACTCTCGCCTGCGCGGACCAGGAGATCACGCAACCAGTGAAGTGCCTGGATGACGCGCATTGCGGGCCGGCCGGCCCAAAACAGCTTGCTGGCTGCGGTTAGACGGAAAGTGATGGTGACGTTGCCGAGCTTGATCGGTTGTTTGCGAGCGTCGGTGTGGACCACGATTTTCGCTGGCACGGCGTCGGTCAGGCCAAGGTCGTTGGTGGCGGTCATGCCGTCGACGAGCATCCGGGCTTGGTCGCGCCGACTGACGGCGTCGATGACGGAGCGCGGATCGGGGGGATTGGGCTTTTGGGTCAGCTTGTTGAAACCGAGCTGATCATAGAGCCCTCGGTCAATCCTTCTCAGGTTCTTGGCGTTGGTCAACCGCTGCAACGTTTTGTCGACGGCGTTCCGGGAGGCGAGGTCGACGAAGTCGGTCGGCGTCCAAACCTTGCGTGGCGCATCGGCCCGGATTCGCTCCAGGATTGCGGCTTTCAGTGAGTCGTCGGCCATGTCCGAAAAATGTATACCTTTTTCGGACAAAGGCAAAATGACCTGTCCGAAATTCGTATACAGATTTCGGACAATCCCACCAAACTAGTCCAAATTACCCCATCTTGACGGTTCCCGGCATTTTCCGCGAGCCACCCCCGTGCCGTCTCCACCCGCATCTGGTGCAGGGCCATCAACCGCGCATAGAGTTCGGCCAGCACTCGATACGTGCTCAGTCCGGTACGGTTCGCGAGCTCCAGATAGCCCGAATAGTTGATCTCGAACCGGCGTCCGCCCTCTGGATCCCCCAGCAATTCTCTCGATTGCCGCCCGCACCAGCTCCAGATGGTATTGCCAGCCGCTTTTGGCGAGTTCGAGCTGCCAAACCGCCAAATATCCCGATTTCTCGTAAGCCCGGCGGAGGTGCCGATCCTCCTCGGGATGGGCCAGCAAATAGCCGATGATGTCGTTGAGATTTTGAATGCTCTCGGACCGCTTACGGGCGGCTTTAAGAACTGCATTCGTCGCCTCTCGGCTCGAAGCCGGCAAGATCGCAGAATTGGATTCCCGTCCGCAATCGATTCGTTCAGCCGTGGAAGGGTCGCTGCGCCGATTGCGGCGCGACTACATTGACGTCCTCTATCAGCATCGTCCTGACCCAAACATTTCGGTCGAAGAGGTCGTCGGCACGATGTCGGATCTCGTGAAAGAAGGGAAAGTGCTTGAGCTTGGCCTGTCCGCTCGCGTTGAGCACCTTGGCGACGGTGGCCTTGATGCCTTCGTGGGCGTCGAAGACGACCAGCTTGACGCCACGCAGGCCACAGCGGGTTGCCCAAGAAGAGTCCAATTCGTCCAGCCGCTGTGAAAAGCTGGTCAAATCAAAATAAGGACAGAATCGCAATGCTCCTCCGGTAGCAGGGCTTCCATCGCTTTGGTTGAGCTTGAGATGAGGAGGACGTTAGTTTGGACGGGCAGTTACAAGCGTTGATGGAGGCTGTCGATGTGGCACGCGACGAGCGCTCGATTCGCAACACGATCAAGAAATTTACTGTCTCATCCGGCTTCGACCGCTACGTCTACAGTCATATTCACGGCGACGACGCGGTTGTCTTCAGCGATTATCCCACGGAGTGGCTGAACCTCTATTTTGCGAAGCGTTACACGATCATCGATCCTGTCGTGACGACGGCCAAGCGCAGCATGCGGATGTTTGCCTGGTCAGCGGAGGAGCACAAGCTGCGCAGGAGCTCGCGAGAGATCAAGCAGTTCGTCTCGGAGGCAACTGACTTCGGGCTACGTTCCGGCGTTTCCGTTCCGATCAGAACGAGCTATGGGCGAGCGGCGATCATCACCTTCGCATCAGATCGGCGGCGGGTTGAGGTCCCCCCGTGGGACCCGATACAGGCGGCACTGGCCCTCGCTTGTATTCACGTTCGGCTCAGCGTGGTGTCTGACTCGTCGTTCAAAACGGGGGATGTGAGGTTGTCGACGCAGGAAGCGACCTCGCTCAGTTGGTCGTCGCACGGCAAATCAATGAATGTTATCGCGGATTTGCTCGGGATCAGACCGCGAACAGTCCAATTCTATCTGGACAATGCGCGCGACAAACTCGGTGCCAGTAATCTCCAACATGCTGTTCGAATAGCAATGGAGAAGAAGTTGATCTAGTCTAGCCTGAGCCTAATGGACGACCGAGATCTTCTCGATGCAGCAACCGACTCGCGGCGTTCGGCACAGGAAGCCCGGTGCGGCAGGCGCTGCAATCGGACCAGGTCGGCGCGCGCCGGTGGTTGGACCATGCCGCTGACCTGCAGGAGGAGGCGCCTAGACATACGTCCCGGCCCCTCCCGTTACGTCAGAGGATCAGGGGAGAGTCACGATGGGCACCGTCGCCAATCGACACGTTTTTGATCCCCAAGGCAGCCCGTACTGCCTTGTCCCTTGTAGATTGAAGTCGGGATTTGGCGGCAGCGTGGATAATCCGAGCCACTTAAACCAAGACGAGCCTGACCGACCACTTGAGGGAGCGTCCATGATGGTTGACGTCCGCAACCCTGCTGATCAAAGAAAACAGAACCACCACGCAAGCCCCCCTGCATATGCCCTGGCAGCGTTCCCGCGCTCGATCGTGTGCGAGAGCCCGTGAAAGGGGCGACCTCACGGTCCAGAGAACCATCACGATGGCGGACCCTTGCACATCAGGATTGAGAACCTTCCGGCAGACAACGTAGCTCTGTCGCCGATCAATCGACCCGGCTTCCCCCCGGGACAGAGGCCCTGCGCAAAGCGCTATTTCGGCTTGCCGACGCCAATCCCAGTGAGATCGATTCTGATGCCCGCCTTGTTCGGATCATCCGGCTCCTTGGCCCGCTGGGAGCCATTGCCGGGCCCCCTCGCAGGGCTCGCCGCCTCGGCCGCGGTCTTGTCGCGAGCCTCGGACGCCCGCGTGCTGGCCGGCAGGCTGCCGGGATCGGGCTCGTCGAATACATATTTCCCGTCGAAATAGCCGGTCTTCCAGGCGTCAATCGCAGCGCCGAACGCCTCGTCGATCTCAGTGCCATACCATGTCGTGACGATGCGATGGACCTTGCCGAACAGCGCGGTGCCTATCCTGATATTGGTGCAGGCATCGACGAGATCAGGCTTGAGCTCAGCAAGTTTGGTGGCGCCGAGCCCGGCAGGATATTGGGTGACGCCGACGCGGACCATGGCTTGGCCGACGTAACGGCGTATCAGCTCCATGGCATGATCCGGCGTCTTGGGTGGTGTGACCAGGATGACGCGGTTTCCGATCCGGACCGTGACGGCGAGCGGATCGGGTGCCCCGACCGCGCGGATGAATTTCTCGACGATCGCAGGCTTCAAACCCGGGTCGGCGCATCGATGAATAGTGGCTGCATCGATCATGATGATCCCCTTCAGCTGTTGAACGCGAGCACGAGCGGCAGCCCGAACAGGCGCGCCCAGGCTTCGGTGCTGGCTCGCTGAATCGCGACTACGTTGGTTCGGGCGGCCCACCAGTCGTTGCCGATCGCGACAAGCACGTCGGGCGCATGGAGCATCGACTGTAGCACCGGCCAGATGAGCAACTGCTCGTAACAGATCAGCGGCGCGACGCGCCGGCCGGCGGACTCCACGACGGGATTGCCGAAGAAGGTGGCCCTGGCGCCGCCGCCCTGGCCCGTCCATGCCAGCCAGGGTTGCCACATCGAGACGGGGACCGGCATGCGCTCGCCATAGAGCCGGCGCGTGCGCCCGGCGCTGATCTCCACCATGGCGTTGTCGTAATTTTCGCGATGGACGATCACCGCACCAGCGATCACCGTGATGTCGGTGCGGCGAAGGCCGTCCATCCAGAAGCCGCTGGTGGTCGGCGTCCACAGCCCGGCCGCACTTTCTGGAAGCACGACAATTTGCGCTCCGGCTCCGCCCGCTTCGCGCACGCGCTGGAGAAGCGCTTGGGCCTGGTCGAGATCCAGAGACCGGCCGAGCGCGCCGCCAAGCTCGGTATCCAGGCCAGCCCATCCGGCTGGTTGCGCTGGCGCAGTCCAATGCGCGGCCGACCCGATCCAGAAGCCGCCGGCGACAACCGCCGCGATGGGCCACTTGCCGCTCGTCATGGTGAGCAGGATGGCCGCGGTCGTGCCCAGTCCCCACCATCCCCATCCCGGAAACAAAACCCCGGCCGCGGTGATCGGCTGCGCCCATCCGACGATCCCAAAAGGCGGCACGCTCATCAGGATCGCAGCACATCCAAACCGAAGCGCCCTCTCCCCTCCCGGCCGTCGACACCAGAGCACTGCGTGGACAAGGACAAAGACGGCTGCCGCGCCAATCCACAAGGCGATGCCGACACCGAGATCAGTGCCGTAGAAGTTGACGACGCCCTGCGGCAGCCCGTGGGATGCCGCAAGGACATAGGCGGCGCTCACACCCGCCGAGATCACCCGCGAGCGCGCCAAGGCCCACAGCATTGGAAAGGCGCAGGCGAGTGGCAGAGCGAGTGCGTGACCACACCAGGCAATCGCGCCGACCGCAGCCGCCGCGGCGACCATCGCCACGCCGCGCCAGAGCTCATGGACCGAAAACGAACACGGGCCGGGCGAGGCCGAGAAGGCCGGATGACGGGATCGGGCCGAAGTAACGGGAATCATAGGAGCCTGCGAAATCGGAGTGGAGATAGAGCTCGCCAGCGGGAATCACGCCGCCAGCGAACAGCGCGAGAACACGGCCGGCGCTGTCCGTCCGCCGGAGGTCGGAATGGCGGAGCGGATGGCCGTCGATGAAGACCTGATCAGCGACATCAACCTGGTGGCCAGCGAGGGCGGCGACGGTCTTGATGAGCGGGCTTAAGCCCCCAGCGCACAGTCCGCGCCGGATGTAGCCGCGCGCGAATGCGCGTTGGAACTCGGCGGTGTCCGGCGGACAGATGAAGACGAGATCGCCGGCAGCGGCCGCCCGATTTAGAGGCTCGATCTGCCACAGGCCGCGCGGATAGCTCGGCGTCATATTGATCCGCAGCCCGGCGCACCAGCCGGTGCCGGCTACGGCGGCAACAACGCCTGCGCCTGCCAGCACAATCACCAAGGCGGAGCGCCGAACGCTCACTTCAGGGTCTGTCCCTGGCGCGGGGTCAGACGCTGCGCCTCGGCCTGCTTGAGGGCCTGCGCGGTGCGCTCCAGGCTGGCGAGCTGCTGTGCCGCACGCATCGCAGGCCAGGCTTCCTTCAGCTGCTCCCGCCGCGCCGGATCCATCCCGGCGGTCGCCTTCTGGAAGGCCTGCCCGTCGGGTCCGCTCGCGGCATTCGGCAGGAATGTACGATCGCCAAAGCGCTCGGCGATGGCCTTGTTGAAGCTGTCGATCTCGGCTTTCACAAGACCGTCCGCGGAGGCAAATTCGAGCGCGCTTGGCTGGTCGTTGCGATCGATCGCATCGCACACCCGCGCCAGCACCCGCTGCGCCTCGCGCGACAAAGCAGGGATGTCGATGGCGACACGATGCCGGATCGCGCGTTCCTCGGCCTCATACTTGTGCCCGGCCTCGGCGCGCAGACGCACGTAGCGCTCGATGTCGTGCTTGAGCGCCGCCACATTGGCCTCGGCGCGCCGACGCAGCTGCTTCTCGGCCTGACCCGCCAGCAGCCCGACCTTGCCGCGCAGAGCCCCGAAGGACTCCGGGCTCGAGGCAACACGCGCCATCGTCGAGCTCGCGGCCGCGGGATCCCTCAGCAAGACGTCAAAATTCGTCGCGCGGAACGCGCGCTCGGGATCGGCAAAGACGAGGCGGAAGCGGGTGGAGACATCCTGCCATTGCTTCTTGATGGCGGGGTCGGCGAGGATCCTGTCCTCGACCGTGTCGATGAGGGATCTGGGGAATGTCGTGACCCCCGCGACCATGGGCTTGGCCTTCGTCTGTGCGGTGCTGATGATGGGATTGCGGCCCTCGACGAGGCCGAGTTTTGCGGCGAGCGCGCCCAATCGGGCAGCGATGTCGGCCAGGCGTTGCTTCTGGCGAACCGTCCAGCGCAGGCGATCGCTCATGAGCGTGCGTGCCACCCTGACGATGTGCAGTCCGCGGGCCGCGGCAAAGCGCAGCGCATCGCGATAGAGGCTGCCGCGGTCGTAATCGAGTGTGGTCTCCTTGGCCCGCCGCTGCGACAGGATGGCAACGAGGCCACCGGCCTTCTGGAACGAACGCCGGCCGTAATAGAGCGCCACATTCTCGCGATGGCGGGTCAGCGCGACATAGGTCAGATGCTTGTCCAGCGACAGCGTTGCCAGCACCTTGACCCGATCGACCGTGACCCCTTGCGCCTTGTGCACCGTCGTCGCATAGCCGTGGTCGATATTGCGATAGACGCGCTGATCGATTTCGACGCGGCGGCAGTCCTCGCCCTCACCGATCTCGGCGAGCAGGCGCGCAGGACCGGCTTCCACGACCCTGCCGATCATGCCGTTCTTGACCCCGAGCGAGCCCTCGTTCTTCAGGAAGACGATCTGGTCGCGCGCTGCAAACCGGCGCTCGCCATCCTCGGTGCGGAAGGCATGTCCCGGTTCGACCAAACCGCGCGCCACGAGTTTGGCCCGCGCCATCTCGTTGAGCGCGCGGACGTCGCGGCGAAGATGGGCCAGGATCAAAGTCGATTTGGACGGATCATAGTCACGGTTCCAATCGGCGATGAGACTTTCGATCGCCTGCGCCTTCAACTCCGAGCCGAACAGGCGTCCATGATCGCGATAGGCGGACAGGGCCTCTCCCGTCCGGCCACGGGCAAGATTGAGCGAGGCGTCGCGCATCCATTGCTGGCGCTGGCGATAGATGGTCTCGAGCTCGGCATAGCCGGTGCGCTCGAGGATCGCGCGAAACGCCGCGCCGGCTTCGATCGGCTGGAGCTGCTCGGGATCGCCGACCAGGACGAGCTTGGCCCCCGCCTTTGACGCGGTTTCCACGACCAGCGCCATCTGGCGCGAGGCCACCATGCCGGCCTCGTCCAGGACAAAAATGGTTTGATCATCGAGGCCGTCGCGGCCGCCTTTCCATCGTAATTCCCAGGAGGCGAGCGTCCGGGATTCGATGCCCGCCTCCTTCTGCAATCCCTCGGCCGCCTTGCCCGCCAGGGCGCCGCCGACCACGCGGTAGCCGGCGGCTTCCCACATCTCGCGCGCAGCCCGCATCATCGTGGTCTTGCCGGCGCCGGCCCGGCCGACAACCGCCGCGATCCGCTCTCCAGATGCCACGTGCGCGATGGCTGAGCGCTGCTCGGCCGAGAGCTTGGCGTGCCGCGCGGACACGGCTGAAATGACCGGTGCCTTCACGGCGAAAGCCGCACCGCCCGACAGGTGGACCGCGCGCCGCACCATCTCCGCTTCGAGCCGGATCAGCTCGCGCGTGGCATATTTTGCCGGCGTTCGAGCTCCCGTGGCAAAGTCGACCGACTCGACGTCGAGCCGCAGAGCCTCCGGGCTTTGCAGCACCCGCGCCATCAAGTGCTGGAAGGTGCCGGCATCTTCGACATAGCGATGCAGCAGCATGCCGACATCCCGCTCGTCGAACACGCTGCGTTCCCGCGAAATCATGTCGAGCACGATCTCGGGACGGCGCTGGATTCGTCTCAGCGTCTCGGCACGGCTCTCCTCAAAGACACGCAGCCGTTCGAGGTTGGGATCACGCCCCTCGCGCTTGGCCCGGCGTTGGATCGCCTTGGCTGCAACCCCGATATGGGTGGTCGGCACGACGTCGATGCCGCGCTCGGCGTAGGAGCGTCCATCGACGCGAATGTCGTGACCGTTCAGAGCCAGATGCTGGTTCTGCAGGTCGAGCCAGCCGTTGCGCTGCTCGAGGAACTGCTGTTTCCCGCCGGCCCACAGCCGGTAGGCGATCTTGCCGGATTGCATGCGCAACGGCTGGCCGTCCTCGCCGATGACCGCGACCCGCTTTGGCCCGAATCCGTGCTCGGTAAGGGGTCGCAGCGTCGTCATCAGGTGGATATGCGGATTGCCCGGCTCATCATGATAGACCCAATCCGCCATTTGTCCGCGCGACAGCACCTGCTCGAGCACGAACTGGCGTACCAGCGCGATGTTCTGGTCTGTCGTCAGCTCGGCAGGCAGCGCGATGATGAACTCCTTGGCGAACTGCGCATCGCCCCGCGTCTCGAAGGCCTCGACCTTGTTCCAGAAGGCCTCCGAGGCACCCGCAACGGAGCGATCGGCGATCATGGTCCTGAGCCAGGCGGGCGCGTCGGCCGGCAGCAGGAACTCCTCGTGGATCATGCCGCGCTTATTGGAATAGTCGACGGTGCGGCCCTCGGCCTCGAACGCCATCCTCGCGCAATGCCGGTAGGCGGCGGCCAGCACGGCGCTGCGGCCATCGCCGCGTCCGATGAGCTGGGGCGTGAAATGGGTGATGGCCACGGCAGGAAGCGATCCTTAGGACGAACGAACATGCAGTTCCGTCGGAATCGCTCTGCCCTTTCGTGGGCGGGAAGCAGGACGTCGCGTCAGCGACGTATTACTGCGCCCTTGGAAGCCGCTCCTTCGGAACGGCGGGATGATCTTCCAAAGCGTCGGCTTCGCCGACCCCGTTAATTACCCGGGTCGCGCTTCGCGCTCACACCGGCTTTGCTGTCGAGCGCTTCGCGTCAGTCATGACAGGAAAGGTCTTCCGGAATGAAAAAGCCCTCGCGGCAGATCAGGGACGAAATCGCACGGCTCCAGGAGCAGTTGAAGCAGGCTGAAACGCGCGAAGCCGAGCGCATCGGCCGCATCGCGCTCAAGGCCGGAATGGGAGAGATCGAGATCGAGGAAGCGGCGCTGCTCTCGGCATTCGAGGAGATCGCCGGCCGGTTTCGCAAGGACGGGCGCAGAGCCGCCAACGCGGCTACGGCGATCCCGCCTGTCGCGCCTGCGGGCGTGGCTGAACAGGGCTGAACGCATGCGGCGCTCCGATGCCAGCGATGCCCGCAAGAAGGACACCCGGGAGAAGATCGAGCTCGGCGGCCTGATCGCCAAGGCGGGGCTGCGCTACGAGAAGCGGGCGCTGCTGCTCGGCCTGTTGATCGATGCCGCCGACCGTCTGCGGGGTAACGATGCGGAACGCGATCGGCTGGCGGCGATCGGCGCGAAAGCGTTCGGCCATGAAAGCAAATAGGATTGCGCTGGCGCTCGCGCCGGCCGTGCTGATGGCGGGCATGTGCGTTGCCTTGACCGGCCTCGAAGCGTGGCTTTCCAAGTTCGGGACTACCCCGAAGGCCCACGTGGTGCTCGGCCGGATCGGCATCGCCCTGCCCTACCTGATGAGCTCGGTGATCGGCCTCGTCTTCCTGTCCGCGGCGGCGGGCGCGACCGCGATCCGCTCCGCCGGCTGGGGCGTCACGTGCGGCGGTCTCCTTGTGGTCGTGATCGCCACCTCGCGCGAGATCGCACGGCTGCATTCCTTCGCCAACGCCCTGCCCTCTGGAGACCGGCTTTTGAGTTATGCCGATCCCTCCACCATCACCGGAGCGATGTTCGCGGCGCTCGTGGCCGTGTTCGGGTTGAGGGTAGCCATCAGGGGCAATGCCGCCTTCGCGGCCGCTGAGCCGCGCCGCATCCGGGGGCAACGCGCCATCCATGGCGAGGCCGACTGGATGGCGATGACCGAGGCTGCGCGGCTGTTTCCTGATGCGGGTGGCATGGTGGTCGGGGAGCGCTATCGGGTCGATCGAGATCCAGGTGCCGAGCAGTCCTTCCGCGCCGACGACCCGGAGACATGGGGCACCGGGGGCAAGTCTGCTCTGCTCTGTTTCGATGCGTCCTTTGGCTCGTCGCACGGCATCGTGTTCGCCGGGTCCGGCGGCTTCAAGACGACATCCGTGACGGTGCCGACAGCGCTCAAATGGGGCAGCGGCCTGGTCGTCCTCGACCCCTCGAACGAGGTCGCACCGATGGTCCGGCGACACCGGCACGAGGCGGGCCGGCAGGTGTTCGTGCTTGACCCGCGTTCCTCGGCGGTCGGCTTCAATGTGCTCGACTGGATCGGCCAGCACGGCGCGACAAAGGAAGAGGACATTGCCGCCGTGGCGTCATGGATCATGACCGACAATCCGCGCCAGGGTTCGGCGCGGGACGACTTCTTTCGAGCTTCGGCATTGCAACTGCTGACCGCGCTGATCGCCGATGTCTGCCTGTCCGGCCATACGGAACTCCAGCATCAGCACCTGCGCCAGGTCCGCGCCAATCTGTCTGAGCCGGAGCCGAAGCTGCGCCAGCGGCTGCAGTCGATTTACGCCAACTCCGCCTCCGGATTCGTGCAAGAGAACGTCGCGCCCTTTATCGCCATGACCCCGGAAACCTTCAGCGGCGTCTATGCCAATGCGGTCAAGGAAACCCACTGGCTCTCCTACGGCAACTATGCGGCGCTGGTGTCTGGATCGAGCTTCACGACGGCCGAGCTCGCGCAAGGTCGGACCGACGTCTTCATCAACCTCGACCTGAAGACGTTGGAAAATCATGCCGGTCTCGCCCGGACCATCATCGGCTCGCTGCTCAACGCGATTTACAATCGCAACGGAGACGTGCCCGGCCGCACCCTGTTCCTGCTCGATGAGGTCGCCCGCCTCGGCTACTTACGCATTCTTGAAACCGCGCGCGATGCCGGACGCAAATACGGCATCACCCTCTTGATGCTGTACCAGTCCATCGGCCAAATGCGCGAGGCCTATGGCGGCCGTGACGCCACCAGCAAATGGTTCGAGAGCGCCTCCTGGATTTCCTTTTCGGCGATCAACGATCCCGAAACCGCCGACTACATCTCCAAACGCTGCGGCGACACGACCGTCGAGGTCGATCAGTTGAGCCGATCCTCGCAGATGTCGGGTTCCTCCCGGACGCGCTCCAAGCAGCTCGCGCGCCGGCCGCTGATGCTGCCCCATGAGGTTCTGCGGATGCGGACCGACGAGCAGGTCATCTTCACCGCCGGCAACCCGCCGCTGCGCTGCGGACGCGCGATCTGGTTCCGGCGCGCCGACATGCGAGCCTGCGTCGGTGAGAACAAGTTCCACCGGAGAGACGCTGGTCGCGTAGCTGATGATCGTGAAACGTCGTGACGGGAGTATAGAGAGGCGCAGTTCCCCGCAGAGACAGTAGAGCCGTCCCGAGAGAACCCACCGATTCCCTATCGATGGAAAAGAGGAGGCATTGTATCGGCGAGCTCGGGCCCACCATCGTCGGACCTCCACCGGACTCGGCAGACCATCACTGGTCCAGGCTCCCCGAGGGAGAAGCAGGACCGCGTGTCAAACAGCGGCCTCTGGCTGCAGCCAAGGCCGGGGGCGAGTCCTGGTGAGATCGAATTCGCGACGGAGAAAGTAGATGAGCCAAGACAGCGGTCTCGAAAGCGAAACTGTGAAAGCGATACAGCGCTATCGCGAGGCGCTTGCATTGGTGGAAAACCTGGAACAAGAGGACGCTTGCGCGGACCGGGCGCTGACGCGCACGCTGCTCGATTTGCCGCGAACACTGCGAAACGGAGCGGCACCGCATCTCAAGAAACGCCTTTTTGAGATTTGCTCCGCAGCTGTTGCGCGGTCGGACCGAATGGCGGCCGACCTGCTCGAGGCGACCTCGAGATTGGAGTCCGCCCGCTTAAGTTTGGCTCTCCTGGTCCGGCAATTGGGATATATTCCAAAAGTAGCACTTCGGCCGGATGCCGATGAGACCCACTGAGTCCAACTAAGAGACCTTAGCAAGATCGGAAGCTCGGTTTGAGAGCGGCGGCCCACGCGTCCGTCGATGCAGGGAGCACCGCCGCAGTTCCCCGACGCGGCTTCATACTACTCCATGAATGCTACCGCTGCCCCAGGTGAACGATCGCTGCACTCGAAGTACGGAGACAATGAATCGTTTAGCCCTGATCGATTCAAAGAAAGCATTGGACCTCGATTCCGCGAGGAGCCAGACTCCACGCATGCCGAACCGCAAGCAAAAGCCGCTTTACCTTCGCCGCATCGACGCTGCCCGCAACATGCGACGATTTTACCTGCTTTCGATTCAGCCGACTTTATTCGGCGGGATCTCGCTGATCCGCAACTGGGGCCGGATTGGCACGAGCGGGCAGGTCATGATCCAAACCTTCGAGGACAGCACGGAAGCTGGGGAAGCATTCGCACGGCTCGAGCGCGCCAAGTGCAGGCGCGGATATGCCTCTGCTGAGGAGAAAGTCGGAGGTTTAGTCAGTGTTCCAAGGCTTTTCTAACGCAGTTGCGACGTTCTGTTCAGCGAAGTTCAGCGCCAGGTCGCCGGGCAACGTGGCTTGTTGGAAGAAAAACGAGAATGCCCTTTTGTTTGGTCTATCATCTTCTCGATCAACTGCCGCACATCGCTAGGCACGTCCACAATTTGGTTCTTTATCGCCTGCGGCCACCGGATTGCTGGCGGCGCGGCCCGGCATCAACCCTCAGGCCCCAACCCGGGGTCGTCTCTAAGCCGCGCGGCCGTGCCTTACTCCGTCAACGGCGGAGCTCGGAGACGGCCCGCCCGAGCCCCTGGCAACCGCAACAGCGTCCTCCCGTCTAGGACCGCTCGGTAGGCTGACAGACTTAAATCACGCGAGGCTTGAATGGTCCGTGCATTTCGGTCGGGGCGGCCATAACTTGGGCGCCGAGCTTTGAAGCAGCGCGATCGACGCTGCAATCTGCTCCCGAGATCGGCGGAGCATTTCCGCCGTCATCTGCTTGCTGCCGAATTGAGACTTAGCGAGGGGGCCGTTTCAGATTGATTGTCGGTGAGCATGGCAGGGTCCCGCCTGACCACCGCAACATCAAGCCAGGTGAGAAATGCCGCTGCCGCGCGGTGCGCCGCCCGCAGATCAGAAGCTCCGGCGCTTTGTGGCGCCGGCAGGCAAGCTCGACCGGACCGCGCTGGTCTGGTGGCTACCCCAGATCAGAACCCCGGCGAAAACCACGAACATCGCGACTACGCCGGCCGAAACCAGAATCGAATCAATGGGCATTGCGACCTCCTATTAGGACCCGGTCGACTATGCATAAAGGAGCGGATGTGCGCTTTGATGCGGATCAAACCACCGCCATCAACATTCGTTGGGGCGGTCACCTTCCTGACGCCAGCGGCGTTCCGGGTAACGGTGAGCGCCACAGACGCCCCTCCTCCATCCGGGCGCACGGTCAGACAGTGGTTCCTCGGTTGCGTTGGCGTGTCGCAACCCGATCCTACCGGAGAACTGCCGGTGACTACCGCAAAGCCGCCCGCCCGCTACGGCGCTATGGGGGCGCGCGTCCGGGCGGCTTTGCTACCGAGCTACACCACCACCGGGGAGTACGTCATGCCAAGCTGATGAATGCTTGTGGGTGCAAGTCCCATCCGGCCAAAGCCGAAGCAGGCAGGCCGGGACCGAGTCTTGCGGGCGTCGCGGCAACGCGGGGTTCGAAGTGTAGACAGGAGCCATGCGGGGTGCGGGAATGAGCCTCGAAAGGTGGATGTTCGCGGAGGCCAAGTGTGTTCCCTAAACACGAAGGCAGCATGAGCATCGTCGTTATGCGAGACGATGCCGCTCCGTCGGGGTCGATGGCCGGATCACGCATGGAAGGTAATCATCGGAACATGAGAGGCCCGACCGGGTCCGTTGGATTGGTCTCCAACGGGGGGCAGCGGCAAGGCAGTGCCAGAGCCGCGGTCCGAGCTGAGGTCGGGAGTCGGACTGGTCCATAGTACCTGTGAAGTCGTCGAAGGAAACGAGACGCATGGAGGGAAGGGGCCAGCCCGAGGGGAGCCCGCGCGAGAAGGCCAGGGTCCGGACACAGAGCCGGGTTGCCTTGCCGCCGAACCTCGAACGGGTGAACACGGCAGCCAAGCAGGCTGCCCAAACCCGGTTCACGGCCTTGCTGCACCACGTCGACGAGGACGCTCTGCGTCGGGCGTTTCGACGACAAAAGCGGCAGGCCAGCGCGGGGGTCGACGGGATAACGGTGGCGAAGTACGAAGAGAGGCTCACGGATAACCTCCGGGAGCTCTGCGGACGCGTCCACACGGGTCGCTACCGGCCACAGCCGGTGCGACGAGTCTACATCCCCAAAGCCGATGGCGGTAAGCGGCCTCTCGGTGTGCCGGCGCTAGAGGACAAGATTGTCCAAAGCGCGGTACCCGAGGTGCTGAGCTCCGTCTACGAGGTCGACTTCCTCGGGTTCTCCTACGGCTTCCGGCCGGGGCGGAATTCTCATATGGCGCTTGACGCCTTGCACACAGCGATCATGAGCCAGCGCGTCAACTGGGTGCTCGATGCCGACATACGCAACTTCTTCGACTCGGTCGACCACGAGTAGCTGCTGCGGATGGTGGCGCACAGGATCGCCGATCCTCGCATATTGCGGCTCATAGAGCTGTGGCTGCGGGCCGGCGTTCTTGAGAGCGGCGAGAAGCAAGAAACGGACAGGGGTACCCCGCAGGGGGCGGGCATCAGTCCGCTCCTCGCCAACATCTTTCTGCACTACATCCTCGATCTCTGGACCCATCAATGGCGCCGTCGCCGCGCACGCGGTCGCGTTGTGGCCGTTCGCTATGCGGACGACTTCGTCATGGCCTTCGAGAGCAAGGTGGATGCGCAGGAGATGCTCTTGGCCCTCAACGCGCGGCTGGCCAGCTTTGGCCTGATGCTTCATGAGGGCAAGACGCGGTTGATCGAGTTCGGTCGATTTGCGGCCCTCTCGCGTCAGCGGCGCGGCGAGCGGCGACCCGAGACCTTCGCCTTCCTCGGCTTCATCCACTACTGCGGGCGGACCCGGGACGGCCGGTTTATCGTGAAGCACAAGACGGAAGGGAAACGCCTGACGCGCAAGCTGACGGCGTTGCGCCAGGAGGCCTGGCGGCTCATGCACGAGTCACTGGCCACCCAGCACGAGTGGTTCGCCGCAGTGCTGCGTGGACACTACGGCTACTACGGCAGGCCGCACAATTATCCAGCGCTTAACGGCTTCTACCGCGAAGTGCGTCGGATCTGGCTGCACTGTCTGAGACGGCGCAGTCAGAAAAGTCGGCGCATGGGCTGGTCGGAGTTCGAGACCCTGACGGCACGCTTCCGTCTGCCCGTTCCACGCATCACTCGCACTTGGGCGCAGGCGCGGATATGACGCGGGTTACCCTCGGGAAGAGCCGGGTGCGGGAAAGCCGCCTGCCCGGATCTGTGAGGGCGAAGCCAAATGGCTGAGCTACTCGACCACGACCTCTTGCAAGTAACAACTGCTGACCTCGAACATCGACCTTATCCCAACCGAGGTCCCGGCTGGCAGCTTGTTCGCCGGGATCGGACGCTTCACAACTGCTCTACCGGCGGCCGAACTGGCAATCGGTCAGCGCGTGATGGCGCGGCGGGGCTGGGTCTAACGGGGCAAGGCCCTCGCTACAACTCGCAGGCGTCGACCTCCTCGTCCGAGAACTTCTCGCTCTCCAGGTTCAGCCGATCCATCGCCTCCTCCAACTCCCCCGTGACCACGGCGTAGTCCTCGAACGTGTTCGAACGTCCGATGTGGATTTCTATCAGCCGCCGAAGCTCGGTCCTGAACTCATATTTGCTGACGGTCATCAGTCTCCTCCGTGAGCCCGGCGCCGGATCTCATTCTACAGCGCTGAGCGCTCAGGTTTGATCGAAGTTCGAGGCGAAACAACAAGACGCGGCGCGGGACATTTCGATACGATTCCAGTGCAGTCAAGCCGAGCATTTGCATTGATCGTTTGCATACAATTCGCGGAACGTTTGCCGATGTGACTAGGTTGCCGGGTTGCGTTGGCCATCCCATCACCATCGACGGACGGCGCCTCCGTGGGACGGCACCCCACGGAATTGACTAACAATCCTCCTGAAGGGGTCCGCCTTGGTTGCGGGCCATTCGTGGAGGCTGCGGCGGCGGTCCTGTCCAAGCTTCAGACAATGGGCCAGTCGTCGCTCGCTCCAGCTACCCGGGGGCACTTACTCCAGAAAAATGAACAGGTTCCATGGCGAAGCAGGTGAAGAAGAAAATCGAGCGCGTCCGCTACACGAAGGACGACGTCAAGGCGCTCAAAGCGCACTCGAAGGCGCGCACTCCGATCGGCAAGGTGGCCAAGCAGATGAAGCGCAGCGTTCCCGCCCTCCGCACCAAGGCGCACGCCCTCGGCATCGGTCTCGGGCACCAGCGGTGACCGGTCCGTAGGTTAGCGCGAAGCGCTCGCCGCTCTTGATGTTGCCCGAGCTGTCCTCAAGGGCATCTTTTCACCCGCCGCTCGCCGCCGCTACACTCGATGCTGGCCAATGCTCGCAGCCCGGGTCGCGGCCAAACCCACTCCCCCGGCCTGATGATCCAGGTCGGGGGTTTTTGTATGGATCAGCGCAACGAGCTTGCTACCCACGTCCGCCCAGGAACGAGCCGACGTGGCCGGCATTCCTCATTATGGACATGATGTGGCTCCCGATCATCTGCGTCCTGCTGCTGCTGATCGTGACGGCGGCACTCCTGGTCCGCCAGCCCGAGTTGATCGACGCGGATCGCGGTGAAGAGCCGATAGCGCGAAGCTAGGGCCGTCTGCCAAGCTGATACCTTGGCGGCGGCCTGATTTTGTGTTATCACAACGTATGGCAAAGTCAAGTAGTGATAACACAAGGCCACGGTGGCGCCGCTCGGCGGAGAAGGGCACGCTGGTTGGCGTTCGCTTACAGCCTGCTGATTTGTCGGCCGTCGACAACTGGATTGCAGAGCAGGCCGACGCGCCGACGCGGCCGGCGGCCATTAGGACGCTGATGAGGGGGGGCCTGAAGGTGAAGGCGAAATGAGGCATCCGGCGGTCAAATTACGCGATGCCGAAGAGCGGTCGGCCAACCGCCACTGGACGAGGGGTCCGGAGTGACAGACAGCGACGCACCCTCGACCGACCATCATCATATCAATTTCGATGCGCCGGCCGTCCTTCGGAAATGGTCCTCACTTGGCAACCAGAGGTGCGCCAGCCCTAGCGGACCGTATTTGCTGGTCGAGGCGACCTTGGACGAATGCATCAGGGAATTCATGGCCAAGCCGGCGCACCAGCGGCACCTTTACGAGATTCACACGGAGCCTCAGCCGCCGTTAATAGCCGATGTCCTCTCGGGAGAAATCATCGTGGAGCTCGCGCGGCTTCGGGATTTTCTCTGAACTTGCAGGTGGGCTGGTCGAACTCAAGCTGAGGGTGGAAGTAATGAGCAACGACTCACAAGTCAGCAAACTGGCGCGGCCCTTCCCCTCCTTTGCTCCCCAAATAACAAAAAAGGGACGTTGGTTTGTAGCTGTGAAAACCGGTGTTGGTCCCGTTTCCCACATCGGCGACTTCGCGACGGAATCGGAGGCCATGAACTGGATTTCGAACAAATCGGAATACTGGCCCGGCGGATCAGATGCGGAATCCAAAGCGCGCTAGCCGAGCAGAACCTCCCTCTCGGCCAGAGGCAATCCGCAAGCCTGGTCGAGATCGGGCTAAGGCAGAAAAATAAGTCAGATGCTTGAGGATCTGAAAAAGCAAGCCGAAGACGCGGAAACGAAAGCCCGCGCGCTTCCGCAGAATCCCGAGCGCGACCAGCTGCTCTGCGATCTCGCGGACTTCCGCGCGACGCTCGCGAAGCTGAGTTGCGAGAGTAAAATGGGTCAAGCTAGGAGGTTGTCCAGGCCGGCTGCTTTACCACCGCGGCTTGGCATTTTCCCCGCTATCCACAGTCCTGCGGTTGCCGCAACTTGACAAGAGCGATTGAACTGAACCTGACCGGGAGTAACCTTCGTCTTTTCCGATTGGCTTTCTTGCGGGGGAAATTCAATGGACAAAATCGAGCGAGCTTTCGTGCTTATTGCACTCGCGGGCTTTTACGGCACGATCGCCGGGCTGACGTGGCTGATCGTGAGCTAGGAAATAATTGGCGCAAAAAAAGAAGGGCCCGGGTGTGTAGAAGCCGGGCCCATAGCCTGAGCAACATGGCCGGCAAGTTTGCCACCGCTCGACCCGCGCTATCTTGCGATAAATCAACGGCACTGCCCGGATCGGGTGCCCGGCCAGCCTGCCGGCTGTAGTGTCGGGTGCGGCCGCCACAGCACCGACTGCCGTGAATTCAAACTTATCTTCGTTCGGACGGCCTCGGCGTGCCTTGATCGCTCGCAGCCACTCGTAAATTTCTCAATATCGCTCGCATCGAGATCATTCGACCATCTCGAAATGAAAGCGTCCAAGCCAAAGGAATGGACGCAGGCTGAACGAAAGCCGCTTGCGTGGCTGGCGCGTCGTCATGTCGTGTCGGAGATAGCGGCGGCGCTGGCTCGGCACACCGGATCAGTGAAGCGAATGGCACGTGCAATGGTGCTCATTCTGAAAAGATAAACCAGCAAACCCTTTAGCCTCATCCCTCGCACTGCGCTCCTCATGTGGCCGATATGCTTGGACACGCGGCATGCTCGCCTGGAACGTCGCGCGAATATCACTGTCGGCTCGCGTGTCTCTATCGAGGAGCCCGGTGAAGATGGTCTGCGGCCCCTCGCAGTCAAAGTTCTAAACAAATTGGCTCAAGTGCGTTCCTGCGGGCCACAGCATCCGGGACCGGCCAGATCCGCACTTTTGACCATCCATCGGATGCTCAGGCAACGCTTGCGCCCCAGTCAACTACCTCCCTTGGGAGTTGATGGA
>NZ_JBVVPM010000054.1:0-51485 GCF_055811255.1 Bradyrhizobium sp. MI1.11
GGTAGGCCTCGTCGAGTCCTGGAGAGCTGATTCGCAGAGCCTGAGTATGGCTCCGAGCCCGGAATTACCCCATGTGTAAAAACGCAAAAGATCGAAACGCGACGAGAATGACATTCTGGCTTTGCGGGCCCGCCGACCTAGAATTGCGGCGATCAGGATGGGCGAAATGCAGTATGTTTGCGACGCGCCGAAGGGTAAGACCTGGTTCCGTATCGAGACGGAAGGTGAAGCGGTGCAGGAGTCGCGCCTGATGCGCCACACAGTCGAGAAATATTTCTGCCGCGAGCGAGAGAAGGCAGTCCAATCCTGGCGTCCGGAGCAGCCCAACGCGATCGAGCGCGACATCGGCCTCGAGGCCCATGTACAGCGAGAGATGCCGCTTTTCCTCACGTTGCGTGACAGGGAGGGTAATCCACTGGCTACAGCGATGCTGCCACCGGGTGGCAAGGATCGCGGCGGGTTCCGGATCATCATCGTTGCCGCATGCAATGCCGATCCTTATCCTGAGCAGGATGCGGCCATCGCTGCGCTAGGAGCGCATTTCGGTCTCACGCTCGATCGCCACCGCTGCTTCCCCTACGGCCGCTAAGGAGCCTGACAAGTATCGCTGCTTGGAGCGATGTCGGCTCATGGCCCGAAGGCGAAGATCGCCATCGTGTCCGGCACGTCGGCAGTCGGGGCCAGAGCGGACATCGAGAAGACGCGGGCAAAATCGACGCGAATGACCCAACTCCGACTCCGTCGAACGATTGCGTTGATTTACGCGACGCGATCCTTGTCGGACTGTTCCTCGACTGCCGTCACGGTTTCTTCGAATCCCTTTTCGTAATTGCCCGCAAACCTTTCGATGCTGTCGGCCCACATCCTCAGAATTGAGACCTGAAAATGCATAATTGGCTTCAAGGCAATCATACCGATTTCTGTCGCTGCGGTTGTGCGCTTTTGGGCGTCGCGCGCGAAACGGCCTGAGTTAGAGATGTTGTCTACCATGGCTGCTTGCTCCTTCTGCTCGGGTGATTAAGCCCAAAGCGACCTGCCAGGTTGTGCACTGCGTGATGCTAACCCCTCGGCTAAAGCCTGATCTGCGGCGAGTCTCGCATGTCGGTCGTCATGCAGTTCGTCCAGCTTTTTCAGGTAAGCGACCGCTGCTATCTGCAAGAGATCGAAATCATATTCGCCAGCATCGCGAAGATTGGTGACGTAGCGAAAGAGGGCGGAACGCCTGTTATCGTTCTCACTAATACCACTATGGCGCAGCAAGTAGTTCCGCCAGGCGAACGCACATGCGCCTTCTATGGCTTGAGAAGTCATGGGCACCTCCCGAAGGTCAGAGAAAGACTGATGAGCCGTTTCGTTCCGCGAATTTCTCCGATGTAATGCTGTTCCGTAGGTGCGCCGCAAGGTGTTTCGCGAAGAGGTCAGTGCTGTGGTAGTGGCGGTGTGCACGTCATCGTGCGCTCTGTTGCGCCTAAAGCCGGCGATCTCCTTGTCGATTTTAAACGCAAATGACAAGGTCAAAGAACTTACCGCTCGCGCGGCGTTAACGTCGCAATGCGATGGCTTCCGGATTGATCACGAAGTCGGCCCCATCTCGGCTTGAACGAAAGGAGAGGACACGCAACTTTGGGCGGAGCGGGGGATTTACGCCGTGGACATCGATCATGATGACTTCCTCGTTAATGAGGTTGGCCATTCTCAAGCCGATAACCTTCCGAACCTGCGTCGGCTTTCAGACGATTGGAGACGTAGCGCCCAAACGCGCCCGCGCGGTAACCCGGATTGGATCAGCAACACCGTTCGGAATGATTTCTGGTATTGGCCCTTTTCGTCCGCGCTAGACGCTTGGCTCGACCTCGGCTCTCGGGGCAATCCGGACGTTATCGGCGCTGGTTCAAATCGACATTCATGACCCGGAGCGGAACTCAGAGCCGAATTGGATTGACGCCAATGGGCGCTACAGATCAGGTGTTAGACCAGTCGTCCGGCCCTACGTGCTTCGCCCTCGCGACCTTGTGTTGTGGAATTCCTGAGCATGAACCTTGCCCCGGGAATTCTGAGCGACAGAGCTCGATCAGCGGTCCTCTAACATCGGCGCAGCTCGTCGCCTCAAGCCGATTCGCGACCTTGTCCATCTCCCGGATGGTCTCGCGGATCACCGCGAAGGCTGACCGACCTTGCCGTGAATTTCGTGACGGGACATCTAAATATGACCAGTGCCCTCGAACGCCTCCCGACTTAAGGTCAACGAGCAGATCAGCGGCCGGGATTTTCGGCCGCTGATTTTCGCTCGAATTAAAATCAGGCTGCTCGCTTCATGGTCTCGGTCATGTGTGTTGCGGCGTCATCCACCGCCTTCACCGAAACGTCAGCAATCCGGCGACTGCTCTGTAGCGTACGCTCCAAACTTTCCCGCAGCAAATCAGTCTGCATCGCTGCAAAGTCGTGAGGCGTTCGGCACTGCCAAAGTTCGCTCATTCCTTTCATGCTCCTCTCGATCTGATATCGCGCAAGCTCAAGGCACTCTCGAGAAGCATCGTTCAGACCTTTGCTCATTGCTGTGGCCGAATAGAGGATGCTCTCAGCGTTCCGGGCAGATCTCTTGGTCGCATCCTGAGCTTCATCTCCAGACACACCAAGGGCTCTGCCCATGTGATCTGCTGAACGCCCCATCATCGCCGTCATCATATCCAGGCCAAAGCGCCACGTGTTCTGGAACATCTCTGCATTCTGCTGTACAAGATTGGCGCCTGTCTTCACTACTTGCTCGTTTGTCTCAGCCGCGGCCAATCCGATGCGCCGGGTCTGCTCAGTTGCTCTCTCGGCAGCGCGAGAAGCTTTATCCTCTGGATTATGGGTAGCCCTGTTCTCGTGGCGTTCGTGGGCCATTGTCCTTCTCCATCTCTCACGGGCATTTTCGGGGTGCTTTGCGGCTCCCCAATCAGAGCTGCATCCTAAGCAAAAAAAACGTGGTCAGTTTACGTCCGTTCCGGAAGGAATGAGATTTCACGTGCGGCTCGGCCGAGCGTGGAGCACCAATGGATCCGTGGAGTTGGTTACCCAACCGGTGTGATGGACCATTGCCTCAAGTGGATAGGCGCGCTGCCGTGCCACAGTCAGGAGAACTGACGTTTCACCTAGGCTCGAATCGGGCGCGTGCTGCTGACCAACCGCGAGCACAGCGCCATGGACGCCAGTTTCAGACGCTGCCGGGGACGAGATTTGTGGTCAACGGCGGACGGCAGGCGGCTGCTGACCGGGTCCGCCGAAGTGAAATGGATCACCGGCTGGTCTACGGCCGCAACCTTCGAAGGGGAGTTCTCCAACGTGACGCGCAGCTACGCCCGATATGCTTGGTAACGTCGCGACTTCCGCTGTTGACCCATAGCGCCAGTTGCGAAGTGCAGCGACATGTCCGGACGCAGGCGAGGACCGGAAGTCGGTCGCTCAGCGGGAAACCGGACATCATCCCTCCGGCACCTCCGCCAGCCGCAGGCCCTGATACACACGCTCGCGTTTGGCGAGGTAAATTGGGTTATCGCTGCAAGCTCCATCTCGGAAGCGGCGGATGGTGAAGCTTGGAACCAGCGCAAATATTGCCTTTGCAGCAGCTTTCGACTCGTCCAGCGAGCCAAGCAACGCGAGCGCGGCAGCCAACCCGAAATGTGCGTTCACGTCATTTCGATTGGCCTCGATGCTGCGGCGGAACCAGCAGACTGCTTCAGCATCCTCGTTAAGCTGCAGCTTGGCAAAGCCGGCTATCATGAGCCAGCGATGGCCGAAGATATCACGAGGAGACAGGCGAAGTGCTTCGTTGATATGAGTCACTGTCTGCGCTCCGCGCCCCATGTACAACTTAGCGCCGCCAATTTGCGCGTGAGCCTCAGCCAAATTGTGATCCAACGTCAACGCCCTCTCGAACTCAGCGATGCCCTGAGCCGCGCGGTTCGTGCACATTAATGCGCAGCCCAAAGCCAAGTGTGCGTAAGCATGGTTGGGCGCGAGGCACAGCGCCCTTATTGATGTCGCCTCGGCCACTGCGTAATGCTCGCTCGTGGCGTCATCCAAGTAGCTCGCTCCAAGCATCAGATCGGCGCCAGCCATCCACACCATCGCGTCGACATTCTTGGGGTCGAGGGTCACCGCCCGTTCAAAAATCGCGCGCGCTTGTGGCACACCTTCCAACGTCCACCCCTTGTGCAACAAAGCTTTGCCTCGGAAATACAAGTCCATCGAATTGGGATGCGGAGATCGCTCTGATCGCCTGGCCTCTTGTTCAGTGAGTTGGGCGTCCAGTGTGTTGGCGAGGCGCGATACGATCTCGTCTTGCATATCAAAAAGATCGGCGACGGGTTTGTCAAAGCGGTCGGCCCATAGATGCGCGCTAGTTTCCGCGTCCACGAGCTGAACGTTTACGCGAAGTCGATCGCCGGCTCCCTGCATAGAACCCTTTAGCACGTACCGAACATTCAGTTCTCGGCCAATCTGCTTGAGATCGATCGCTTTGCCCTTGTACGCGAATGCGGTGTGTCGGCCGATAACGAACGAGCCGGAGATGCGCGACAAATCTGTGGTCAAACTCTCGGTCACGCCATCGACAAAGTAGTCCTGCCCAGGATCGTCACTGAGGTTAGCGAAGGGCAACACAATGATGGAAAGGCGGGGCGGTGAAAGTGCGCTTGATCCCGCCCCCGGAGATAGCGCCGCCGTGCCGAACCCATCCAGAACCACAGCATAAGCTCGAACCGGACGGCCGATGTTTTTGAGGTTCTGTTCACCAATATCGGCGAACCTGTCGCCAAACTTGCCCTGGACCTGATCGTAAACAGCCGAAGAGATGCAGATGCCGCCGGGTGCTGCGACGCTCTCAAGCCGTGCGGCGATATTCACCCCATCGCCAAAGATGTCGTGGGGCTCGACGATGACGTCACCAATATTAATGCCCACTCGAAAAGCGATGCGCCTGTCTTCCGGGGCGCCGGCGGTAAGTTCGCGAACGCGCGCTTGGAATACCATCGCAGCCCGAAGAGCTTCGACGGCACTCGGAAACTCTGCGAGAAACCCGTCGCCGGTATTCTTGACGATCCGGCCGCTGTGTTCGGCGATTGTTGGATCAACAGCCTCCGCCAAGAGAACTGTCAGTTTGGTATGCGTGGTCTCTTCGTCATGGTGCATGAGCCTCGAATAGCCAGCCACATCGGCGGCCAATATAGCCGCCAACCTCCGTTCGATCCGTCCTAGCCGCTCCTGTGCCATGACCCGCGATCCAATCTGAATGCCATTCTACGCCGGATCGGAAGGAATGCCCACCCGGACGGACAATCGGTTATTGGCTCTAAGAAGAGCGGTTCAGCCTCCCTGACGTCCGCTGTCGCTGGATAAACCGGACGCCGAGCTGCGCGTGGCTCGCCAGCTGCTTTTGACCCACAGCAGACCTTCCCGGACCCCTCGCTCTGGCGGATTTCCTCTCTCACAGCTAGCCTTGGCATTTGTTTGAACGCACCCGGTCATCTGCTGAGAGGGAGGAAGATATGGTACTTCTCCGTGTGCTCGCTGCTGCTATTGTATGCGTCTGTTTTCAAGCTGGATTTGCCCTTGCGGAGGATACAGCGGGGCAACTCGCAGGTAGTTGGAAGCTAAGCTCATGGACAATTCAGATTATCGGTGGAGAGGCGACTGAGCCTTTCGGTCCCAATCCCAAAGGCAGGGCGGTCTTCGCGGCAGACGGATACGTGACATTCGTCATCGTGGCGGCAAATCGCAAACCGGCAACGAGCAATGAGGAGTCGGCAGTCCTTCTGAAGTCACTCCTCGCCTACTCCGGAAAATTTATGATCGAAGGAGACAAGTTTACGACCAAAGTTGATATATCGGGGAATGAGCTTTTGACCGGACAGGACCAAATACGATTCTTCAAGCTGGAAGGAGATAAGCTGACCATTCGAACGGCGGAACAAGTCAGCTCCGTTTTTCCCGGAAAGAGAGTGGTAGGAAGCCTGACTTGGGAACGCGAGCGCTAATAGCGCTGGGGTGGCACCTGTGTTCTGCTCCGCCCCGCGTCGATCAGGCATGAACTAAGAAACGACGACTTCCGTTATCGGACCAACGGAGCCAATATGCGCCGCAGGAAAGCTGCGATGCCAATCACCCTTTGAACCTTTATGGTCCCAACTTTGATTTACATTCATAAATGCGAGCAAATTCGCAGCGCTTGGATAGCGCGGGCTTCGGCCGCCACCGCGCGTGACAACATTAAGCAGTCAAGGAGGTTGAATGCTTTCACGCCGTCGTCTCCTCACCGGCACCGTCGTGACCGGTGTCGTGCTGTCAGTTCATCCGGCCACGACATTTGCGCAGCCAAAACGGGTGATCGTCGATTCGCAGGTTCACCTCTGGCCGGCGAGCACTCCGGAGCGACCCTGGCTACCCGGTGCCAAGCCGCAGCTTCCCGAGCCCTTCACCATCGAGCGGGTCATACCGCTGATGGACGAGGCCGGCGTCGATCGCGTCGTCATCGTTCCGCCGGCATCACTCGAAGGCGAGCGCGTCGACTATGCCCAAGAGGCCGTCAAACGGTATCCGAACCGCTTCGCGATCATGGCGCGTGTGACCCTCAACAAACCCGAGGGCGCAGCGCGGCTTGCGACGTGGCGCGACCAGCCCGGCGTTCTGGGCGTGAGATTGAACTTCGGGCCCGACGAAGCCGCGTGGCTGACTGACGGGACCGCGGACTGGTTCTGGCCGGCCGCGCAGAAGGCTCGTTTGCCTGTGATGTTTCTCACATCGGGCCAGACGTCGCTGTTCGCACGTATCGCCGAGCGACACCCCGGCCTTACGCTTATCCTCGACCACATGGGCGTCGGCGCGGGCCTTCGCCCTCGTGCTGATTCATCACAATCCGGGAAAAACAACCAAGTGGCGGAAGCTATTGCCGAGGCGGCCGAGCTCGCAAAATACCCGAACGTTTCGGTGGAGCTGTCCTCGGTGCCACTGATCTCGACCGAGTCCTATCCATTCCGCGATACCATTCCGCATATTCAGCGCCTTTTCGACGCGTATGGACCGGAGCGCTGCTATTGGGGCACCGATATTACCAATTCGTTCGCCCGGGCCACCTATCGGCAGCGCGTGACGCAATTTACGGAGGAGCTTCCATTCCTCACCGAAAGCGACAAGGACTGGGTCATGGGCCGGGCGATCTTGGCGCGGCTTCGCTGGGCATGAGCTAACCTTGCGGCGATGCGCGAGTCTGCTGTTGGCCCTTCAGCGACCTCGGCAGACGTCCGCTTTCCCGCCGCTGGTAGGGGGTGAGCGGACATAAGGCGGCCAGCTGCTTAATGAGTACACAGACTAGGAGGGTCCTGCTGCCAGTTAAATTCGGCGACTGTTCGCGATTCCTCGCCGTGCGCAGACGCCGCCCCTGCACTGGCGGTGATCCACAGGCGATGCTTGCGCTATTCCCCGTAGCCCGCACATCGCCTGTTTCGTCCAGCCGTTTGCACGCAAATTCCCTGTTCACTACCGATAAATTCCCTGTTCGGATTCGGCGGATCGCGCCCCGGATGCGCTGAATTTCAAGGCAAATGTTCGCATTTTCATGGGATAGCGGCCTCACCGCAGGCGCGCTTTCCCTGTAAAATTCCCTGTTCGCAGGGAATTCGGACCGCGGCAGCGAAGGAACTTCCACCGCCTGTCGTGATTGCTGTTCAAGCTCAGGGAGACGCATCCATGATCCGCAAACCTCTATTTGTTGTCGTTGCCTGCATAGCATTCTCGTCGACCGCGCTCGCCCAAGGTGGTGGCGGCGGCTCGGGTGGGGGAGCCGGCGGCGGCGCGGGTTCGGCGGCAAGCTCTGGTGCTGGGACAGGCACCTCGTCGAGCAGCGCGACCTCGGGCCCCTCGGCTCCGTCCGGCATGGGGACTCAAGGCACCACCACCGGCGCTAACGTGAACACGAGTAACCCCAACTCAAGCCAGAACAATCCGAACGTCCAACTCCCAACCGCGAACGGAAAGACGCCGGCCGCCGCGCAGGCCGAGCGTAACTCTGGGGTTGGTCATTCAGCTAATGGTTTGCCGATCGGAAGCCCCGGATCGGGCACCAGCAACGAAGATCAGAAATAGGCGATCCATTTCAACTCTCACCGAAAGGTCCACCGTTGCGGGCCTTTTCCTTCGAGCTTTGGAGATTAGGCGGATCTTTGAACTTTGGAGGGCTCCGAATAGATCGGACAGCCTGCGGCCGGTGTGTTAAAGCCGGGGATGAGAAAATTCATTTTGGCGATGCTGCTCATCGCGACGCCGGCATTGGCGCAGCCCGAACCGGCAACTCCGAAGGCCCCATTAACCGATCGCGAACGGGTTCAGGCCGATCGTGCGCAGGCAGCCACACAGGAGAAGGACGCCCCAACGGCGCGCCCGTGGGACAGGGGCGCGGATGGCAAGCGGCCTTGGGACCGGGGTGCGCAGGCAAAGTAGCAGCGTTCCCGATGGGACGTCGAAAGCCTGCCGGCAATCGGCAGCCTTCCGTGAGGAGCCTTCCGCGACGGAACTGAGTTTACGCAGCACGGGCTGAGGCTGCCTCAATTTCTCTATCGAGCCGTGCAGCGAGAGCGCTCCGCTTCCTCGCCAGTCGGCACGGCGCTATCTGATGGTCACTTCCACAGCGATGACCGAGGATCCGCGCTGCCTGCGATTTTCGCCCGACACCGCAATTCGAAACCGGTCAGTTCCTGGACGCGAGGGGCTTGGTAGCGAAATGACGGGCCGACGATCCGCCCGTTCGGTGATCATGTTTGGATGGGCCAGGCAAGCCCCAAACAAAATCGCCGCCACCAGCTGCCCGGTGTTGCGGCGATTCATGGTTGAACGCGGCTGGTCGCTAAACGGTTTGCCGTTCACCGAGCGTACCAATACCCCCACCAGCGTTGCGACACGGGCCGGGCCTCCGCCTTGAGCGCCGCGACTTCCTCGACAGGGCGAAGGTTGGGGCCATAGATCGCAGGCGGGTAGACATCATCCCAAAACACGTAACCGGTTCGGACGTAGGCCGACCGATGATGCGCAGGAGCCAGCGCAAGCTCCGCGGCTGAAGCTGCGGTCGTTATCAAAGCAAGGCCAAGAACAGAAAGAGCAATGGATGGAGCAAGGGTGCGGAAGTTCATCGGATCAATCCCTCTCGAAAATGGGCGAGAAATAATGCGACGGCGTCTGAAAGGTTGCAAGCGCTTCGTTCCATAGAATGGCTGCGAAAGCCAGCTCTTCAGGTGCGCCAATCCACCTGGACGGGACAGAACAGATTTGAGGTGACCATCCGTGTCGGTGCGTCCGGCCAAAAGATCGCGCTACCAGACACCTCAGATGCTGTTGCTCAGGACAAGATCAGGCGTGGGCAATCTTTTGGCACCAGGAGAGTCACCAAGAATCATCGGGAATCATGATGTCGACACACTGCTCACTCTTGATGAGCACCGCACTATTCAGGGACGACTCCTATGGCTTCTGCATTTGTCTTCGCCTTGATGTTCTGCGCCGGCGTCATGTTGGTCTATGCGCTGCGTACCCGGCGGTCGCAACGAACCACGACGAACGAGCCCTCCGGCACCTCGCGCAGAACGTCCCGATCGACTCCCAATTCAGCATTCGGACACGTCCGACGTGCCTTTTAGGCCTCGTCCAGCGTGCGAGCGACATCTCTGTTCTCATGACCATAGGCGACACATGACATGACCCAGCCGATGAGGGACGCACCGCGACGGTACATCGTGGATGGTACAGGACAGCGTGTCCTTTTCGGTTTGACGATTGCGGAAACCATCGAGTTCGAGACGTTGGACAAGCCCGACGCCCCCCTCGACCCTGGCCTTCGCTTTGATCAGAACAAGCCCGGACAACGATGGCTGGAGCTCTACGCCAAGCATGAGCGGGCCTGGCGCAATTGGATGGCCAAAACGCGAGCAGGACGGGAAGTGCCGCTCGTGCTCAACTAGCTGACGCCGTTAACTCGTGAGTGCCGATTCCGTCCGTTCGCTTCAGGAAAACAATCTCCCGATGGATCGGCAAACATTTCCTGGGCTAGGCATATCCTGGGCGAGTCATACCGCCAGCATCCGGCTGCCTTGTATACTCATGAGAGTTAGATTGCCCGTCGCGTAGGCGCCCGTATCGATGTTGACCCGGTTTGTCAGGACTTCGGCGGTGCGCACCGGCGTGTGACCATGAACGATATATTTGCCGAACTGCTCCTCGCTCTGAAGGAACTCTTCGCGAATCCAAAGCAGGTCGCTTTCGCTTTGCTCGGCCAAGGGGACACCCGGGCGAACGCCGGCGTGGACGAAGAAAAAGTCTCCACAGGTAAAGCTAAGCCGTAGTTCGTCCAGGAACTCCAGATGCTCCCCCGGCATTGCGCGGATCAAGTCGCGCATGATCGACGCCGGGTCGTCGCGCTTCAGGTCTGGCGGTGCGAGGCCATAGGACATGAGTGTCTGGGCGCCACCGATGCGAAGCCAGTCTTCAAACAACGAAGGGTCTTCGAAAACCCTCACTAGAAATGCCTCGTGGTTTCCCTTGAGAAAAATCGAATTTCCCCGCCGGCTTCGTTCGATCAAGAGGTCAAGGGTGGCGCGCGTGTCCGGTCCGCGATCGACGTAGTCGCCCATGAACACCTCGATCGCATAGCGTGGCCGACTGTGGGCCACGTCGGCATCGATGACCCGCAACATGGGCTGCAGCAAATGCGAGCAGCCGTGAATATCCGAGATCGCGTAAATTCGAACGCCGTCCGGCAGTTGCGGTCTGTCAATTGGCGGGTGTGATCGGGCAAGAGATGTCATGGCGCGCACACTCGGTGAGGTGGTGAGGATAATTTCGCCAAGTCGGTCCACGGCCGGACGTTATTGAAGAGTGCCGCCTCTCAGACGGCCTGATTGCGCCGAAGGAAAGGAGGATACTCGCTTGCTTAGCTTGTCGGCGCGCGCTGAGCAAATCAGGCAATTCTGCCATGGGCTGCATCGCGCCCGGCAGCGCGGAAGATGCATGTCTCGCTGAAGACGGTTGAGGAGATACAGCTTTAGATCGCAAATCATCAAACTTCTAGTAATCGAATCGTATCGCTGCGGAGCCACTCAATGTGGCAATAGGCGCATCAAAGATGAGCTGCTAGCGCTTCATTGCAAGTGCCCGACCGAATTCGAAGTGGAACTTGATTCAAAATAGGGCAGCGAGTTTCGATCGTGTGTCAGCACTGTGACGCAAGGCTTCCGCGCCCGATGACATCTCAACAAAACGCGATACATTCATGCATCGCAAAAGTTTCGCGTGCAGCGCCACAATATCGCTGTGTTCACTTCACAGTTTGCGTTCGGGGAAGTGACGGATCTTCAGCATCACGGATCAGCGTCAAGCATTCTCGATAGCAGAGGTTCGAATGGCTGTTGCAACTTATGGTTCTGAAAGCGCTGGTGCACTGTCGTCAACGCGCGGCACGGCTCTTCAGCGGCCTTTTCAGATCGTCATCATCGCTGCTGACCTGCTGCTCATCCTGCTCAGCTACGCTGCAGGGGCGGCGCTCTACAATGTCGCGCTTGCCTCCACTGGCGACGGCGCATCGATGGGCGCAGGATTGATCGTCGGCGTTGTGTTCGTCGCGGTCGCATATTCCCAGGATGTCTACGCCACGCACCGCTTGCTGAATCTGGTCTGGCAGCTGCGCAAGGCGGTCTTCATCTGGTTGGCGTCGCTGACGATCCTCGCTGTCGCGGCCTTTCTGCTGAAGTCGACGGACAATCTGTCTCGCGGCACAGTGATTATTTTTGCTGCAATCGGCGGCGCCGGATTGATCAGCCTGCGCTTTGTCTGGCAGTTCGTGCTCGCGACAAACTATGCCAGAAGCCGGCTGGTCGATCGCAAGGTGATCCTGCTGAGCCTGAAGCCGCTCGATTTCACCTCAAACCGTTTCAAGGATTTGCGCCGGAACGGTTTCGACGTCATGCGTCATTTCGTGCTTGGGATCGACAGCGGCGATGGCCATTGGGAGCGACAGATTCGTGATGTCATTCGGCAGTCTCGCCAGGCGGACGTCGACGAGTATCTTTTGGCGATCGATTGGAACGAATTGCCGATGCTTCGAAAGATCGGGCCCTACCTGCGCGCGGTGCCCCAACCGGTACGCCTTCTGCCGGACGATTCTCTCGCCGACCTCGTGTCGCGCCCATTCCTGCCGGTCAGCGAGACCGTGGCGGTCGAGATTCAGCGGCCGCCGCTCAGTGTTCTCGAGCGTTTCCAAAAGCGCTGCCTCGATGTAGGGGTAGCCTTGTTGGCGCTCGTCATGCTTACACCGCTGCTGCTGACAGTCGCCGTTCTGATCAAGCTCGGATCGCCAGGGGCTGCCATCTTCCGCCAGTCGCGCCGAGGGTTCAACGGCAAGCCGTTCGAGATATGGAAATTTCGAACCATGACGGTCTGCGAAGACGGGCAGACGATTACCCAGGCCACCAAGCGGGATGCTCGGGTCACCAAGATCGGGCGTTTCCTTCGCATGACAAGCATCGACGAGTTGCCGCAGCTTTGGAATGTCTTGCGCGGCGACATGTCCCTGGTCGGGCCGCGCCCGCATGCGCTCGCCCATGACAATTACTACGACGAGCTCATCAGCAAATACGTCTACCGCCACCACATGAAACCGGGCCTCACAGGCTGGGCTCAGGTCAACGGCTTCCGGGGGGAAACCCCGACGATCGATCTGATGGAAAAAAGGGTGGAATACGACGTCTGGTACGTCAGCAATTGGAGTATCTGGCTGGATCTGAAGATCATGGCACGTACGGCCTCGACGGTGCTGTTCCAGGAGGCCTATTAATAGGATCCGCCTTGGGGGACCGGCGGCACCTATGAGCCGTTAGCTTCCGTTGCCGGGGGTCTTCTTGAAGAGGCGAAGGACGGCGTCCCGCAGCGCAAGCATTGGCGGCACAAGGACGAAGAATGCTCCCATGGCGACTGAGGCGACGACGTGGCGAAGCGAAAAAGGCTCGTCATGCTCGAGTTCTCGGCGATTCGGATCGAGCGGGGCAGGCGCGAGAGTGGTCGCCAGCGGCCGGGATTCCCGGCGGGCCTTACGCGGGGGAACCACGATCAACACGAAAAGAATATTGAGCAACACCCAGATGCTCAGGACGATAAGAGCAATCACCATCCGAACCTGCCGAAAAAGTACGAAGAGTATGAGCGCACGTTAGCCTCCTGAACCTCGGAAGGAAAGGTGCTCAAAGATTCGGCAGTCCAGGCTGCGGTCACGATCAATAGCCCTTCGTGCCGGGGGCAAGTTTGTGCAGGCAACACGTCACTATCTACTATCTTTCGTCCGGATCGCCGTCGTCAATCCATGCCTTGGGCTATGGCAGAGATCGCCATTTGTGGATTCCGGATGAATACGGAGATCGGACGCGTATCGGAGCCGACGATAATGTCACTTGGCGGGTTGGTTCCGAGTCTTCGTGACCCCGGAACTCAATAGAGC
Source organism: Bradyrhizobium sp. MI1.11 (assembly GCF_055811255.1). Classification (NCBI taxonomy): domain Bacteria; kingdom Pseudomonadati; phylum Pseudomonadota; class Alphaproteobacteria; order Hyphomicrobiales; family Nitrobacteraceae; genus Bradyrhizobium; species Bradyrhizobium sp. MI1.11. Next base: position 13,511 of record NZ_JBVVPM010000054.1, read on the forward strand.
CCGCTGACGGGTCTTCGCCTCGCCGGGCGTCCCGCCGCGGCTGCGAACTTTCGACGGCCGTTTCCGTCCGTTCCTGCAGACGGCGGGACCGAAAAGTGCCCTCTGCAGTCTATCTTCGGAAGGCTCCGCGGCGGTCGTCAGCAGGGCGGGGCATGCGCGAGGGATGCAGCCGCAGACTGTGCGGCTTGCGCCCCCTTCGCTCTAGGAATGTTCGACGTAATAGCTGTTGCGGTGCTTACCCTTATACGCCTCGATGCGTCCAAGCATCTTCGGGTTGGCGCGATTGAGGACGGCACCCAGCAGCTTCTTCTGAAGGATCTCCGATCCCGAAATTGATTCTTGAAGCGCAGCTCGCGTGGTTGCTCCCCATTCGATCACATAGACCATTGCGTCGATGAGGACGCTGAACGCCTTGGAGTCCGCCACGGGCATCACAGGGGCAAGATCGATAATGATATATTCGTAGTGTTCCCGTAGCATCGCGAGCAGGTCGGCCATTGGCCTCGATGCGATGACGTCGGCCGAATTGACCATGCGCGAAGCAACGATGGAGGGCAAGAAATCGAGACCGGTCTCCTTGCTTCGTTGCAGGTGATAGCTGAAGGCGGTGGGGTCACTGAGAGCCTCGACCAGTCCGCTGTTGGCGTCAGGTGCGAGTTCCCGCGTGAGTGAGCGCGTATGCAAGTCGCCGTCGATGAGGATGGTGCGGTGACCTGTCATGGCAATCAACTGAGCGAAATTGGCCGCGACCGTCGTTTTTCCTTCCTTTGGCAGCGACGATACAATGCCGATGACCTTGATCTCTCGGGTCATGCGCGCAACGTCGATCGAAACCTTGATGTTGCGCAACGTTTCGGCAAACCGCGAGAACGGATGATCGACGACGTAGCGGGATAGTCCCGCTTCGTCGGCTTTCGCGGATGCCGAAAGCAACGCGCGTGTCTTTGTCGGCGGGCGAATATCTGGCAGGACACCAAGACACTTCACGCCCAGTTCGTCCTCGACCTCCCCGGGGGTCCGCAAGACGTCGTTGAGGAGCTCGCGCGCAAAGGCGGCGCCGAAGCCGAGACAGAGGCCGCCGACCAAGCCGCCCACCAGGGCCAAAACCGTCCGCGGCGAACTTTTGCGATCGGGCTTGGTCGCGGTGCTGATCAGGCGTGCCTCGCTGAGCGGGAAGCTCTGGTTTTGGGTGGCGCTTTGCAGCTTCTCCAGGAAGTTATTGTAGAGATTGCGATAGGTGTCGGCCGCGCTTTCGAGATCGCGCAGCTTGACTTCCGCCTGGCCGGTGTGACCCGCCTGGGCGACCAGCTCTTTCACGTTCTTGTCGAGAGATGCCTCTCGGCTTTTTGCGATCTCGTAGTCGCTGCGATAGGCGTCGCCAATCCGATGGAGCTCATCGGCGATATTCTTGCGCAGTTCCTCCATCTTGTTGGCCAAATTGACCGCCGCAAGATGAGTCTTGCCGTAGCGCCTTGACCAATCGGCATATTGAGCCTGCAAATCGAGGTACTGGGCGCGCAGGCGCGTAATGACCGAATTGTTAAGGGCGTCCGTCACGGTGGGCTGGGCGAGGTCCTGGTCGGAAATCGCTTCGATCCGATCGAGGCGCGCCTTGGCTTCGGCCGTGGCCGCCCGCGCCTGAACCAGCTGTGTATTCAAATCCGACAATTGCTGCTCGGACATGAGGCCGCGGCTGGTTCCGACGATATTATGCTCTGCCTTGAAGGTTTGCACCGCGCGGTCGCTGGCCGTCGCTTGCTCGCTGAGCTCGACGCTTCGCTGCTGGAGCCATTCGGTCGCCCGTTTCGTGGACTGGTATTTTGCTTCCAGTGCACCCACGATGTAGGCATCGGCTATCGCATTTACGATCTTGACTGCCTTGTCCGGGCTGTGTGCGCGATAATTGAGCGACAAGACGTATGTGGTCAGGACGCGCTCGACCCTGAGACTCTTTTGAATCGATTCGACCACGGCATGTTCGATCCGTTCCTGTGTGGGCGGTTCGCCGGATTCGAACACGGACATGACCTTGCCCATGATGACGGCGAGAAGTCCTGGATTGGATCCGTTGAATTCCGGATCCTCGGTGAGCCGCAGGCGGCGAACGATTGAAAGGATAAGATCGTCAGAATTGATGACTTCGACTTGGCTGTCGACGTAGCCGGTGTCGATCAGAGCGCTGTTGGTCCCGCTGTCCTTGTCGAGAACCTGGGTTTGCCGGGTGTCCATCATGATGCGGGCGTTTGCCGTATACATCGGCTTTGCCAGCACCAGATAGACGATCACCAGAGCCAGCGAAGCGCCAACTGCCGCAGCGATCAGCGGCCATTGCCGACGAAGGACGTCGGTCACACGGTCAAAGCTGAGGACCGCGCCGCCAAACTCGATGCCGAACCGGTGTCCCGATTGGAAGTGTTCTCTAGGCTGATACATCTGAAAATTCGCTGCCTTAATGGTCAAAGATCAATTCGGGAGGGGAACAGGTTTGAATGGGTTGGCCAGTTTGGTCTTCCATTCGCCCTCCAAGAGCGCTCCGCCCCGAGACTGCGTCGGCTTGTTGTCACTCGGCTGCAATTGGGTGCTGGAGCCATCTTCTCCCGCCGCGGAATAGCCCGCTTGCACGGCGAGGTCGCCGACCCGCTGCGTGAAATCCCTAATCTTGCGCGCAGCGTCCGGTTTCGTTGACGTACACAGCGCTTCTGCGAGCCGCAGCGCTGCGCCGATGGTCGAGCGGTCGGGAGAAGCCGATTCGGAGATAAGCGTCTGCACCGACGGCAACACCGATGGATTGGTCGCGATATACGAAGAAAGGCGAGACCTCAGCTTCTCTTTGTCGTTGCGTAGCCGCTCCAGAAGCGAGGACGGCGCCTTCACGAAGGCGTCGAGTTCGGTTTGTGAGGCGCGGTCCGAAAATCCGACGCATTGAGCTCGGGCGGGACCGACGCCCGATGCGATCAGAGCAAATCCCGTCAAGATGACGGGTAGCCATCTCGGCTTCGTACGAGGCGTCACTCCGCAGCTCATCCGTGTCCCTTCGTCGTTGCTGCAAAACCAGTACACACGAAGAGTGGCAGTCAACTGTGTCAATTTTTGTGCGACGCAAAAGCGGGCTTCACTCGGTCGCGTGTGCCGTCGATTGCCACATCAGTGCCTTACCTCTCGTCGGTTGTGCAACTACGATTTGCAATGCTCGCGAGATCAGCACAATGCCGCCCGCGAATTTTGCAGATTGAAGATTTATGAGGCGATCGAAATCATCTCGTCGCGAAATTGACACACGACAATTGTTCCAGCGGCGGCAGCCCGCGGATGAAGAAACATCTTCCATACAGGCTAAATCGCAACACCGCCGGGTTTCGCGCATACTTTGTTCGCAAATGCTCGCGACCATTCGCTGACGAGTCAGTTCGTTCGTCGCGATGCTTCTCGATCAGCAAAAATGGCGCAAAGTTGTCGCGCGCATGTTCGAATGACAGAGAGCGATGAATTTATCGCCGGTCGTCATGCGTCATACGCGAATCCCCAATCGTGACGATTGAAAGCACGCAAAGACCTGATACAGACTGCTGCGGTGCAACAGCTACGGAATGTCGATGTGACGGAGTTGGTTCATCGTGAGAAAGCGCATGTCCTGCCGCTCGACAGCATCCGGGGTATCGCCGCGACATCTGTGGTGATCCACCATCTCCTGCTGATGCCGACCTTTCTCGCGGCATTCCCACACAATGCATGGATCAACTGCTCGTTCTTCAGAAGCGCGTGGCTATTGGTCGACTTGTTCTTCGTCCTCAGTGGCATCGTGATGTCGTTGAGCTACGTCGAGGGCGACTTCGGGCGCTTCTCGTTGCGCGAATTCATGGTGCGGCGTCTGGCGCGGGTCTATCCGCTTCACATCGTCATGCTGATCGCAAACCTGCTGTTCCGCCTCTTACGTATCGGCTTGGTCGCCGCAGGCGTCGTGGTTGCCGCGCCCGCCGCTTTCGAGGTGAACAATGCCTATTCCTTCCTGCTTAACGTCTTTCTCCTGCATTCGATGGGGCTGATCGACTATCTCAGCTGGAACGCTCCGAGCTGGAGCATAAGTGTCGAATTCTACACCTACCTGGTGTTCGGCCTGATCGTCCTGCTGGCCCAGCGCATGCGTTCGCTGTCGTGGTTCTACGCCGTCTCCGGGCTGGTCGCGGTCGCAAGTCTGGTCGTCATCGTCTTCGTGCTCGACAAGAGGAGTCTGGGACTCCAGACCGATTTCGGCATCCTGCGCTGTTTTGTGAGCTTCTTCCTCGGTGTGTTGACCGTCAGGATCGTTCGTCGCCTGCCAGGCAAGCCGAGCCCTGCCGTGCAGGGAGGGCTGCAGCTGATCGCCATGATTGCCAGTATCGTCCTGGTCAGCCTCGCAGAGACCAATCCGGCGGCCACCTTCCTGGCGCCGCTTGTGTTCGCAGCCTTCCTCGGCAGCCTGCTGGCGTTTCCGGATGCGTTGCTGGTGCCGAAGATTCTGGTGGCGCGGCCGCTGGTGTGGCTCGGGCGCAGATCCTACTCCATCTATATGGTGCATGCGCTGGTGGTGCTCTTCGCGGAGTACTTCGTGCGGGCACTCGGGCCACGGCCGATCGCGGCGCTCGATTCGATCTGGGTCGGGCTGCCGGCCACGCTGAATCTCGTGATCTCCTTGGCCGCTGTGCTGGCGGTTTCGAACTTCAGCTATCTCTACGTCGAGATTCTTGGCGGCAAGCTGCTTCGGAATGTTCTTGGAAGCCGGCCCGATTTTTCGCGATCTCCCGCGCCATCCGCGCGGCTGACGAATTGAGGCGAGCATGACGGCCCTTGCGCTGCAGCGCCCGCAGATCACGCTGGTCAGCCTCAACATCGAGGCGATCGCGCTCGGGGTTTATCTGGTCCGGGACGCTTTCGGCGGCGTGATCCGCTACTACACCAGCATCTTTCATCTGGACACGCTCTGGTACCTGCCCGACGGCGTCGCGCTTCTGTGTCTGGTCCAGTTCTTCGTGCATTGCATTTTGCGCAACCGCAGCACCCTGGCGCTCCTGGTGTTCGCGCAGATCATGCTGTCGCTGGTGCTCGGCTACTTCATGATGGGCACTGCGACCGCCGCGATCTCGGCTTTCAAGATGATGCTGCCGGTGTTCGTCGGATTCTGCTTCTGCGATTCGAGCCTGGGTTCCTACCGAAAGCTGCTGTCGGTCATCGCTGTGACCTTCTATCTCTCCGTCATCGGCGTGTTGTTGACCAAGTATTACCTCATGCCCTGGGTCGGCTACAAATATGAATCCTTTGGCGCCGTGCGTGAGGCGGGCCGGCTGTGGTGGGCCTATGGCGGTGACGATCAGCGCCTGATGGGCTTTGCCGCCGACAATACCATGGCCGCATTCTTCATCCTCGTGTCGTTTGCGATCACGTCGATCCGCAAGAGCACGCTGTGGTGCCTTCTGTACGGCTCCCTGGCGGTTTACGTCATTCGTCTGACCACCAGCAAGACGACCATGATCGTTCTTGTGCTGTACCTTGTGCTGCTGGTGATGGTGCGAATGCTGCCGGAGAAGTCGCGCTTCCCCGCGATCCGCGCGATCGCGTTGTGGTCGTTCGCTGCGATCCTCGTTCCGTTCTTCATGATCGTGGTCGCATCGGGCACCGCAGCAGTGCCGCACTCGACGTTGTTCAGCATCCTCGACCGCATCAACAATAGCTGGCAGCTGCCGTTCGTCTATATGAGCCAGCTGATGCCGATCGGCCTGATCACCGGCTGCGGCGCGGGTTGCTTCAACTATCCGCAGAAGCTTTTCTCGCCGCTCGCGGCGTACTGGGTACCGGTCGACAACTTCTACATCGGAACATACCTGATGTTCGGGCTTCCGTTCGCCGCATTCATGGTGATGGTATTCCGGGCCAACTTCGGAGCGACCGACGTCTACAAGTTGACGCTGCTCTTCGTCGTCAACCTGTTTACGATCACGGTCTTGAACTACGGTCCGGCATCAGGACTCCTGATCATCGCCTTGAGCTTCAGCGAGGTATTCTCACGGCGGGCGACGTCCGCGCGGGCAGCCGATGCCGTTCCGATAGAATTGCCGCGGCCGATCCGCTCGTTGGAAAGTTTCGGCGTGGACATGCCAGGGACGGCTGCGCGTGGGAGCAGGTGAGATAAACGATGCATAGACGGCTTGCATTCATCGATACGCTGCGCGGCATTGCGGTGTTGGCGGTGCTGTTCCAGCACGTGTTCGAGGTGATCGTCCAGAAGCACCCCACCGGCGCGTATTATTGGGTCTTCCACGATGCGATCGGCTACTACATGAACTTCGGTCGGTTCGGAGTCGTGCTGTTCTTCTTCGTCAGCGGATTCGTCATCCCGTTCAGTTTTCCGGACAGCGCGACCCCCGTGCGCGATTTCACGATCAGCCGCTTCTTTCGGCTCTATCCGGCGTACTGGACGTCGATGGTGATCGGGCTCGTCACGATGCAGGTGCTGGAGTCCAACGCCTATCCGTTGTCGCAGGTCATCGCGAACGTAACGATGCTGCAGACTTTCGTGAACATTCCGAACCTCTGGGTCTTCTACTGGACGTTGGCGATCGAACTCCTGTTCTATGTCGGATGCACTATTCTTTTCGCGATGGGATTGCTGAACCGGCGCTTTACTGCAGTCGGGATTGTCATTGCTGCGGCGCTGGTCGGGACAGCCGCAGCACTTCTGGTCGAAAGCAGGACGGTGTCGTCGCTGATGGAGGTTGGGCTGAATCTCTCGGCGATGTTCCTGGGCAAGGTCATCCGCGACACCGTCATCGGCGGAAAACTGCGATGGCCGCACGTCGCCGTGTGCACGGTGTTCTATGCGGTCTTCGCCATCACTCTGGCGGAGAGGCGGTTCGGCGGCGTCTATCAGGAGAACTTCTTCTACAGCTACTCGATCGGGGCGGCTTATGTCTGCGCTGCGCTCGTCTTCATCGCGTTTGCGGCGTTCGGTGAGAGAATGGCCTGGCGCTCGATGGCGTTCGTGGGAACGATCAGCTATTCCGTCTATTTGATGTCGCCATTCGTGATCGTCTGGATCCATCGCCTCGTCTGGCTCGGTGATGGACCGCTGGGATGGGCCGCCTTCGCTGCGCTGGTCGCGGCGCTGTCGATCCTGGTCAGCTGGTCGACATATGCATTCGTCGAGAAGCCCAGCATCTCGTTCGGCCAGAGGTTCCGGTCGAAGCGCAGGAGGGCGGTCGTTCTCGAACCAGCGCTCAGCGCGCAGGGGGCAGCTGAGTGATCGAAACAACGCGCCAGCCGAATGCCGGATACGACGGATCTTTCGTTCCCTCCGTCCAGGGACTTCGTGGCATTGCGGCTCTGAGCGTCCTGATGGATCATTTCTACGACATGCCAAAGGGAGGCGTGTACGACATTGCGGATCCCGGCTTCCTGCCGCCGCTCTGGCTCTGGCTGCAATCGGTGATCAATGTCGGCGGCCACGGTGTCGAGCTGTTTTTCATGATCAGTGGCTTCCTGATCCCGGCCAGTCTGGTGCGGCACGGCTCGCTGACACGGTTCTTCTTCGACCGCATCCTGCGCATCATGCCGGTGTTCGTCGTGCTGCACCTCGCGTTGTTCGTGATCGGCCCGATCGTGGGCTACAAATTCTTCCGCGGGATCGATCTGACCGGTTATCTCGCGATCTTCACGGCCAATCTCTTCTTCGTGCAGGATGCTCTCGGCTTACCCATCGCCCAGCAGAATGCCTGGACCTTGACTTACGAATGGGCGTTCTACATCTGGTTCGCGCTGACATTCTCGGTCTGGCGCATCGGAGGCAGAATGCTGGCGGCGCCCTTGATCTTGCTGGGCGTGGCCTGTCTCCTGCATTGGCCGATCACGGCGTTCTTCTGCATCGGCATGCTTCTCAGCGCCACGGGTTGGCGCATCTCCATTCCGGGACCTCTTGGTTTGATGGCGGGCCTGACTTGCGGGATCGCCATGTACGCGAGCCTCGTGCTGTTTCACCCGTTCGTGGGTCTTATTCCCGGTTTTTTGCTGTTCGCCATGGTGCTGGCCCCGGACTCCGGTCTCGCCAGGGCCCTCAGCACGCCGGCCCTGCAGTATGTCGGCAAGATAAGTTACAGCCTGTATCTCGTGCACCCGTTTGTCCTGTTTCCGTTGCAGGTGATCGGGCTCAAGCTCGTCGCTGTGGGGGTCGACCGTTGGCTGCTGTGGGCAGCATTCATCCTGCTGGGCTCGTTGATGTCGCTGGTCGCAAGCGCGATCAGCTACGAGCTGATCGAGGTAAGATTGAGACGCCTGTTGGATGGCGCGGTCCGCGGCATGTTCTTTCGGTCATTGAACAAGATGGAACAATCCGCCTAGAAGATCGCAATATCTGCCACGGTCAACTCACGGTACGGCCGGCAAGCTTGCGGTAGGATGGCAACAGGCTCTCGGCAATGCGATCCCAGTTCAACGGACCGGCTGCTGTTTGTCGTGCACCGTCGGTCAACGTTGCAGTGAGCGACTTCGAGGTCAGGACGCGTTCGAGCGCATCGGCCAATGCGGCAGCATTGCCAGGCGGGACCAGTAGCCCGTTCACTCCGTCTGTCACGACATCAGGGATGCCCCCGGTGGCGCTGGCGACGACGGGACGGGAATTCCCGTAAGCAGACGCGAGCACGCCGCTCTGCGTCGCATCCTTATAGGGCAGGGCGACCACGGTCGCGGACTGAAACAATTGTCCCGTATCCTCGGGCGAGATATAGGCGTTGATCGTTTTGACCGTCGGCATCGCTTCCATGCGCGCTCCAAGTCGCGTCATCTCGGGACCGCGGCCCGCGACGATCGCTTCGTGCGCCACGCCGCGCCGGTCCAGCAGGTCGATCGCGTCGATGAAGATATCCAACCCCTTGTAAGCCCACATCCGTCCAAAAAACAGGATTCGTGCAGATTCGGGTTCGATGGCGGCGGCGCGCGTCGGCGGCACCATGAGCACCCCGTGCATGCTGGAGACGATTTCTCCATTGAACTCCGGCGACGCTCGGCGAAAATCTGCAATGCAGCTCTCGCCGTGCGTCGTGACGACTGACGCTGCCGCGCGCATGCGCGCGCGCCAGCCATCCTCGCGCGGAGAGGTACCAGAACCGCCCTCCGAATGAGGAATCGCGTCGTGAACGGTCAGCACCAGCGGGATTCCGAGCGGTCGCAGGAACTGGATCAGCTTGGATGTGTAGACTTCCGGAACTTCGTGACAATGAACCACGTCTGGACGAAACGAAATTATGTCCACGAATGAAGCCGGAATGCCGATGGCGCCGGCGCGGCGCAGGCTCAGATCGCGAATCCTTGTGTTGAAAGGTGTTGTCGCCGCGATATCGGCCAGTTCCCACTGCTGGTTCGCATCCTTGCGGTTGAGGACGAGGCGAACATCGCAATGGCGTGCCAACCCTGATGCGAGCCGGTAGGAATATTCTGCAAAATGCGGCGCGTAGATCGCCACGCGCAAGCGCCCGGAGTCACGTTTGAAGGCAGTGGCAGGCGAAATCATCAAGGCATCCATTTTGCATCACATCGCTGAACCGGTTGGAGTGTAGTCCACGATTTGAACTCACTTCCACGCTAAATCGGATGATAGATGGCGCTCATCTGATTGCCATAAGGCCGTCGTAGTGCTGCGCGATTGCTGCCGCCATCGGGACGGAGTGGAAATGGCGACGTCACGCGCGGTCATCGATTGCCTCATTATCTAGCGAGCGATTGTGATTGGATCTGTCGGAATTGGGTCGATTTTTTGATGAACGTCACTCCGGGCAAACAACATCAGGTCGTGGTCGCGTTGTTGTGGTCGCTGGCGCAGAATTGGGGCGGCCGCGCGCTGTCGTTTGTTCTGTTCTTGATATTGGCGCGGCTGCTCAATCCTGCGGATTTCGGTCTTGCCGCGCTGGTTGGCTTCATCCTGCTGCTCCTGAGCTCCATTTCTGAATTCGGGTTCGGTGACGCGTTGATCCAGCGACGCGCGCTCGAGCCTGCGGACGTGACGCTGCCATTTTTTTGCTCACTGGCGGCATCGGTCCTCCTTGCGGTTCTTATCGGCCTGCTGGCGACCCATATCGAACGTTGGCTCGACGTGAAGGGACTTGCCCCGCTCGTGACGGCCGCGAGCCTCTCGCTTCCGATCGGTACCGCCACGCTGTTCCAGGAGGCGCTCTACAAGCGTCAGATGGATTTTCGCGTGCTTGCGCTCAGGACCATGGTGGCGACCGCGATCTCCGGAGTGGTCGGGATCGCCTGTGCCTATGCCGGGTTCGGCGCTCTCAGCCTCGTGATCCAGGTGGTCGTTCAGAGCGCGGTTAGCGGCCTGTGGCTCTGGAGCCAGCCCAGATGGCTCCCGATGCGCGGCTACGATCTGAAGAGCCTGCGCGAACTCTCCGGCTATAGCATCCATGTCGTGTCGAACAGGCTGCTCGACTTCGCCATCGTGCGTACGATCGACATGATCATCCTGTCGCTCTATGGCGTCGCGGCCTTGGGCATCTACACGGTGGGCGCGCGAGTTTACATCATCCTGATGCAGTTGCTGACACAGGCGGTCATGGACGTCGCGCTGAGCGCATTGTCCAAGATCGCGCATGAGCGTCACCGTATCGCCGACGCCTATCTGCGCAGCGTCAGCCTCGGAGCTTTGATTGGCTCTCCGGTCTTTGTGCTCCTGGCGGCGATCGCGCCGGAGTTCTCCCTGCTGCTGTTCGGCTCAAAATGGGCCGGCAGCGAAGCAGTGATGAGGCCGCTGATGCTCATCGGCGCGATTCAGACTGTGCAGTTCGTGAACAGCGCCTATTTCGGTGCCATGGGCAAGCCCAACTACGTTTTCCTGCTGAACATTCTCAAGTTCGTCACGGTGGTGCCCGCAATGTTCCTGCTGCCGTCGCACGACATTGGTCAGCTGGCCACCATCTTCGCTGTCGCACAGCTCGTGGTTACGCCCGTGACATTCGCGCTGGCGCTCAGGCTGCTGGGCCTGAGCTGGAACCAGTTTCTCCGGCCCGTCGCAGGCTGCCTTTGCGCCATCCTTCTGGCCTATGGCGCAGTTGCGCTATGCCGCGAAGCGGCCCCGGACATGAATCCCTATTTGCGGATAGGACTGCTCTCGTCATGCTTCGGGGCGACCTATCTGATGAGCATCTTGCTGTTCTGGCGGAAGCAACTGTTCTCCCTGATCGCTTTCGTCGTGAAGCGTGGTGCGACCGCCTGATGAAGACGAGGAAGACGTCGTGAAGCAACTGATTCCGGTACCTGTTCGCAAGCATCTCCGAGGCTGGCTCAACAGCGCGAAGAACACGCCCTTTGCGGTCGATCTGCTCGAGTTGCGCAGGTGGCAAATCGCCAGGAAGGCGATCGGTGCCAGTGCCGCGCCGCGCAACAACCCGCGCCGGCTCGTCCTGCTCCCGTCCGACCCCTGGAGCATTCATCAGTCGCGCGGCGATGAGGCCATGATCGAGGCGGCCGTCGGCGAGATGAAGCAGGCCCATCCGAACATCGAGGTCTACATTGTCACCGCCACCGCAGCGGCGAGCGCGGATGTGCGGGCAATGGGCTTCAAGCCGCTCGAATTTTGGAGGCAACCGTTTTCCTATACGACGGTGGCGCAGGAGCTTTCTCTCACCAGGCCGGATTTTGGAATGGTTCTGGGGGCAGATGTGCTGGACGGCTACTATTCCCCCGTGGACGCCGCTCGCATGCTGCTGGTTGCCGATCTCACGGCAGCGTGCGGCGCCAAGGTCAGCGTGCTCGGATTCAGCTTCAACTCCCGTCCGGCCAAGGCATTGCGCGAGGTGTTTCGGCTGCTCGATCCCGGCGTGGTCTTGAATCTGCGCGATGCACTATCTCTTCAGCGTTTCAAAGAGTTCGCCCCAAATCGTGCTCACCTCGTCGCTGATTCCGCGTTCATGCTGGTGCCGCAGGCAGAGACTGCGGCCGTGAAGCAGATTGGGGTCGCGATTGCGGAGCAGCGCAGACAGGGACGCAACGTCTTTGTCTTCAATATCCATCCGATGTTGTTCAGGAAATCCGAGCCGACCAAGTTGCAGCGAATGATCGAACTCGCGGCGAGCGCAATGGGGCGCATGTCTCGAGAGCACAACGCGAGCTGGGTGTTGCTCGCGCACGACTATCGTCCGGGGATCGCCGACGATAATTGCCTTCGACCGCTGGCCGGTCGGCTGCACGCGGCGCTGGGCGACCATATTCATCATGTCGAGCACGTTCTGTCAGCGAGCGAGATCAAGGCGGTCGTCGGTCTGGTGGACGGCGTCGTCACCGGCCGCATGCATCTGGCGATTGCGGCTCTCGGACAGGGAACGCCGGTTGCGGCGATCACATACCAGGACAAGTTCCAGGGCCTGTTCGCTCATTTCGGTGTGAGCGAATCGCTTCTTCTCTCACCGGAGCAACTTCTCGCGGGAGACAATCTTGAGATGTTTCTGCTGAGGTTCCTTGGCGCCTACAAGACGGCTGGCGCGCAGGTCCGCAATATGTTGCCGGCCGTCATGGAGCTGTCGCGCGCCAACATCGCTCCGCTGCGGGGCGATGGTTTGATGTCGGTTGACGCCGCGTCCGGCGGTAAGGTCGCCTGAGGGAAGCGAGCGGACGTCAGTTGGCGGCCTGCTCCGTCTCGTCGAAACGCACGGACGTCTTGGTGACGGACGTCTTGTTGGTGACAGACGTCTTGGCGGACGATTGCACTTTGCGAGGTGATCCAAATCCGATGTCGGCCCCACGATTGATCAGCCGCCGCGCCGGGTTCTCGAAATAGGCATAGGTGCGATCGGCGATGATGGTCAGGATCGCGCAGCAGGCCAGGGCGAAGAGGCCAAATTGATCCGGGCGCAGCCCAAGCGCGGTCCACAACGGCTTGAATACGGCGATGAGTACGGCGTCGTGCAGCATGTAGATCGAGTATGAGGTGTTGCCGAGTCGCCCGAGGAGGCGGCTACCGGGAATTTGCACGAAGGCGCTCTCCCCGACGGCGGTAAGCAGGATCGCGCAGGAGAACAGAATGATGGCCAGATCCGGCTTGGCGAAGATGTTCAGGACAAGCACGGAGATCCCGAACAGGGCGATACCGGCGAAGACGACCGGCTTGTGCCGATACGGATGCGACAACCTGAACAATATGGCGAGCAGGATTCCATTCAAGAAGCTCGGCAGCGCACGGAGCATCCCGTAGTCGTAATTGGCTCCATACATCTGCGATCGTTCCTGCCAGATCGGCAGATGGCCGTGGGCCAGGACCAGATAGAGCGCCGCGACGATGGCGGCCAGCACCAGCGGATGGACCTTGCGTGCAAGCAGCATAAGCAGGGGAAAGATCAGATAGCAGAAGAATTCCGCGCTGATCGACCAGGACGGAGAGTTGAAGCTCAAATGATCGGTAACGCCCCAGGCTTGAAGCAGCACGAGGTTGTACAGGAAGTCCAGCGGCGTCGACCTTCCCGATCGGTCCAGGCCGAACCCGATCAGCAATACGAACACGAGTAAAGTCAGAAAATGCAGCGGATAGATCCGCGCAATGCGGCGGATCATGAACCGGGAATATGCTTTGAGACCACGCGCGTCGGACGGATAGGAATAGGAGATCACGAACCCGGACAAGATGAAGAACATGTCCACGAAAAGGCCATAAGATCCGTTCCAGACCGGTGCGATGCCGCTGTCGATGGTCTTCAGATGGAAAATGAAAACGCCGAGAGCGGCAACGAAACGATAGAAGTCGAGAACGACGAACCGTCTTGTTTCATTGGCTTCCATCGCGTGTCGAATTCCTTGCGTGAGGCGACCTTCTGCCTACGGGTCAATTGTGACGCAAGTTCGCTGGGCCGGCGTTCGACGGCAGGCGAATAGCCACTATGCGGCTTCTGCCTCGCGACAAGGCAGCCGCCTAATTATTGAACGGCGCCGGGACTTGCCTGAGCTGGTCCCGGCGCCTGAGATATTGATGCGATCCTGCGGACAATTCGCCGTGGTCAGACGAACAGGAAATCGTGGCTCGTCAGGCTGGCGACGTTGACGTTCTTCAGGAGGATCGAGTCGCTGGTCGAAAGCGTGACCAGGGCGTTTGCGCCGGACTGCGTGATTTGCAGATGGCCGTAGTCCGCGGCGAGGAGCTTCGAGATCTGGATCACGTCGTGAGTGGTGGCGTCGCCGGCCTGGAAGTTGACGATCTGGTCTTGGCCGTGATCGTAGACGACTGTGGTCGAGCTCGGCGCCGCCGAGAACAGGTCATTGCTGGCCCCGCCCTGGATCGTCACGCCGCTCGCAACCGCCGTGACGTTGTGTGTGCCGTCGGTTTTGGTGTCGTCGAAGAACTGGAGTGCATTGGCCGAATTGTAGTTTTCGTGCTGCGTCGTGCCGGCCTGTCCGTTGAAGTTGAACAGGAAGACGTCCTTCGAACCGTCGGCGTTGTTGGCGATCTCCTGGGTCTTGGAACCGGAGCCGTCGTAGATGTCGGTCAGCTTGCTGCCGTCGTTGTTGGTGACCTGCGTATAGTCCAAGGTGCCATCGGCGTGGGTCCGGGTAAGCTCGACGATATGCCCGGAGGCATCGAGGTGCTGATGCTGCGTGGTGTAGGACTGCCCCTTGATGTTGTAGCTCCAATTGTCCGACGTGCCATCGGCGTTGGTAATGTACGCCGCGGTCTTGACGCCGTTGGCGTAGGCGGTCGTGGAGCTATAGCCGTCAATCTTCGTCGTCACCTCGCTGGTCAGAACGCCCTTGGCGTCGTACCAATCCGAGGTTTTGGTCCCGTCTGAGCTCTGGACAAGCGTGAAGGCGAGGCTGCTATCGGCGTGGGTGCGCACGACGTTGGTGAGGAAGCCGGTCGAATCGTAGCTGTCGTGCTCGTTCGTGTAGGTCTGCCCCACGATATTGAGCTGGAACACATCCTTCGAGCCGTTGGCGTGGTAATCGGTCTCCGTCATCTTGACGCCGGAGGCATTGTAGTTGCTCACCACGCTGCTGCCGTCGCTATTGACGACCTGGCTGTAGTCGAGCGACCCGTCGGCATGCGTGCGGACCACTTCGGTCGTGACACCGGAGGGGTCGAGGTGCTGGTACTGCGTGGTATAGCTCTGACCTGTTATATTGTAGCTGTAATTGTCGTGGCTCTGGTCCGCATTGGTGATGTAGGCCGCGGTCTTCACGCCGTTGGTGTAGATCGTCGTTGCGCTGTAGCCGCTCGTCTTCTCCAGGACTTCACTGGTGAGTATGCCGCTGGCGTCGTACCAGTCCGAGACCTTGGTGCCGTCGCTGCCCTGCTGCAGCTTGAAGGCCAGGCTGCCATCGGCGTGCGTGCGAACCAGCGAGGTGAGGAAGCCAGCCGCATCGTAGATGTCGTGCTCGGTCGTGTAGGTCTGGCCAGTTACGTTGAGAAGCCAGATATCCTTGCTGCCATCGGCGTTGTAGTCGGTTTCCTTCGTCCTCGTTCCCGCTGCGTCGTAGTTGGTGACGACGCTGCTGCCGTCATTGTTGATGACCTGCGTATAGTCGAGCGTGCCGTCGGCATGCTTGCGGGTCACGGCCGTGACCTTGCCGGATGGATCGACGTGCTGGATCAGCGTGCTGTAGCTCTGACCAGTGACGCCATAAGCGTAATTGTCCTGGCTGCCGTCGGCATTCTTGACATAGGCGTTGGTCTTGACGCCGTTGCTGTAGAGCGTCGTCGAGCTGAAACCATTGGCCTTTTGTACGCTTTCACTGGTGAGGCCGCCGGCGGCATTGTACCAATCGGTCGTCTTGGTGCCGTCGGTCGTTTGCACCAGCTTGAACGCCAGGCTGCCATCGGTGTGGAGGCGGGTCAGGGTCGTGAGAAAGCCGGTCGTATCGTAAACGTCGTGCTCGGTCGCATAGTTCTGGCCCTTGATGTTGTAGGTCCAGACCTCCTTGCTGCGATCAGCATGGTAGTCGGTCTCGACCAGCTTGACCCCCGTGGCGCTATAGGTGGTGATCACGCGACTGCCGTCGCTGTTGTAGACCTGTGTCGAATCGAGCGAGCCGTCCGCATGGCTGCGGACCACGGACGTGACCTTGCCGGTCGAATCGAGGTGCTGGACCTGGCTCGTGTAGCTCTGGCCCTTGATGTTGTAGGTATAGTTGTCCTGGGTGTGGTCGGCGTTCTTGACATAGACCGTGGTCTTCACGCCGTTGGTGTAGAGGGTCGTCGAATAATAGCCGTCCGGCTTTTGCACGACTTCGCTGAGAAGCCCGCCGGTCGTGTTGTAAGTGTCGGTGGTCTTGGTCCCGTCGGTCGCGGAATGGACGGAGGTGGTCTTTACGCCGCCGGTGTAGCCGATCGCGTCTTTGGACCCGTCGGTGTAGACGATCGTGGTCGAGATGGGCAGTCCGCTTGCGTTCAGGCCGGTATCCGCTTTCGACAGGAGGTTGCCGCCGGCGTCATACGTCTTCGTGCTGCTCCAGGTCGCGGCCGAGTTCGTGACCGAGAAGGAATGGCCGCCCTGGATCTTGGACAGCGCACTACCGTAATGCGCGATCATATAATCCATCGTCGCTTTCGAAGCGACGGGCAGGACATGCGAGTCGGTTAGCGTAATGGTTTTAAGCGCCGTCGACGTGCTCAGGTCGGACAGTTGCGGCACGATCTCGGCAGCCGTGCCGCTGACACTGGTTCGGGTGTCAGGCGGAATCGGGGTGGTCGCGGGCGCGTCGATCTCGATGATCAGCGGGTGATCGCTGACCGGAATCGTAATCGTGCTGACGTCGGTGTAGCTCGCGATCGCGGTGGTCCCGGTCAGCGTGTCGTACACCTTGACCGAGTGATGCATGCCGCCCAGATTCACCGTGACCGTCTGGGTCGGATTGGAGATTTCGGCATCGGCCGCATCATTCCAGAGCTTCGGCTCCGCCCAGACGACAAGCTCGTAGGCGCCATTGCTCTTGCCGAGCACCATGCTGGTGCCCAAGGCCGGCATGTTGCTCAGCGTGTAGTTCAATGGATTAGTCGGCTGCAGGCCGCCCTTGCCGTCATCGGCCAGAATGCTCGTCAGGTTGTGAATTGCCGTCGCGGCGAGCTTCGGCGTTCCGTCGGAGTTGAATAAGCCGAAGTTGGCTTCGGGATTGGTGTTGCTGGCAGACGAGTCGCGGTCGAACATCTCGTAGAGATAGGTCGCACTCACGCCAGCCTTGTAGGCATCGACCAGGGTGTTCAAGATCGACTTGGCCTGCACCGTCTCGTCGACGCCGAGATACTGGGTGTTGGCTTGGGTGGTGTAGCCGGTCTCCGTAATCACGACGGGCTTTCCCGGCGCCGCGGTCGAGACGGCGCTCAAGGTGGCAGCAAGTGAGCTGCTGGTCGTCAAGCTGGTGCTGACATAGGCATGCGCATTGGCGAAATCGACCGAGCCCGACATGTTGCCGAGCTGGCTGTAGCCCTGGGGATCGTTGTAGGCGAGCGACAGATTGAAGACGGGAATGCTGGAAAGCGTGCCGTCTGCCTTGACCGCCTGATAGAGCGCGCTTTGGAACTGGGCCGCGGCGCCAAGGCTCGAGCTGCCATTGTAGCTGAAGGGCTGGTGATTGGCCTCGTTGAGCCCCTCCATGGCGCTGATGCTGCCCGGATGGCTCGCCACGAACTTCTCGAGCGACACGATATACTTCTGAAGGCCGGCGGTGCCCAGCTGGGGCAGGGCGGATGACACCAGGAAGTCGAACTTGTAGCCGGCCGCCGCCAGCCCTTCAACGACCGGTTGTGCGGCGGGGCTGGTTCCCATCGCGTCGCGGAGATGGGTGACGCCGAGGTACTTCAGGTCATCGACCATCAATGCGAGGTTATTGTAGTCGGTCCACCCGAAGCCGGCATGCGTGTTGACGCCGATGGAGTTGATGAAGCCGCTTGCGGAGAGGACGGTTTGATCTGACGACATTTCACACTCGAATTTCTACGCGAACGAAATTGCTCGCAGGGATTTGCGTTCAACCTTCTCGATCGAGTGTGAATTTCAGATAAAAATCGGAGCTACAAATCGAGAGCGATCAGCAGTTCCTCGCAGGAACAGGTCGACTCTGATTCAAGACAATAACGATGTCGTGCCGACGCAGCATGACCTGAACATGGCGCTTCCAAGAATTCGCAGAGTTTCACTGCTGAATATATGCGCATGTCGCGCTTCAATGATGCATGTGAAGCCGGCGCGGATGCGGTGTGGGACGTTGTCAGGCTGAGGGGATGCGCTAGTAGAATTTTGACGGTCAGTCCGATAGCTTCGGCGGACGCTATGCTTACAAGCGAGTATATCGCTTGATATTCTCGTGCTGGTTGTCTGTCGTTTTGCAGGGCGAAGCAGATGATGAGTTCCATAGCAGGAACTTCGTGGACACCAGCAGAGCGTCAGTAGCGCCTTGAGCTCCAAAAGAGGATTTGCCAGGGGACCGGTCGACAGATCAGCTTGGGCGCGCCAGGAGGAGAAAGTTTCCGCGCCAGCCGACCGCACCCGTGACAATTGCGGCGATGACGATTTTTCCGGCAAGCCACGCCACCGGTTCGCTCGGCGCATGACTTAACGATCCGATCAGGATGGCGGCTATGAGCGCCTGAAGCACCAGGGGCCAGCGCGGGAACGCCTCGAATCTCAGGGTAGGTCCAAGTCCGGCCAGGATCGCTGCGAGCGTGGCGATCGAGGCGCAGGTGACGGCTGCTTGTGGCGACAGGCCGGCCCAGACGGCAACCAGGGAGAACGCCGCAACCATTGCAAGCTGCCCGGCAGCGATGAGGACGAGCCTGGTCGCGAGCTTTTCCAGGTGGGGGACGACCGCGATTGTTGCCTGCAAATGGGTATGGAGGAAGTAGAAAGCAGCAACCGCCGGCCCTGTCGCCAGGAAGCCCTCGACGCTCTCCCGCGGAACCAGGATGCGGGCCGCGTCCGGAATGAAGGCGACAAGCCCGCCCAGCAGGACGAGAGTTGTGCAGATCATGAACTCGAACATGTGCCGCGTCGATTGTCTCGATGTCGTGGCGCTCCCGTGCTCGAAATCATTGACCACTTCAGGATAACTCACGGTGTGGATCGCCGCGTTGAGGACCCAGAAGGGACGTTGCAGCAGGTCGAGCGCAATGGAAAATCCTGCACCGGCTCCTGTGGCGCCCAGTCGCCCGACGACAATGATACGGAGCAGAACTGGCACGGACAAATGGATCACGGACGCGCCGGCCGCAAGCATGCCGTAGCGCGAAAAGTCTTTCCAGTCAGCCAGCATTGTTCGCGGCGACACGCGATCCAGCGGCGTGCGATATGCGACGAGACCGGCAAGGAGTCCAAGCAGGTGACCCGATGCGATGCCGAGCAGCGTCGCTTCGGCCGTGCCCGAGATCATTCCGCCCGAGACGGCCCCGCCCAAAAGAGCCGTCGCACGCAAGGCAAGAAGGCAGGAGGCGGTTCCCAGCCGGTTCGACAGGCGTACCGACAAGAAATACAAATCGGTCGAGCCCTGAAGAACGGCCACGCTCAGGCCGAGGGCGACCAGCCGTGGCGTGAGGCCGCTGATCAAGGAGGCGCAGCTCCCGACTGCAACGAGCGCAGCGGCGCTCATGAGCGCCGCTGCAAAGAGCGACGATCTCAATCGAGCAGCCTCGCTCTCCTTGGCGGCCGCAAGAAACCGCAGTCCCGCGAGCTGCAGCCACTCGAACATGAGGACGCAGAGCAACTGGCTCGAGGCCATTGCGAGAGAATAATTGGTGTAGTCGGCGGCAGGCAACAGGTGACTGATCACAAAGATCAGGATGATCGCTGCTGCGCTTTGGTAAACGTAGCCGGCGATCGCGAAGAGACGTGTCATCTCGGAATGAAGCTACTCTTTGCCACCGCATGCGCTTGTGGCGTCCCGGCTATTGCCGGGCGCACGGACGACATCCGTCGCTCACGCAGTTGTTCATACAGGTTCTTGTACGACGACAATACGTCGGAAAAGATCCACTTGTTCGTGTCCGCGATAAGCCGACGGCTGATCTCGTCGATCTTGTGCGGATCCGCAGCGATTTCGCGCATGCTCCTGGCCAGGGATTGTGGATCCGCTTCGGTCAACCACCCCGTTATGCCATGCTCGATCGCCTCCGGCATGCCGCCAAAATGCGTACCGAGCAGCGGTCTGCCTGCCGCCTTGGCGTCCGCGACGACGAGCGGGCCAGGATCGTGCCAGATGGACGGCGCGACCACGACGTCGACCTGCCTGTAGAACTCGTCGGGAGATACGAATCCCATGAACTCGACCCGTGCATGCGGCGCCAGTGCGCTCAGGCGCTGTTGTTCCTGATCGCTCAAGCGGCCGGCAATCATCATCCGGATCCGATCAGGCGGCAGCATGGCAAGCGCTCGCATGAGATTGTCGATGCCCTTCTCCTCGGTGATCCGTCCGATGAAGCCGAAGGTCACTTCCGTCGTGCAGACAGGCCGCGGGTAGGGTGAGCGCGGCGGCTCGGTCGAGGCATTGCGAATGACGGTGCGGATTGGCGTCTCGGCAAACATGCCCATATCGGTGTGAATGGAAAGGACGCGCGCGCTGACGCCGACCACGGCATCGAGCCAATGGGTGGCCCGCTTGCGGTGGTACGTCAGGATCCCACAGCTCGTACATGTGCGTTCGCAGGAGTGCCCCTTGTCGAAGCGGGAGCAGCGTGGACACGTCAGATAGTAATCATGAAGCGTGTGCAGGACCGGAACTCCGAGTTTGGCAGCTACCCGCCAGATCGCCGTGGTCAGGCCCGATAAATTATTGGAATGCAGAACGTCCGGCTTGAAGGCGCGAATGCGCTCCGCGATCATCGGGGCCTGGATCTGCCAATCGTCGATCGCATGCCAGATGCTTCGTTTCACGACGTTCTTTCGTTCCGTGAACGGCGCATAAACGTTTTGCACCGGTGCGGAATAGACGTTGATGCCGTTGCATAGTTCACGCCCCTGCTCGGGCGCAGGTGCGGCGCGTACCACCTCGACCTCGTCGCCGCGCTGAGCCAGGCCCTCGGCAAATCTCCGCGCGAAGATCTCTGCTCCGCCGACGATCTTCGGCGCCTGCGGGGTCGGATAAAGTGTGGATGTCAAAAGGATCTTCATCGCGTCAACCTCTTTGTGCCGATCCGATTACCGTGCCGGCCGTATATCCAGTGCGGGAATGGTGTCATTGTTGGTGGAGATCAGGACCGGCGTGCTCGAAACCGGCAGCCAGGTCCCGGAGGCTGGCCTTGCGGTTGCATCGCAGGGGGCCGCGAAAGTCGCGCCCGGCAGATCGCCTCTGATGCGGACCTCGTAGCGTCGATCCGGATCCTCGGACCAGACCGCGACTTTGCCGCCGGTGGTCGAGGATGCTCCGATCGACATCACCCCGTTGGCAAGGCTTCTACGTTCCGCGGTTAGGGTGGAACGGATGAATGCCCAGGCGCCACGCGCCGCGCAAGCTGCGGGTTTGGGCGAATTGTCGAAGCCGTAGAGGCCAAAATTGTCCTCCAGCTCGGCTGGATTCTGGCCACTGTTCTTGAGCTCATAGATCCACATCCCCTTGAGCCAGCGCGCCGCTGTCGAGGCCCACAGGATGAGCTGTGCCGTGCTATCGGCCTGGGCCTGCTCGCTGACACCACATTTGTTCGAAGCCGTGGTCCAGCCAGTCTCGGTCACGTAAATGGGGAAGTCGGGATTGCCGCTCGCTTGGCCGACCAGTCGATGGAACGCCGTGAGCCGGTCGATAATCTCGGTCGAATTGCGCTTCGCCGGCGCCATGCAGAAATTGTAAAGATGAATCGAGGCGCCATCTGCGTATTGAAGGATGCCGGTTTGCAGCATCTTCTCCGTCCACGTCCAACCGGGATCGTCGCCGATCGCGCCGACGACGAAAGGCGCATTCGGCACCGCCTGCTTGACCGCCGGTCGCGCCGCCTTGGCGAGGGCCAGGTAATTCTCCGCCGAGAATGAAGGGTCCTTCTTGGCTGCCAGATTCCACTCGTTCCAGAGTTCGAAGATCGGGCGCTGCGGCGCTACCGATCGCGCGGCCGCTGCCGCATAGTCCGCGAACCGCTGCCGGGCTTCGTCCGTCGTCGGCGGCGACGAGTTCGGCACGAGGTGATGACCGAATGCAAGGATCAGGAGCGGCCGGGCGATGCCGGACTGAACCTGCGCGTCGAGCCTGCCCAACCGCGGCGTGAAGCCCATCCGACGGCCAGGCAATTCGAAATCAGACCAGGGAAAATCGTCGCGAAAGGCGTTAAAGCCCAGTTGCTTGATCTGGCTGACGTTCACGGAGGGCACGTAGCCTCGAGAACTGACCGGCCCTCCCAGTCCCTGGTGGGTGCCGATACCCAACAGGAATCTGCTTTCAAGCGTCTGAGCCTGTTGAGCGCATGCCGGGACAGACAGAGAAACAGACGCAATGAGGCTCGCGATCCAGAGCAGCCCGTTGCGACCCAAGGTGCTGTGGTCTGCCATCGCCTAGATCATACTCGTCATCATTTCTGGCCTGCCGCGACTCACCTCAAAAAGGCTTCGAGAGGTCCGATTGCAGTGCCACGCTCTGCTCGACCCCACTCTCGTTATCGCCGAGGAGTTCGACATAGACCTGATGCAATTGGCGGTGTGTCTTCTGAACGTCATAAAACTGCTTGAAGCGATCGTAGCCGCGTTGTCCCAAGACCTTGAGATCCAGATCGAGCATCCGTCGGAAGCCGTCGATGAGAGGTTGAACCGCGACAGGCTCGCAAAGCACGCCAGTGACTCCGTCAACGACGATTTCAGGGAGCGCTCCGCTGTGGAAGGCCAGGATGGGCTTGGCCGCGCGCATCGCTTCCAGAGCGACGAGGCCGAAGGCCTCCCATCGTGACGGGATGACGACGAGATCGGCCGCCTCCAGCTGAGCCTCGATTTGCTGACGATCCAGCCAGCCTAGCAGCGAGACGTTGGCGGGAACCGCAGCTCCGTCGAACTTATTGACCACGGAGGCGCCGACAATGCGAACATCCAGGACATCTTCGAGGGATCGTGCGGCCTCGATCAGGAGGTCGAAGCCCTTTTGTCGATCAAGACGGCCGATGAAAAGGACCTTGGCCTTCTTTGAAGTCCAATCTGTCGCAACGCCGTGCGGCAGTGGGCGGCTCTTGGAGATGCCATTGTGCACCAGGGTCAGACGGTCAGTCGGAATTCCCGCCCGAACCGCTTCATTGAATTCATCGCCGGAAATGCAGATGATACGATCCGACGTGCGGGCCAGAAGAGTCTCTGCAGCTTTTGCCGCCAGATGGCTCAGGCGGCCGGTCTCTCGCGAGAATGCCCAGCCATGCGGGCAATAGACGACGCGAGGACCTTCAGAACGAGCGGCCAACGCGGGCCGTAGAACGAGTCCGGCAAACGACGAATGGAGATGCATGACGTCAGGCTTGAAGGCGTCGAGCGCCTGCATGCTCGCCCGCAGCATCTGAAATAGTCCGGCGATGCTGCGGCCCGATCTGTCGAAGGTCGTGATCTGGCTATCATCGATTCCAACGAGGTCGTGGCGATGATCCGATGGCACAATATAGTGCACGTTCTCCGCGCCGAAGCTCGCTTGTTGCTGCGGATGCAATTCGTTCAGGTAGCTCGCTATCCCACCCCGGATGGTTTCCGCGACATGCAGCACCTTCACCGCCTGCCTTGCGGAGGATTGAGTTGGGAAGATCGACATGGCGCGTCCTTAATTGAGCATCAATGGATGCGATCACAATCCATCCAATCCATAGCGAGATTTGGGCAGCGGTGTGGTGTTGTTGCGCCGCGATGCTGAAGCTCGCGTCCGTCGAAGTCGAACGTGCGCATGGAACCCGTTGGACGCCGAACCGCTGTCAGCAGCGTGCTTGAGACAGCCGCGCGCAGAATTTAAGCGCTCTCCGCCAAACCGGCGGCGCCTCGCTATGCGCGCGACGCGAGAAAATCCAACAGTGCTCGCGCCGAGTCTTGCCACGAGTATAATGCAAGACGATCCTGTTGCTTTCTGCGTTCCTGATCAGAGATTGCGCCGACTGCCAACCTTTCGAGCATAAGCTGTTTCAGCGCTGGAGCGTCGTTGGCGCAAAAATAAGCAGCTGCTTCGCCGCACGTTTCCATCACCGCGTCAGCCGTCGAGGCTATGACCGGACAGCCGAAGATCATGGCTTCAAGTGGCGGTACACCAAAGCCCTCGTAAAGAGAGGGGAAAACGAACGCCAGAGCGTGTGCATACAGAGCTGCAATCTCCCCGTCCGCCAGACGTCCCGCCAGAAGCAGGCCCGATTCGCTCTCGCCCAGATTGTCTTGAAATACCTTGCTGTTGTCACCGCCGACAATGACGAGCGGAACGTCCTTTCGTTCGAGCAGCCGCGCCGCCTCGATTGCAACGGCGAGATTCTTGTTCTTGGTTCTGGAGCCGACAAAGAGAAAATATTTTCCTGGCTGAAGCCCTAGTCGGTCGAGAATACCGGGATCAGGCGTTGTGGACGCGAAATGCTCCGCGCTGTTGGGGAATATCGGAATATCGGTTTTCGAAAGGCCAAGCATTGCAGCCAGTTCATTGCGAGAAAAGGCCGATACGGTTGCGATCGTGGCCCGGCGCGCAAGCAGGCGCCCCATCGTTCGGTGGACGGCCAGATAGCGCCAATTGAAGAAATCGGGCCGGCGGAAGACCTGTGCGTCGTGGATGACGACAATATGATCACGATGAAACACAGGTCCGGCATTGGCTAGACTGATCAGGCGACCTCCAGTGGCAGCGCGCGCAAGTTCAATCTGATCCCAGGCATGTCCGCTCAACCGTCCGATCTTGCGTACCTTGATGTGGGCGAGATTGATCGCTTCGCTCGTCTCGCTCGGCACGAGCAATTGCCACTCGGCTCCTCTGAGGGCAACGGGCAATTGGTCGGAAGCAAGCAGGGCATCGATCGCTTTGACCAGTTCGGCGGCATAACGCTGAACGCCGGTCAGCTTTTGCGAGAGAAAGCGGCCGTTGATGAAAAGCTTCAATTTTGTGCCGTTCGGGTTGTCGATGCCACAAAGCGTGGGTCGCGATTTGTGCTTTCGAACCAAATGTGAGCACGGAAAGAAGCAGCCCGAAGGCACGGAATTATGACGACATCGGTCGTGTGATCGCGCTGTTCGTTCGGCGCTCCGGGAACACTTGTTGAAAATCTTGCCGGGCAGCCGGGAGCCCTTTATGGGCGCGCATCCGATGTTTCGTCGGCAGGCAAAGGGCGCCCCTTCTGGTTAACTTGGGAAGGCTGACATCCGAAGCGCCCGGCATTAAGCTTGCCGATGCGAGGCGGCTGTTCTCCAATGCTGAACCCTTGCCTCTACCGGTTCAGTCTGGCAATGCGGTATATGAGGACGGACAACGGAGTTTATTTTGGCCCCCGTGGTGGTTACCGGCGCTGCCGGCTTCATCGGCATGCATGTCTGTGAGCGCTTGCTTGCGCGCGGGGAACGAGTTGTCGGCATCGACGCAGTAACTCCTTACTATGATCCGGCGCTCAAGCGCGCTCGCCTCGAGATGCTCAAGCATGATGCTTTCACGTTCCACGAGATCGACCTTGCAGATTTCGCTGCGGTGACGCGTGTGTTCGACGAGGTCTCGCCCGACCGCGTGGTGCACCTTGCGGCGCAGCCCGGCGTGCGCGCCTCGATCGACGACCCAATCACCAGCATCCGCGCCAATTGTGATGGCTTCGTCACCGTGCTCGAAGCCGGCCGGCGCCACGGTCTGGCGCATCTCGTCTACGCCTCGTCGAGCTCCGTGTATGGCGCCAATCGCACCTTGCCGTATTCGACCGAGCATTCGGTCAATCATCCGGTCAGCCTCTATGCCGCGAGCAAGAGGGCCAACGAGCTGATGGCGCACACATTCGCACATGTTCACAAGCTGCCGGTGACCGGTCTTCGCTTCTTCACTGTCTATGGTCCATGGGGCCGGCCCGACATGGCCGCCTGGCTCTTCACGCGCGCGATCTTTGCGGGTGAGCCGATCAAGCTTTTCAATAATGGGAATATGTGGCGCGATTTCACCTACGTCGACGACATCGTCGAGGGCGTGATCCGCACCCTCGATCGGCCCGCGACGCCGAATCCCGCGTGGAACGCCGAGCAGCCGGAAATCTCGTCGAGCTATGCGCCGTATCGCGTCTACAACATCGGCAACAATTGCTCGGTCAATTTGATTGAGTTCGTCGAGACACTGGAGAAGATCATCGGCAAGCCCGCGATCCGCGCGCTTTTGCCGATGCAAGCTGGCGACGTCCTCGAGACGCGCGCCGACATTTCGGCCCTGCAACGCGACGTCGGCTTCACGCCCTCGACGCCGCTGGCGGATGGCTTGGGCCGCTTTGTCGAATGGTATCGAAATTATCACCGCGTATAAACCCCTCTCTTGAGTAGCTCACACGTGTCCCAAAAAATCATCCCCCTGATCATGTGCGGCGGTGCCGGAACGCGGCTGTGGCCGGCTTCGCGCGAGGTGCGGCCCAAGCAGTTCCTGCCGCTGTTCGGCACGCGCTCGACCTTCCAGGACACGCTGTTGCGCGTCTCGGAGGCCTCGCTGTTCGATCGCCCGATCGTCATCACCAATGCCTCCTACCGCTTCATGGTGCTGGAGCAGCTCGCCGAGATCGGCATCGAGGCCGACGTGATCCTCGAGCCGATGCGGCGCGATTCCGGCCCGGCGATCGCAGCCGGCGCGGTGTTCGCGCAGAACCGCGCCAGTGAAGCCATTGTGCTCGCGCTCGCCGCCGACCACGTGGTGCAGGACAATGCCGCGTTCGTCGCGGCGTGCCGCCAAGGCCTCACCGCCGCGAGCGCCGGGCGCATCGTCACCTTCGGCGTCAAGCCGGAGCGGCCGGCGACCGAATACGGCTATATCAGTCCGGGCGAGGTCATCTCCGGCGAGGTACACGCGGTCGCGCGCTTCGTCGAGAAGCCGGATGCGGTGAAGGCGGCCGACTACGTCAATTCGGGCTATCTCTGGAACAGCGGCAACTTCATGTTCCCGGCCGCCGTCCTGCTCGACGAATACCGCAAGGTCGACGCGGCAAGCGTGGAGGCGATCTCCAATGCCGTGACCAATGCCGGCCGCGATCTCGGCTTCGTGACGCTGGAGCCCGAGGCGTTCGGCGCCGCCAAGGCGATTTCGATCGACTATGCGGTGATGGAAAAGACCGCGCGCGCGGCGGTCGTGCCGGTGTCGTGCGGCTGGTCCGACGTCGGCTCCTGGCACGCGGTGTGGGAATTGTCGGACAAGGACGCCCAAGGCAATGCTTCGCATGGCGCCGCCGTGTTCGAAGATAGCCGCAACTGCAACGTCACCACCGATGCCGCGCTGGTCGCGCTCGAAGGCGTCGACGATCTCATTGTGGTCGCGACCGCGGATGCAGTGCTCGTCTCGCGCCAGAAGGATGCCAACGGGCTGAAGCGGCTGGTCACAAAACTCAAGGCGGTCGCACCGAAAGTCACCGAGGAGCACCTCAAGGTGCATCGGCCCTGGGGCAGCTACCAGTCGGTCGACAATGGCGAGCGCCACCAGGTCAAGCGCATCGTGGTGAAGCCGGGCGGACGGCTGTCGCTGCAGAAGCACCATCATCGCGCCGAGCACTGGATCGTGGTCCGCGGCACCGCCCGCGTCACCGTCAACGAGACCGTCAAAAGCGTGCACGAGAACGAGTCGATCTATATCCCGATGGGCGCGGTGCACCGGATGGAGAACCCCGGTAAAATCATGCTGGAGCTGATCGAGGTCCAGACGGGAAGCTATCTCGGGGAAGACGACATCATCCGGATTGAAGACGACTATCAGCGCTCTTGAGCAGAGTGTCGCTCCAACATTCCGCGAACATTTAGAAATTGTCCTGCGAACTGCGATGATCTGAACAGGCTGTTATGACCGACGACACGCATACGATCCGCAGCGGCGGGCTCACCGCGACCATCAAGGCGCAAGGCGCGGAGATGTGTTCGCTGGCGAGCGATGCCGGCATCGAGTTCGTCTGGCAGGCGGAGCCGGCTTGGCCGCGCCATGCGCCGCTGCTGTTTCCGATCGTCGGGCGTCTCGCCAATGACGAATTGCGGCACCGGGGCAGGATTTACCGGATGACCCAGCACGGCTTCGCGCGCGACAGCCGCTTTGCGTGGGCGGAACGTGGCGAAAGTCGCTGTGTCCTGGTGCTCGAAGACAGCGAGACGACGCGCGCGCTCTACCCCTTCGCGTTCCGCCTGACGGCAACCTATGCGCTCGACGAATCCGGTCTCGATCTTTCACTCGTGGTCGCGAACACCGGCAAGGAGATATTGCCGGCCTCGCTCGGCGGCCATCCCGCTTTCAACTGGCCGCTCCAACCGGGACTGGCGAAGGAGAGTTACGCGCTGAGCTTCGCGAACGCAGAGCCATCTCCCGTCCGCCGTCTCGACGGCGGCCTGCTGCGTCCGGCACCGGAGCCGAGCCCGATCAAAGGCTCCGTGTTGCCTCTGTCCGAATCCCTGTTCGTCGACGATGCAATCATCTTCGATCGGATCGCGAGCAATTCGGTCCGCTATGCCGCGGAGCGGGGCGCGTCCACCGGGCCGTGGTTGGAAATGTCATGGCGCGGCTTTCGCGAGCTTGGCGTCTGGTCGAAACCATCTGGCGCGCAGTTCCTCTGCATCGAGCCCTGGCGCGGCTATGCCAGTCCGGCCGGCTTCGACGGCGAATTCACTGACAAGCCGGGCCTGATGCACATCGCGCCTGGGACGGAAGAGCAATTGTCATTTCGGGTTGAGGTTGGATCGTTCTGAAGTCGGACGGTCTTCGCGCATCTCGAGTTTTCAGACCTCGATCCGGGTGAGGTCCTCGCCGAGCACGACAGGACCCGAGTAGTCCCGCCTGACGTCCACGAGCAGCGCGTTCAGCATGGAATCGTCGGTGCGAGGCCGGTGATGGGTCAGCGCGAGCTTCTTGACGCCGGCCTTGGCCGCGACTTTGCCGACCGTATCGCCACAGGCCATCGTGAATTTCGCAAGCCGGCGCAGGTGCTCGTTGTCGATCTCCGGCGTGGCGAGGAAGCAGCACTGGACCAGCAGGTCGGCCCCCTCAGCCAACCGCTCGAGACCGGGGCAGGGCACCGTGTCGCCGGAAATTGCGATGACCTTGCCCTCGGCCTCGAAGCGATAGCCGAGACACATCCAGCGTGCGAGGAAGGCCGGCGACATGTCGAGGCCGTCGCCATGCGAGACGAGTTCGGCGCTGATCTTCCAGCGCCCGGTGTCGAGAACGGGGCCCGGTATAATGTCGGTCGCGACGACAGGTTTCCAGCCGCCGAAGCTCGGCTCGCCCTGATCGCGCCAGGCGATGTCCTTGTCGTAGACCTGCGTGACGAGCGTATTGACGAGCCGTTCGGTATCCGGCGGTCCATAGATGCTCAGATCGTCCTTGCGCCCGTGCAACCATGAATTGAGCATCACATCGTAGAGGTCGCCGATGTGGTCGAAATGGTGATGGGTGAGAAAGACCGTGTTGATGGAGCCGAGCGGCACGCCCGCTTTGCTGAGCTGCACCATGACGCCGCGGCCTGCATCGATCAGGATGTTTTCCTCGCCCAGCCTGATCAGCGTGGTCGTCGCCATGCGGCGCGGGTCCGGGCGCGGGCCGCCGGTGCCGAGCAGGATGACTTCCATGGCGCCACCTCCTGGGGCAGACTTTTCGGGACGCCACAGTAGATTTGAAGCTCTTGGCGGGGCAAGTGGCCGCGGGATGGGCGTCAGCCCGCACAACAGCCGCTCGTGCGGGGCTCCCGAACATGATGCTCGGGATGAGAAGTGTGGGCCAATTCATACTTAATGCGGCCAGATCGTGACCAATGTTGTTTGGGCGCGCTAACGCGCCTAGTATTGCAGCAGGCAATTCGAGGGGGCTCGAACAGTCGTGAATGTACGTTCACAGGACGGCGCGCTCGGCGACCTGAGCTTCCAGGTCGGCCCGCAAGCACACAGGACATCCAACATCGTGGCTGATTCCGCAGTTCAGGAATTGCGTGTCGCTGGCCGCGAGCGGCTGATCGTCGTCGAGGACGATCCGGTGACGCGGACGATGCTGGTCGGTTATTTCAGCGAGAACAATTTCGACGTGGTCGGCGCCGGCTCCTGCGCGGAATGCCGCCAGGCGCTGCGGATGCGGACCGATCTCGTCTTCCTCGACGTGCAACTGCCCGACGGCGACGGTTTCGATCTCGCCAAGGAGATCCAGGCGACCAGCAATGCGGGCATCATCTTCGTCACCCGCCGCGACACCGACGTCGATCGCATCCTCGGCCTCGAGGTCGCGGGCGACCACTACGTCACCAAGCCGATCAATTTGCGCGACCTGCTCGCGCGCGCGCGAAGCGTGCTGCGGCGGCGCTCGATCGACCGCAAGGCGGCGCGCAACCACAATTCGATCGCCTTCGGCGACTGGATCATCGACCTGACGCGGCGCGAGCTGCTCGGCAGCGACGGCAAGCCGGTGGCGCTGACACGCGCCGAATTCGACCTGCTCGCGGCGCTCGTCGGCGCCGACGGCAGGCCGCTTAGCCGCGACTATCTGATCGAGGTCGTCAGCAATCGCCAGGCCGAGGTCGACATCCGCACTGTCGATGCCTTGGTGGCGAGGCTGCGCCGCAAGCTCGTCGGCAGCGGCACGCCCGTCATCACCACGGTCACCGGCGTCGGCTACAAGCTCGCGCTGAGCGAGCGGCTCTAGACGGAGGCGCAGCACGACATGGTGCCGGCGGCGCCAGCGGGTTCAGCCACTGAAACCGACCAGGAACCGAATCGCGAGAAAGGCCGACAAGGCCACGGCGCCGGTCGCGACGATTGCGAATAAAACTCTCAAACTGTTGTGCATGATCTCTATTCAGGTTCGGTTTCAAAGTTCGGTTTCAAAAATGTCGTTCGTCTAACCGCTGCTCGTCTCTGGGCAGGCAATTCTATTGGCGTGATGCGACCCGTTTCCACCTGGCTTCGACGCGAGCCTTGATGAGGCGGACCCGGGCTTCCTGTGCTGCCCAATATGCCCTGCTCGCGACCGCCGTGCCTTGACGGTAACGCGCGTAAACGTCCTTCGGCTGTGCCGGGGTTTTTTGATTGTGCGCTGACTTCGAGATGGTGGGCGCCGGAGTTGGCGCCGGTGCCACATCTGGGATTGCGGCAGCCTGGCTTCCCACACTCGTCGAGTTCATAGAGACAAGACGATTGCGGGCGCGGTGACAATAGACCTGGGAGCGCGGAGTCATGGACTCCTCGTCGTGACCGGCTCGATATTTCATCAGGGCTCGGCAAAGGTCCCCGCCGGCCAGGCGCCATGCGCGGCTCAGATAGAGAACGCCGTAGTGGATGTTGATGTCGGGCTCTGCGAGTTCTGCGTTATTTCCCCGAAATCCGAGCATCGCTGCCGTTTCGGGCCGAACCTGCATGAGGCCGATCTCGCCGACGGCGCCAATGGTGCCCGGATTGTATCCGCTTTCGACGAAGACGACGGCCTCGGCTATGTCGGCGGGCAGATTGGTCTTGGCCGTTTCTCTTTCGATGATTTTTCGGATCGCCGCCCGCGACGCCGGCGTCTCTCCAGCGCCGAGATCTGCATCGCGACCGCCCGCCGCCAACGCCGGTTCCACGTCGTTCTGGGCGTGCACGGAGGTGGATGCCAACCAAAGCACAGCGATCGCAACGTGTGTCCACGTTGCGCGGGCGTTGATGTGTGTTCGATCCCGCAGCATGGACCACGTATTATATCTTTCGAGTTAACAACCGATTTTCTGGCGGCTCGGGGTGCGGCCCGGCTCGGACGGCGCGAGCGGCAGGCGGCGCAATGAAGCTATCGCGACCGCGAGCTCTGGTCGGTTGATGTGCTTGGCGCAGCCCCGGCCAATTTGTCGTCGACTGCATAGAGGGTGCAGGCAGACGACCATTTTGTGCAGGCGGCAAGTGAATCGCGCTGGGCGTCGTCGGCCGTCGCCCGCCCCGAACGCCAGCCGTAACCGCCGTTCGGCGACACCGCAAAAGCCTTGTGCGGCATCGTGCTGGCGAGATAGCGCGCGAACTCGGCGCGCGCGGCCTCGCTGAGCTGGCCCGGCGGCGGCAGCGGATCGGGCGGGCTCAGGACATCGTGGCCGAGACCTCGCTCGCGCAGGAAGGCGTCGAGATAGGGCGTCCATTGCGGACGGCTCACGACCGAATAGAGATAGTGGCCATCGTCGCCGTAAGGCGGCGCCGCGATGAATTTCGCGTTGCCGCCATTGGCGCGAAATCCGTCATGGAGGCGGCGCGCGAGGTCGGGACCGAAGTAGGAATCATTGCTGGCATAGACCCACAGCATCGGCACGCGGGAGGTTTTGCCGAACGTGGCGAAGGCCCGCACCAGCCCGTCGGGATTGCAGACGTCGTCGTCGTCGCGCGAGCCGCGCCCGCCGGCAAAGCTGATCGCGGCGACGAGACCCGCTGGCGCCTGCGCGGTCAAGGCGACAGTGGCGAACCCGCCGGCGGAATGGCCGGCCGCGATCATGCCTGACGTGGTGACGTCGGCCCTCCGCGCCATCGCCTCGATCGACGCGCGCAAATCCGCCACCGCGATCGCCGCGGCCGGCAGATAAGCGGCGTTGGCGCAGCCGCCGATGCTGTCGACGCGCCCGCCGGGCGAGGTGCCGTAGCCGCGCCGCATCACGATCAGCGCGGCAAAGCCGCGCCGGGCATATTCGAGAGCGATGCCATAATATTTGTGCGCGGACATCGTCGCGCGATCGTCGAAACTGCGCGGCGAGCCGTGGCTGAGCAGCGCGAGCGGATAGCGCCTGGTCCCGGCCGGCCGGACCAGGAACGCCTCCAGCCCCTGCGGTCCGGCCTCGACCATCGGGATACGCAAATCCTCGGTGTAGAACTCCGCGGCCATCGCATCGGGCGCGATGCCCGCCATCAGAACGACCAAGAGCCTCTGAAACAGCGTCATGCCCCGACTCGAAAAGCCCCGATCGAAAGACCATAGCATGATCTCAGGAACGGCCGCCCCATTGCGGGTGTTGTGCTCTTGGCGCGGGCTTGGCCGATGCTATGGTATTGCGCAATCTCTACGACAGGACGAGGTATATCCAGTGGCTGATGTTCATCCCGCGGCGGGCAAGCAGGCCTCGCCGGACGCGCTCACCAACGTTCCGCGGCTGGTGACGGCCTATTTCGCCGGCAAGCCTGATGTCGCGGATCCCGCGCAGCGGGTGGCGTTCGGTACCTCCGGCCATCGCGGCACCTCGTTCAAGACCAGCTTCAACGAGGGCCATATCCTCGCGACGACGCAGGCAATCTGTGATTACCGACGTGAAAAGGGGCTGACCGGTCCGCTCTTTATCGGCATCGACACCCATGCGCTGGCCGAGCCGGCGCTGGTCAGCGCCGTCGAGGTGTTCGCGGCCAACGGCGTCGACATCATGATCGACAAGGACGGCGGCTACACGCCGACGCCGGTGATCTCGCATGCGATCCTGACCTACAACAAGGGCCGCACCTCAGGCCTTGCCGACGGCGTCGTCATCACGCCCTCGCACAATCCGCCCGAGGACGGCGGCTACAAATACAATCCGCCGCATGGTGGGCCGGCCGACACCGACGCGACCTCCGTGATCGAGAGGCGCGCCAATGCCTATCTCGCCGACGGCCTCAAAGGCGTGAACCGCATCGACTACGCCAGGGCACGCAAATCCGCAAACGTCCACGCCTATGACTTCGTCACACCCTATGTCGCCGATCTCGGCAACGTGGTCGATCTCGACCTGGTCAAATCCGCCGGCGTCAATATCGGCATCGATCCGCTCGGCGGCGCCGCCGTACATTACTGGCATCCGATCATCGAGCGCTACGGCCTGAAGGCGACCGTGGTGAATGAGGCGATCGACCCGACGTTCCGCTTCATGACGGTGGACTGGGACGGCAAGATCCGCATGGACTGCTCCTCGCCTTACGCGATGGCGAGCCTGATCGCGATGCGCGACCGCTTCGACGTCGCTTTTGCCAACGACACCGACGCGGACCGCCACGGCATCGTGACGCGCACCGGCGGCCTGATGAATCCGAACCATTATCTCGCGACCGCGATCTCCTATCTGTTCGCGCATCGCCCGAATTGGGGCAAGGACGCCGCGATCGGCAAGACCGTGGTGTCGAGCTCCATCATCGACCGCGTCGCGAAAAAACTCGGCCGCAAGCTGGTCGAGACGCCGGTTGGGTTCAAATGGTTCGTCGACGGTCTCCTCACGGGCGGCTTCGGCTTCGGCGGCGAGGAGAGTGCAGGCGCCTCGTTTCTGCGCCGCGATGGCACGGTGTGGACCACCGACAAGGACGGCATCATCCTCGGCCTGCTCGCGGCCGAGATCATGGCGAAGACCGGCCGCGATCCGAGCCAGCTCTTCCACGACCTCACCGCGGAGTTCGGCGTGCCCCATTACGCGCGCATCGATGTCGCCGCGACCACGCCGCAGAAAAACATCCTGAAGTCCGTCACGCCCGAGCAGCTCGGCCTGAAGGATCTCGCCGGCGATCCCGTCCGCGCCACCCTGAGCAAGGCGCCCGGCAACGGCCAGCCGTTCGGTGGCATCAAGGTCGAGACCGATTTCGGATGGTTCGCCGCGAGGCCCTCGGGCACCGAGGACGTCTACAAGATCTACGCGGAGAGTTTTCGCAGCCCCGAACACCTGAAGGCGATTCAGCAGGAGGCTCAGGCAGGGTTGGCGAAGGTGTTCGGGGCATAGCCGACGAGCCAAAGCGCCGCTGCCACTGCTCCTCCAAGGGAGGACTCGCCGCATCAACAGCTGTCATCACCCGCGAAGGCGGGTGATCCAGTACGCCGTGGCGCCAGTTGAGTGAACCAATGACGGCCGCGGCGTACCGGATTCCCCGCCTTCGCGGGTGATGACAGCGGAGTTAGATATGTATACATGATCCCGTATTATGGTATTATAATACGCCCAATTCGCGCTTGAACGATTCCATTCCTCCGCTATTGTATACATGACGTATTCATAAGCCTTGGGAGTGAGACCGGTGACAAAACCCTTCCCGATGAACGCCTGGTATGCCGCCGCCTGGGACGCCGACGTGAAGCCGGCGCTGCTGCCGCGGACGATCTGCGGCAAGCACGTCGTGATGTACCGCAAGGCCGATGGCTCGGTCGCCGCGCTGGAGGATGCCTGCTGGCACCGCCTGGTGCCGCTGTCCAAGGGCCGGCTCGAAGGCGACACGGTCGTCTGCGGCTATCACGGCCTGAAATACAATGCGCAAGGGCGCTGCACCTTCATGCCCTCGCAGGAGACCATCAACCCGTCGGCCTGCGTGCGCGCCTATCCGGTGGTCGAGCGTCATCGCTACATCTGGCTCTGGATGGGCGATCCCGCGCTGGCCGATCCTGCGCTCGTGCCCGACCTGCACTGGAATCACGACCCGGCCTGGGCCGGCGACGGCAAGACCATCCACGTCAACTGCGACTACCGCCTCGTGCTCGACAATCTCATGGACCTCACCCACGAGACGTTCGTGCACGGCTCGTCCATCGGCAACGAGGCGGTCGCGGAGGCGCCGTTCGACGTCACCCATGGCGAGAAGACTGTTACGGTGACGCGCTGGATGCGCGGCATCGAAGCGCCGCCGTTCTGGGCGAAACAACTCGGCAAGTCCGGGCTCGTCGACCGCTGGCAGATCATCCGCTTCGAGGCGCCGTGCACCATTGCCATCGACGTCGGCGTGGCGCCGACCGGCACCGGTGCGCCGGAAGGCGACCGCTCGCAAGGCGTCAACGGCTTCGTGCTCAACACCATCACGCCGGAGACCGAGAAGACCTGCCACTATTTCTGGGCCTTCGTGCGCAATTATCAGCTCGGCGAGCAGCGCATCACCACCGAGATCCGCGAGGGCGTCTCCGGCATCTTCCACGAGGACGAGCTGATCCTCGAGGCGCAGCAGCGCGCAATGGACGAGAACCCTGATCGCATCTTCTACAATCTCAACATCGACGCCGGTGCGATGTGGACGCGCAAGCTGATCGACAAGATGGTGGCAAAGGAAAACCCGCCGCAGCATCTCCAGGCCGCGGAGTAAGCCGACATGGCCGAGCGTGAGGTCGACCGCTCCGTCTCGCAGACCGTGAAGGCGCAGCTCGCGCTGCGCGACCAGCTCCTGTCGGGTTCATTGCGCCCCGGCGAGCGCATCTCCGAGCTGCAGGCGGTGGAGACGACCGGCGCCTCGCGCACCCCGGTGCGCATGGCGCTGGTGCGGCTGGAGGAGGAGGGCCTCTTGGAGGCGATTCCCTCCGGCGGCTTCATGGTGAAGGCATTCTCCGAGCGCGACATCTCTGATTCCATCGAGCTGCGCGGCACGCTGGAAGGGCTCGCCGCGCGCTTTGCCGCCGAGCGCGGCGTCTCCGCGCGCGAGCTCGAGCCGCTGAAGGAGTGCCTCGCCGCGATCGACGAGTTGTTGCGCCAGGTCCCGATCTCGGTCGATGCGTTCTCGTCCTATGTCACTCTGAACGCGCGCTTCCACGCCCTGCTCACCGAATTGTCGCGTAGCCCGCCGCTGATCCGGCAGATCGACCGCGCCTCGTCGCTGCCGTTTGCGTCCCCAAGCGGTTTCGTGATGGCGCAGTCGGCGCTGCCCGAGGCGCAGCAGATCCTGATCATCGGGCAGGAGCACCACCGCGTCGTGATCGACGCCATCGAGAATCGCGAAGGCGCCCGTGCCGAAGCGGTCATGCGCGAGCATGCGCGGCTCGCGGTGCGCAATTTGCGGCTCGCACTGCGCAACCGGACCCATCTCGACCTGCTGCCAGCGCTCGCGCTGATCAAGTCCGCAACCGATTGAGGGCCGTCACCATGCGCTTCATCGAAACCTGGATTCCGGCGACGCTCGTCTCGACGCGCGATCTCGCGCCCAGTATCCGCGAATTCCTGATCCGGCCGGACCAGTTCGATGGCGCCGCCTATGCGGTCGGCAGCCACATCAATATCAGCGTCACCATCGACGGGCAGCCGGAGACGCGGTCCTATTCGCTGGTCGGGGAAGCGTCGTCGCAGGGTCTAAGGATCGCGGTGCGCCGCGCCGAGGATTCGCGTGGCGGCTCGCGCTATATGTGGTCGTTGCAGCCGGGCGCGCGGCTCGACATCACGACGCCCGCCTCGCTGCTCGCAGTCGATTGGGCGCGTCAACATTATTGCCTGATCGCCGGCGGCATCGGCATCACGCCGATCCTAGGTGCGGCGCAGGCGCTGGCCCGGCGCGGCGCCGATGTTACGCTGCACTACGCGGTGCGCTCGCGCAAAGAAGCCGCCTATCTCGACGATCTCGCCGCCGTGCTTGGTGATCGCCTGGTCGTTCACGCCAGCGATGAGGGCAAGCGGCTCGATCTCGACGCGCTGTTCGCCTCGGTGCCCAAGGACGCGCTGGCGCTGTTCTGCGGCCCGATGCGAATGCTGGATGCCGCGCGCCACGCCTGGATCGGCGCCGGCCATCCGCTTCCCGATCTTCGCTACGAGACTTTTGGTTCGAGCGGCACGCTGCCGACCGAGACATTTCGCGTGCGCCTGAAGGGCTCAGATGTCGAGCTGGAGATCCCGCGCGAGCGCTCGATGCTTGATGTCCTCAACGCCAGCGGCCACGACGTGATGTACGACTGCAAGCGCGGCGAATGCGGCCTGTGCGCCATCGACGTGGTCGCCATCGACGGCGAGATCGACCATCGCGACGTCTTCTTCAGCGACCATCAGAAGCAAAGCAACCAGAAGATCTGCGCCTGCGTCTCCCGCGCACGGGGCACCATCACGGTGGATACGCTGCTGCGTGCGGATCCGGTCTAAACGAATTGCAGCGGGATCCATCTGGCGGAATGGAAGGCGCCGCGGGCTCCACCTCTCCCGCTTGCGAGGGCTTTGCTTAATTGGCCGAGCGGGAGTGAGGCTCGATATGGGGTATTTTTTTGTGCG